>JBIKPA010000002.1:0-48259 GCA_044357715.1 Microthrixaceae bacterium
ACAAGGCCCTTTGTGCGTAACGAGACGTTACGGGCGTCGAGTTCACCCACGACTGCTAACCGTGCTGAATCCAACGCCCGTTGGGCTGATTCCAACACATCAGACAACCCAACAAGGACCTCATCAGACACCACACCCACACCAGAACCACCAGAACCACCAGAACCTGCAGAACCAGCCGAACTCATACCCGCAGCAAGGTTCGCTAACGCAACCAAACCACCCGCGCCCTGATCAGCAACAACACCCAACTCCACACCCAAACCAAAACCAGATACCGGCGCTGTCTGATCAGTTTTGGAGGGGATTGCTTCGGAGTCGTCCAGATCGAACATATGTTCTACATTACAAACACCCTGTGACACTGAAGCTCAAAGTGGCAGATACTGGAAATGGAAAATGTGCTGAGCAGATCCGTGGTGGGCCAAGACAGATCGTGCTAGTCCCAAGCACTATTTGCTTGTTGTGTCGGTGAGTCAGTCTGTAGGCGGGATTCTGTGCCCGGGCCCCTTGCGGGGGTTCCGTTTGGTGACCATCCATCTATGCGGTCTACCCGTGGCTGCCGCTGCTCTTCCCGAGGGAATCACGTTGGCGGACGAGCTGCCCATACCACTGCTTGACCTTGCTCCGGGTGGGGGTTACCAAGCCGCCGAGATCGCTCCCGACGCTGGTGCGCTCTTACCGCACCGTTTCACCCTTGCCTGTTCCCAACAGCCCCCGAAGGAGTCGCTGGGCCATCGGCGGTCTGCTCTCTGCTGCCCTAACCGTCAGATCACTCCGACCTAGCTCTCACTAGCACCCTGCTCTATGGAGTCCCGACCTTCCTCGGCCCAAGTGCTCTTGCGAACTACCCGAGACGCGGTCACCCGACTGACTCACCGACATGAGTAGTCTCTCACAGCAGAGAGGGGTCTGGCATCTGAGGCCTGCCCCGCCGATTGGAGAAAACGCTATGGGTTGCATCATCGCAGTACTCATGTTTCTGTCACCAAGGTTTGTGCTGTTTTGCATGCAGCTCTTCTCTGACCGTCTAGCGATTGCCTTCAACTCGTTCTTTGTTGGCTTTGCTGGCTTTGTATTCTTGCCCTACACCACGGTGCTTTACGCGATTTGTTATGCACCCGGCCAAGGGGTCAGCGGAATCGGCTGGCTCTTGGTGATCTTCGGGTTCGTTCTTGATATGGGCTCGTGGTTTGGTGGCGGCCAGCAGGCGAAACAGCGCCAAAACAGCACAAGCGCTGCCTAGTGAGAGCTGTTGCCAAGTTGGGACTGCTGCTTCTCTAGCGAGTCTGCTGAGTTAGAAGTCCAAGGCAGACAGGTCGCCGTACCATTCGCTCGCACGGGACACAGCCTCTCGCCAGCGATCGCGATCAGTTGCCGGTCCGGGTTCCACCGCGTGAGCGGGTTGCCAAGTTGCAGCGATCTCATCCCAAGAGTTCCAAGTGCCTACGGCAAGGCCGGCCAAGAACCCAGCGCCTAGCGCGGTTGCTTCGGTAACGGGTGCTACCTCGACCGGCTTTTGCGCTGCGTTTGCAAGAGCCTGCACGAACACTGGGTTAGAGGCCATCCCGCCGTCTACTCGCAGAGTGGACAGCTTAAGGCCGCAGTCGGTTTCGGCTGACTCAACAAGGTCGGCTCCTCGTTCAGCCACTCCTTCGAGCACGGCGCGCACAATGTGAGCAGCGGTGCTGCCACGAGTGAGTCCAAGTAGCGCGCCGCGTGCTCCGTAATCCCAGTTGGGTGTGCCCAGTCCGAGCAACGCGGGCACGTACATGACTCCTTCGGTGGAGTCTACGGTGGCAGCGATTTTGGCCGAGGCTGCAGCGTCGGGAATCAGGCCGAGGTCATCGCGCAGCCATTCCACATTGGTGCCAGCAGACAACATGACCGCCTCGACTCCCCACATGGCGCTGCCTTTGTCTTGCCAGCACACGAGCGGAAAAGTGCCGCCCGCTCCGCGTGTGTCGAACTTTGGTTTCTCTGGGCCTAGGCAGACGTCCAACATGCCGCCGGTGCCAAAGGTGATCTTGGCCATGCCCGGTTGAACACAGCCCTGTCCAATCAGCGAGGACTGCTGATCTCCTGCCAGCCCGCAAATCAAGGGGGCTCCGGGCAACGCAACGGCTGGCCCGATTTCTCCGGTTGAGTCAACGATGCGAGGAATCATCCGCTCAGGGATGCGCAGACGCTCAAGCACCCGCTGATCAAGCTGTGTTCCGTCAGAGGTCAGTAGTCCCCAAATGCCAGCATTCGATAGGTCGGACACATGCTCAGCGCCATTGGTGAGTTGAAAGATGATCCAGCTATCGGGGGTTCCAAAGCACAAGTCACGCTCACGGTCCGGATCGACCAAATCAAGAATGTTGGCAATTTTGGTGGCCGACTGAGTGGGGGAAAAGTGAAAGCCTTCGGCGTTGAGGCCAAGGCAGTCGCCAACTGTTCGCAAGTCTTGCCAACCTTGGGCAGGTGCCACCGGTTGGCCTGTGGCACGGTCCCATACAACCGTGGTAGCTCGCTGATTGCTGATTCCCACCCCTGCAACCTGTCCGTATTCGGCAAGGGTCTCACGGGCGCATTCCAACGCGTGATTCGCGTAGACAAGCGCATCAAATTCGACAAGTCCTGGCACGGGAGTGTCGGGCAGTGTGGCGCGCCTGAACTCGTGAGTGATCGAGGCGTCAGCGTGGACTATTGCAGAGCGCACTCCAGAAGTCCCAAGGTCCATCACCAGAATGCTCATTCGAACTCTCTTTCATTAGAACCGGAAAGCCCAGTAGCACTAGCAGGAGCAGCAGAATCATTCTGACGCAGCCACCGGCGAGCGTACATCCCGCCCAGAGTTCCACAGGTTGCCATAAAGAGGGCGAGCAGCGGGTAGCCCAGCCAGCCGATTGGCCTATTGTCGATCAAGCGAACGATTACGCCAAGGCTCTGCACAATTACATAGGCAATGGCGGATGCACCGGCGGCATAGGGTAGCGGTGCCTGCGGTGAGAGCCTTATCACGGCCCAACCTCCCGAGGCACCCCCGAGTAAGATGAGGAGCCAGAATAAAATGGCAACCGGAGAAACCCCGGAGAGTTCGCCGCTGCTCACGAGGTACTGATTCAGCACCCCCACAGGGAGCACCACTACTAGAGCGGTCACAGCGCCTCGCCAGAGCGCTTGCAGCGGAGACATTTCCGGCAGGACGATCCCAGTTGGTCCTGCCTCTGAACGGCCTTGTGGGCTGCTCATTCTCCGAGCAGCCCGATACTTCCGTAGGCCGATTTCAGGCCCAATTTACCTGGGTTCATAATGCCCTTTGGATCAAGTGCAGCCTTAAGGGAACGAAACACCTCAAGTCCGCCGCCAAGGGCCTCGGCAACAAAGCGAGACCGATTGAGGCCTACGCCATGATGATGAGAAAGCGAACCGCCGCTCGCGTGCACGGCCTTCGTGCCTGCATCCCACAGCGACAAGTAGAGAGCGTCTACCTCTTCAGGGCTTGGCGCCGCTGAGCCGTCAGCAGCAGAAGGCTGCGCCGCAAAGGTGAAGTACAAGCAACCGCCGTCGAGGTAGCTATGGCTGCAATGGGCTGAGACTGCTAGAACGCCTGGAACTGCTGCGATAGCAGCGATCACAGCTTGATGAAGGCCCGACAGGACTGACCATCGACCCGACACCTCGAGGGTGTCTACAAGTAGTCCGCGTGAGATGAGTTGTTCAAGGGCGGCAACGTCATTGCGCTTTGCTAACCAGACGTCTAGCAGCGCTGCATCAAGTGGGGCAGCCCCAGCGTGGCGGGCCTCGTCGGCGACCACGCTCATGACTCCGTCAATGATTGCGGGGTCGCCCTCGTCCAAGACCAGCACCACACATCGGCCGTCCCCAAGGTGGTAGTTGCGCTCCGACTCAATGCTGTCGTAAAGCCGCAGCACCGCAGGAGTTGCACCTCTTCGCAGAATCCGCCGACACAGCTCAAGGCCTTCATCAAATGAAGCTAATGACCATGCCGAACGGCGATCCTCGGGCGGGCTGGGATGCACGCGAAGGCGAGCGCTTGTGATAACCCCCAGCGTGCCTTCGGAACCAACAAAAAGCTGCGTCAGGTCGGGGCCAGTTGCAGCGCGTGGGTATCCTCCCGTGCTCACAACCCGGCCATCAGCGAGTGCAACATCTAGGCCTTGGACCATGTCTTCGATTTTGCCGTAGCGAGTCGACAGTTGCCCGGCCCCACGGCAGGCAATCCAGCCACCCACAGTGGACAGTGCCATGGACTGAGGCCAATGCCCGCAGGTAAGCGAGTAGGTGCTGCGTAGCTCGTGTTCAAAAAGGTCTCCGAAGGTGCCGGGCAGCACATCCACGGTGAGCGACTCGTCGTCAACATCGACAATTCCGCTGAGTCCGCACATGTCGAGCAGGACGCCGCCAAATACGGGAACAGACGCGCCCAGAACTCCTGAGCGGCCACCGGCAGCGGTGACCGGCAAACCCCATTTGTTGCAGACAGCTAAAAGTTCGGCCACCTCTTGAGCAGTGGTTGGCCGAGCGACTGCTGCTGCACGTGATCCAACCTGGCCGGCCAGTGCCCATGTCATGGCTAGTGGCCACCAATCGCGGCTTGCTTCCCCAATGACTTCCGGGTCCTCGGAAACTTCCGCGCAGGTGGACCGCAAATCTCGAAGCACTGCTTCAGTAATGCCCACTCGGGACCCGCGACGCTTCGAGGTTGCTGCAGCGCCGCCGCCCTCAATAGGAATCGGGGGAGTGGGCGCTCCCGGGCCAAGCTCATCTACTTCGGCTGAACGATCCTGTGTCATTGCGTCCCCTGATCTGGCCAACTCTTGCTTCGTTGATCGCCTGATTTGCCCGTGCTAGCTAGTGCTGTTCGGTGCTTTTTCGGATCAGGTGTGCATCAGGCTACTGAGATGCGTCTCGGGTAGCGAAGCGGCTTCGCGCTCGTGCTCTATCGACTCGCGATAGGACTCGACATTCTGCTTACGAGTTACGTCGTCCCAGCCGAGTTCTTCGCCCATCAGTGCAGCAACTGCAACGGCTGCGTCAGCGGAATCATCACGTGCATAAATTCGCGCCCGTGTTCGCCGAGACAACACATCGTCGAGCGAGGTAGCCATTTCGTGGCGCACGGCAAACTGCACCTCGGCCTTGGTGTAGGGCATTCCCGCCACGATGGTTTCTGCAAGGGTGGGGTCCTGTTGAATCGCAGCCATCAGCACACGTGCCTCCCCGCCGTATCGATTCCCTAGATGCTCCTGCAACTCGGGGCTCACTGCGGGGTAGAGCGAGCCTGCTGAAGCAAGCGTGTCGTACCCTGCTGCACCGCGAAGGCGCAGCTTCTTTGTGCAGCTGTGGCCGATTCCCTCGGCGCCGCCATTGCGAGGAAGGACATGTTTAATGACTTCGTCAACAGTGTCTGCTGCCATCTCACGGTAAGTGGTGAGCTTGCCGCCAGTAATGGTGACCATGCCCGAGACAGAACGTGTGATGTTGTGCTTACGAGACAAATCTGCGGTTCGACCGCTAGCGGCTGCCTTCACAAGCGGCCGCAGCCCAGCCCAAGTGCCCACAACTGCATCTCGTGTGATGGTCGTAGTACAAGAACCGTTGAGCGCGCTCAGCAAATAGTCAATGTCTTCTGAGGTGCACTGAGGGTCATCAATTGGTCCGTCGTAATCGGTGTCGGTGGTTCCCACATACGTGAGGTCACCATGAGGAACAATGAAGACAGATCGACGATCTTTGGGGACGGGAATAACGGCTGCAACCTCATTGCGAACCAAATCCCAAGGCACGGTGATGTGGATTCCTTTGGCTGGCCGGATTGAGTCAGGGTGTTTGCCCTCGTCCTGTGAGCGGACATCGTCTGACCACACGCCTGCAGCGTTGACCACAGAGCGTGCAGAGATGGTGAACTCCTCACCGTCGGCTAAGACCTTGACTCCTGTGACGCGCCCGCCAACATCTTTGGCAACTGATGTTGCAGAGACTTGGTTTGCAATCACCGCACCGTGCTCAAGCGCTGCTGTGCGAAGCAGCGCAACAACGAGTCGTGCGTCATCGGCTGCTGCATCGAAGTAGAGGTAGGCCGAAACGAGTCGCTCCTGCGGCAGGGTTGGCATGTAGGCAAGGGCCTCTGCCTTATCAAGTCGTTGGTGCTTCTTTCCGATCCGCAACCCGCCGGTCAGGTCGTATCCCCACATTGCGCCACCAAGTAGCCGGGCAATCTTGGCTGGGATGATGCCGTTCTTTCCGAACATGGGAATCAAAAAGGGCAGCGGCTTGACAAGGTGCGGGGCGTTTTGCAAAAGCCTTTGCCGTTCTGCAAGAGCTTCGTAGACCAGTCCGATCTCGCCTTGTTGCAAGTAACGCAGACCGCCGTGAATCAGCTTCGAAGATTTTGAAGACGTACCGGAAGCAAAGTCGTCACGCTCAATGAGCGCAGCACGAAGCCCGCGAGACGCTGCGTCAAGAACTACGCCGGCACCTGTGACTCCACCTCCGATGACTACTAGATCAAAGGTTTCGGAACGCAGCGCCTCTAGAGAGGTGGCTCGAATGAAGGGGCGAGTACTCACATTTTGAGTGTAGAGGCGCAGGTGGCATCTGGCCTAGCGGAGAGCGGAGAAGCTGCGAATTTTGATACTCACTTGGACATCAGCCTGTGACAGGGGCAGAATCACCCCATGGACCTGAAATGGGTAGATCGATCGGCCTGCAGGGGCATCGATCCCATAATTTTTTATCCCGTCACTGATGAAGAGGCTGGCCCCGCGAAATCAGTCTGCTCTGAGTGCCCCGTGCAAGCAGATTGCTTGGAGCATGCCATTTCACACCGTGAACACAACGGCGTGTGGGGTGGAGCAACAGAACGTGAGCGTCAGCGCATTATTCGTCGTCGGCGTCGGGCCAGAACTATGGGACTCCCTGCCGAAGATGAAATTGCTTCACTTTCTTCAGGGGTTGTCACCGGATAGCTCGGAGTGCCGCCCCGAAAGGGAAGCAGCACAGGGGGAGAGACAAGCATGGGTGAATTTTCAGCTGTAGGGGCATGGCCCGGCGTGATCGCTGAACTCATTGCGGGAAACGAACTTGCGCCCCAGGTTGCCGCGGGCGCACTTGAGCGAATGCTTGACGGAACAGCAACGGACGCGCAGATTGCTGCTTTTATTGTGGCGCTTCGGATAAAGGGTGAGACCGTCGAGGAAGTCACCGGACTAGTTGGCGCCATGCTCGCCGTATCATCCCCGCTGACTCTTGATGACCCCGAAGCCACCGTAGACATCGTTGGTACCGGCGGATCAAAGGCGCTTGCTGGTAAAGCATTCAATGTTTCAACAATGGCCTCGCTCGTGGCCGCTGCTGCAGGTGCAACTGTTTGCAAGCATGGAAACCGCAAAGCGTCTTCGACCTCTGGATCTACCGATCTGCTCGAGGCGCTTGGTGTTGCAGTGGAACTTGACGGTGATGGAGTGCTCAGCTGTCTTCGCTCCGCAGGAGTCGGCTTTGCGTTCGCTCGCGTGTTTCACCCCTCAATGCGACATGTTGCGCCGGTTCGTGCCCAACTTGGGGTTCCGACGGTGTTCAACATTCTTGGTCCACTGTCTCACCCAGGTCGAGTTGGCCGTCAGGTGATCGGTGTGTCTGACCCGCGGTTGATGCAGCTTGTGCCCCAGGTTCTGCGTAGACGAGGGCTGACTCACGCCTGGGTTATTCATGGTGAGGGTGGTTTGGATGAGCTCACAACTACTGGCTCTACTCAGGTAACGGAACTATTTGAGGGAGAGTTGCGGAGCTTTGTTGTTGAGCCCGAACAAGTTGGTTTGGCGCGAGTCTCGCTCGATGAAATCAGGGTGGGCGGCCCGGAAGAAAACGCTATTGCGGCAAGGTCAATCCTTGATGCAGAAAGAGGGCCCCTGCGAGACATGGTGGTGCTCAACGCTGCGGCAGGCCTTCTTGTCGGCGGTTGTACCACCAACCTTGCTGCTGGGGTAGAACTTGCTACCGCTGCAATCGACGATGGTCGTGCTGCTGCGGTGCTCGGTAAGCTCGTTGCGATTAGCCAAGCTTCTGCCCAGGCGCAGAGCAACTGATCGGCAAAAGTTGCTGACTGATCAGAGCGCTAACATCTCAGAATGAACACCACTTCGGACCTGGCAGTAGACGCAGAACCGCCCCGGTATCGCTGTACGGCATGTGGCAACCTGACTCGCTTCGAAGTGACAGTCTTGCGGCGTACTCGTTCGTTTCACCACTTCACTGTTGGAGGCGAACTGAGCATCGAAGACTTGGTTGTACTCGATGAAGATTATGAATCGGTGCTCTGTCGGTGGTGTGGGACGGGTGCCTCTGTTGTAATTATCCAACCAGACCAGATTCAGCGAGACCCAACAGATGGCGAGACGCTTGGCGCAGACGCCGGTGTCTGATCGCGGCAGCGATGATGCCTATCAGGTCGTACGCGCCCGAGTTCTCAGCAGGGCCGTCGAAAGCGCCATCGTTCAAGCAAAAAAGGATGCCTCGGGTAAATCGAAGGGGGCGCCGTTGCCTCCGGCAGCTTTGAGACCGCTCCTAAACTTTGTTCGCCTGCCAACCGCAGCGTCTCGCAGGGTCCTCGAGGTGCTCGACTCGGATGAGCAGTTCCGCCACGCTGTGGCTCGAAGTCTCACCGAGGATGATCTTGGCCGGGAGTCTTGGCTGTTTCTTCACCGACCCGAGGGGTGGTCCGCAGAGCTCGAATTATTGATTGAGTCTGCGGCAGAGGAAGAAGATGCTGTTGCTGCCGGAGCACAGGGTAGGACTGCCGAGCGAAGACTTGCTCAGGCAGAAGAAGCAGTTGCCCGGCTCAAGGATGAGTTGGCTGAGGCCCTTGATTCTGCACAGTCCGCAACTGACGCAATAGCTGCTGAGCGTGCTGACGCACTCAAGTCTGCTGCGCAACGAAACGAACTTGAGCAGCGTGTGGAGCAACTCGAACAAGAGCGTCAACAAGCTATTCGCTCTATGAAAGATGCAGAGAAGCGTGCTTCGGCTCGTCTCGACGAGTCACGGCTAGCAATTGCTCGAGCAGAAGCGGCAGAGCAACAAGTTGCTCAGCTCGAGGTGCAGATTGTTGCATCTCAACCCGAAGCATCCAATCTGCATGAAGCGCCTGCGACGGAGATATCAGCTGATGAAGAATCGCTGCCATCTGAAGTAGCAACCTCGATTTGGGATTGCGTTGAGCCGTCCAAGATTCAAGATGCAGTACATCATGCTGCTCAGGCTGCAGCAGCGCTTGGCCAGCAACTAGAACTGCTAGCTAGAAGCGTCGCGCCGGCAGTAGCTGAAGCCGACCTGCGTTTGGCTAGCGAGCAGGCCCGCAACAGTGCCGCCAGCGGTGATGCTGCTGACAGTGATGCTGCTGTTCGTGCATCGGCCGTGGCGCAGCGGCCACCGAGACGAACCCCTCTGCGTCTTCTGCGCGGAGCGATTGACGGATCTGTAGAGGGTGTTGAGCAGCTTCTGTCCACTCCGCAGATCATCTTGATTGCGGATGGCTACAACATCTCGATGGAGGCTTGGCCGCTCCTTGACGGCGCAGCTCAGAGAAGTTCTCTTCTCAACATGTTGGCGGCACTGCAGGCGCGTACTTCAGCCCTGGTGCATGTGGTCTTTGACGGTGAGGGCGCTGGCAGCCGCCCGGCAGTTGGTGCGCCGCTAGCTGTCCGAGTGCACTTCAGCAAGGCCGATGTAGAGGCAGATGATGTGATCTTGGACATGGTCGCTGGATTGCCAACAGATCAACCGGTCATCGTGGTCAGTTCCGACCGCCGCGTTCAAGATGGGGCGCGGCGACTCGGAGCGAATGTGGTCTCCTCGGGCCAACTCCTCGCCCTTACTCGTAGCTCATGACCCAGGTCGCAACTCCGCTGTTACATATCTGCAAGGTTGCAGAGGCTGAGCGTTGTATGCAGGCGAGACACGGTTACAGCACTGCGGACCAAGACACTGTCGGGTTCATGCATCTCTCTACGGTTGAGCTGCTGCTGATTCCTGCGAACAAATTCTATTTGGGTCAGACCGATTTGGTTTTACTCGTGATTGATCCGGATCGGCTTGCGGCCGAGTTGCGATGGGAGCCCGGGGTGCCAGCAGAGGGGGAGTTGCTCTTCCCTCACCTGTATGGCCCACTCAACCCCGATGCAGTGACTCAGGTCATAGGGTTTCCTGCAGGCGACGATGGCCGGTTCTCGTTGCCTCAACAACTTGTTGAGATCTGTTCGTAGCATGCCGAACAGCTTGTCTCCGGCTTCGCCTTCGCGTGGTCAGGAAAAAGTCATTACACGCCAATTCGTCACCGTGGTCGTGGCTGGCTTGTTCTATTTCTTTTCGCTCGGCATGTTGTTGCCGGTCGTCCCACTTTTTGTGGCGGGTCCACTAGGCGGAAGCGAGTTGGCAGTTGGAATCCTAGTCGGCTCGTTCTCGATCGGTGCAGTGCTCATTCGGCCATTTGCGGGCCGCATCGGAGACAGGATGGGTCGAAAAGTTCTCATCGTGGGTGGAGCCTGTGTGGTTGGCGTCTCGGTTGGTTTGTACTTGTTGGTCACAGGCCCAGAGATGCTCTTTGCTGCGCGCCTTTTAGGTGGGGTCGGTGAGGCTGCTTTCTTTGTAGGCGCAGGGACGATGGTCACAGACCTTGCACCTCCATCAAGGCGAGGAGAGGCGATTAGCTATTGGTCCGTTGCGGTGTACAGCGGTTTGGCGTTTGGGCCGGCGCTAGGTGAATTCGTACTTGATGGGACGCACTTCAACCGGGTTTGGATGGTCGCACTGGTGTTTGCATCACTCTCGGCCGTGATCGGATGTTTCACTACCGAGACAGTTGTGCCATCACCACTTGGGGGTGCACCGGCACCGCTTATTAACCGTGCAGCCCTGACGCCTGGGTTTGTTCTCTTTCTCGGGATGATTGGTCTGGCGGGCTTTGCGGCATTTATGCCTTTGTATGTCGGCGATGTAGGCCTTCAAGATTCAAGCAGTGTGTTCTTGCTTTACGGTTGCACAATTTTGGTGGTTCGAATTGTTGGAGCAAAGATTCCAGACCGGATCGGACCACTTCGCGCAGGCACACTCTCTACGGTCGCCGCAGCGTTGGGACTACTGATCATTGCTTTTGTTCAAACAAAGTTCGGTCTGTATCTGGGCACCGTTATTTTCTCAATCGGAATGTCACTGCTCTACCCATCGGTCCTAACACTGGCACTCACCGGAGTGCCTGATTCCGAGCGTGGCTCCGCGGTGGGCACTATCAGTAGCTTCTTTGACTTGTCTCAGGGGATCGGCGCAGCCGTGCTTGGTGTTTCAGTCAAGTTCGGCGGCTACAGAGCAGGTTTCACCTTGGCTGCAGTGGCAGCAGTGGCGGCCCTTGTGCTGTTGAGAAGCGGAATCGATCCCCGCGCTCGCGGACCGATAGACCATCAGGCTGCAATCGCTGCAGGTGAGTACCTTGAGCCGGATCCGCCTTGAGTAGCGCGTTCGAGCACTGAGTAGGCCACGATGGTGCGGTGGCCCCCATGATGCCGGTGAGCAAAAGTCAGTTCTGCGAACAACTCATTGAGATGGGGCGAGCGCACGGACTTGCCGCCGTTGGTGTCTGTGATGCCTCGCCCTTCGCTGAGACTCGCCAGGTTCTTGAACAGCGTCGCGAGCAAGGCCTCAATGCAGACATGGCGTTCACGTATCGAAATCCAGCTAGATCAACCGATCCATCCATGACTTTGCCTGGCGTAAAAACCATGCTGGTCGGGGCGTACCGTTACGAGACAGCGGTGCCAGACCCACCCGCACTGCCCTCTGCGCGCGTTGCTCGCTATGCCACAGCGGATCACTACGAGCGTCTTCGGTTCGCGCTTCAGAAAATGGCTGACAGCCTCGTGGCACAGGGTCACCGGGCTGTGGTGCTTGCAGATGACAATGCACTCGTCGATCGCGCAGCAGCTGTTCGAGCGGGCATTGGCTGGTATGGAAAAAGTTCCAATGTGTTGCTTCCTGGCGAGGGGAGTTGGTTCTTGCTTGGCTCTGTGCTGACCGACGCCGACTTGCCAGTCGCCGAGCAGCCGCTTGAGGACGGATGCGGAACCTGTCAGCGCTGCTTGGACGGATGTCCTACTCGGGCAATCATCGCCCCTGGGGTGCTCGACGCTCGTCGCTGTTTGGCCTGGCTCTTGCAGGCCAAAGGCGAGTTTCCTCGCGAGTTTCGTGTTGCACTTGGGGATCGAATCTACGGCTGTGATGAATGCCAAGAGGTTTGTCCTCCAAGTCGACGCGCCGATGGCCACTCAGGGCCACTACAGGCACCGGACAATGAACCTCAGGTACCCGGAACATGGATAGACCTGCACTGGCTGCTGTCGGCAAGCGACGAGGAGCTCTTTGCGCAGGTTGGGCGTTGGTACATTCCTGCACGTGAGCCGCGCTATGTGCGCAGGAATGCGTTACTCGTGCTTGGCAATTCGCATCAACGAATCAGTTCGGGCCTGAAGTTACTGCTAGCGAGCTATCTCGATCATCCCGACGATCTGCTCGTTGCGCATGCCACATGGGCTGCGATGCAGCTAGGACTGCACGAACTTCTAGATGACCCAACTCGCTCGACTAGAGAAGCGATTGTGACTGAGAGAGCGAACTGCGAGGCAGTAAAGCAAAAAATCGTCATACCTGTTCGTAGCCGGACTCAAACTTGATGTATCTCAACGTGCTTCAACTCGGTTGCGCCGCCATGATAGGGAGCAATGAGTTCATCGCCTGATCAGAAGATGGCTTCAAAGGCTTCAAAGCAAACTGCTGCGCAAGCGCGAGCAGAGTTCGAAGCTGAACGCTCCGCCACTGCAGAGGCACGACGGGAGCGTCTTCATGCAGCCTTCGCTGATGGCATCCCAGGGCGAGCGATTCAAGTGCTTTCTTGGTTCTCTACAACCCTCTTTGCTGCAGTCACTGTTGCAGCGGTGATCAATCCGGACCGTTTTGTCGGATTGTTCTTTTTGGTGTCAGTCGGACTCTTTGCCTTTGGCAGCCTGTTGTTCATAGCCGATATTGCGCTTGCGGCATCAAGGAGCCGAGATGACCTGATGGGCATTGGCGGCTTGTTCTTTCTGGCTGGTTGCGCCCCGCGCTCTGTGCAGTTGAGTTTGCTGGGTTCACTTTTGGCGCAGGTGCTCATTGCGTGCATCGCAGCGGTGGCACGGCCGTTTACCCCACTGGCCTTTGGGACCCTGGTGCCGATTTTGGGGTTGGCGTTCTGCGGGTTCTGGGCAGTTCGTTTCGGGTTCTTTCCTTCTCAGCGAGATCTGTCGACACAGAGAGCCCAGCCTGCACGGCGCAAACCATGAGGGTTCTGTTGTTTACGGGCAAGGGTGGCGTTGGCAAGACCACCACTGCTGCGGCAACGGCGCTGCAGATTGCAGCGCAGGGTCAACGAGTCATTGTCACCTCGGCAGACCCAGCGCACTCGCTCTCCGACTCAATGGGGCTCGCACTCGGAACAGAGCCTATTGAGGTAGCCCCTCGGTGTTGGGCGCAACAACTTGACGCTCGTGAGCGACTAGAAGAGAACTGGGGTGAGATACGCGGTTGGATGATCGAGATGCTGGATTGGGCTGGCGTCGAAGCAATCGAGGCCGAAGAACTTTCGATGATCCCGGGGCTCGACGAGTTATTTGCGTTAACCGAGGTTGAGTCTCTGTGTGAATCAGGTCGCTTTGACGTGGTGGTTGTTGACTGCGCTCCCACTGCTGAGACCATTCGTTTGCTTTCATTGCCAGATATTTTGAGTTGGTACATGGATCGGCTGTACCCGGCTTCGCGGCGAGTGAACCGGATGGTTGGACCCTTGTTGTCGCGTCTGACCTCGCTGCCCGTTGCAGATGACGCTGTGTTTAGCGCTGGCCAGCGCTTGTATGCATCGCTGGACTCGGTTCGTCGGATACTTGCTGATCCCAAGGTCACCTCTGCTCGCTTGGTGATGAACCCCGAAGCAATGGTGATCTCAGAGGCACGCCGCACCTACACCTACTTGTCTTTATTCGGCTACCACGTTGATGCTGTGATCGTAAACAGGGTTCTTCCCGACCTTGCGCGAGACCCTTGGTTTGAGAGTTGGCGACAGCAGCAGCAGGTACACCTCGACACTATTGAACACAGCTTTGGCGCTCTACCGGTGTTCCGCGCTGCTCATGTTGGCGGTGAGGTCGTTGGAATGGACGCACTGAACACTTTTGCGAGTGGCCTTTGGGGTGAAGCTGATCCATCGGATCGTCTCGTTACCGGACGCCCGTTGCGGTTGGAACATGAGGGTGATGAGTACGTCTTATCTCTTGAGTTGCCATTTGCAGATTCTGAGGATCTCGACCTGACGCGCTCTGGAGATGAATTGTTCATTTCTATTGGACCGCATCGGCGAAATCTGACTCTGCCGGACTCACTCTCTCGTCGAAACATCAGCACCGCTGCGCTGCAGGATGGGTGCCTTTCAATCAGATTTGCCGCAGCAACTGTCCCCTTGACCTGAGTTCTGCGCAGTTCAACCTGACGAACGGTTACAAAACCGGCAATTATGAGGGGATGCAAGATTCGCCAGCAGGTTCTGGTTCCTCAGACTCTCGTACCGCCGATGGCGTGGAGCACCTACAGCGCGCTGCACGAGAGATGATCAAGGCCGCTCGTTCTTTTTTGGACCTTGTGGAAGAAGTAGTCGAAGACCCCGATCGAATCACTGAGGCCGCCTCATCTGTCACAGAGATGGTGAAGGGCAGCTTCACAAAGCAAGAGCAGCCTTGGGAACGCAGCGCTTGGCCTGAGTCAGATGCGGATTCGGATACAGAAGCAGATGCGGATGCGGCTACAGATGCGGCTACAGAGGTACCTGACAGTGCAGAGCCGGCACCGAAGAAAACCCCGCCATCATCACGAGTTCGCCGTATCACGGTGGATTGAGTCGGTAGTGAGACACGTAGAGAGTTGAGAATTACTTGACACGCAATATTTAGTCGTCGCCGGTTTCGGCCGACAGTTACACCAGAACCTGATGAAGCTCTTACGCATTGACCACCTCGCTCCACAAGGAGCACCTATTCAGCTGCACCCTCAGCTGACGGTGTTGCGCGGTGCGACTCCCGAGATCCGCCGCAAACTCATTGAGTTGTTTCAGGCTTTTTCTACCCCCGATGCCTTGGACTGCTCGGGGACGATTGAGGTTGGTGGGGTGCAACTAGCGCTTGATCAACTGACCCTTCAAGGCCTAGGGCTTGACCCTTTGGTGAATGCCGTACTGCAATGGCCAACTGCCCCGCAGCCTCAACCTGCTCTGCAGTCTGAATCTACTCTGCAGTCTGAACCTGCCCGCCGTGACCGCTTATCCGGCGTAGCTGCCATTCAGCAGCGAGTGGATGGGCATAGCGAGGAGTTACAGCAGTTGACTTGGGCTCTGAGCGCTCTATCGGAGCGGATGGACCAGGTTCGCAGTGGGCTCGACGCCGCAGCAGCCGCTGAGCTTGGTTTGTGTCGAAGCCAGATCAACGAACTTGAGCAACGCCGTGCAGTGCTAAGAGCTGACTTTGAGCGCGAGCGCAAACAGCTCCACGCTCGTCGTGAGGAACTGCATAATGAAGTCAGCGTGTTGAGCGAGAAGCTCGACATGGTTGCCTCGCTTGACCTACATGAAGTTTGCGCTGCTCGCGATGACCTCAAAGGCCTTCTCACAGCCAGCTTGGTTCCTGATCCTGTTGCACAGGATCTTGCGGTTCGTATCTACAACTCCTTGCGAAATTTGCGTGAGATTACTGACCTTGCGGTAGCAGCTACTTCTCGTCGAATAGAGGCCGAGCAAAATTTGGATGCGGCTCAGGTAGATCTCGTTGCTAGCACCTCGGCGAGTTTGTCTCCGCTGCCCGACAACGAGGACTTAGAGCGACTCGAACAGCTCCGAACCGAGATTTTCTCGTACCCCACAACGATGTCCACACATGGACCGCAGCCATCAATGACTCTGCAGGAGCTTCGAACAGAGGAGTCGATTGTGCTTGAGCGCTTGGGGTATGAGTCCTACAGCGCCTACGTACGCGGAATTCCACTCGTGCAGACAGATCTTGAGCGTGCGGCGCGTAGAGAGGGTGCACTACGGCGGGTTCAGCAGTTTCAACAAGAACTGCAACAGTTAACCCTAGAGTCTCCTGACCCCCAAGACCTTGAACTCGCAGAAATGGAACTCTCAGTGATGCTGCAGACAGCATCGGAGTTGTTAGCTGCCGACCGCATAGGTTCCACTGCGGATGTGCCGATAGTGGCGATGTCTGCAGCGGCAGCGGATGCGAGGCGGGCAGATAACGTGCGAGAGGTAGTCACTCTCTTACGGGAACGAAAGGTTCCTGCGCAAGCTCGTGACACCGGCGAAGTACAAATTGCTGCGGACAGGCTTCGGCAAGTTTTGGAACAGGCCGCCGGGCCTGTTCTGAACGAAACCTGGCTTGATTCTCAAGCTTGGACGGGCACCACTGAAGACCTGCTTCGCGTTGTGGATCTTTGGCTAGCTGTGTTTCAGAATCCAGCCGATTGGGTTGCGAGCACACGATCTCAGGTGCAGGATCTCAGAGCCCAAATTGCAGTCACCGAGGCAGAAGAACCTCAGCCAAGCGATGTGAATCAATGGGCGCAGGTTGAAGCCGAGTTAGATGCCGTGATGGACCGTATGGTCGATGCTCAGACGCGGGCTGAGCGCCATGATCGGGCAATGACGAACCTTGCTGAACTTCGAGATGAGGAGCTGCGGATACGAGGTCAAGAGCGTGAACTCCTCGGTGCTCTCGCCGAGGCCCAAGCACAGCTACAAGAAGCACAGCTTCAAGAGGCACAGCTGCCGGGCAGGTTGGCTCAAGGGGTTGGGGCCGAACCGCAACTGCCTCCGAGGTATCAGGCAGGCGCTGCAACTACTGCTGACCGTTCAAGTGCCGATCAGTGCGAATGGGCGCTTATTGAGCGCCTTGCGCAACAGCGGGCTGTGTCGTTTCTGGGTTCAGTGCCATTGCTGATTGATGCTCTGCCGAGTGATCCGCTGGCCCAGCATCAGGTGATCCAACGGGTTCAAGAGATGTCGGCAGTAGTGCAATTGGTAATCCTGAGTGATCATGATTGGCTCTTTGAGCAGGCCCAGTCAGGCAGGTTCCCTGCCGTGGCCATCCAGTTCTGACAAACAGGACCATATGTAAAACCACGTTTGTACTGGCCCAGATAGCCATACTGTGATCCACTTCAACGCAATGGTTTCTGACGAGCAAACACGAAATGTCATTGGGGTTGATGTTGGGGGTACGAAAACGCTGGCGGCCCGCTTGGTCTTGCCGATTGCGCAATCCCGTGCCACGCAACCCTTGGTTCAGGACCGTGAACTCGTAGGTTCTTCCTCACATGAACAAGCCGTGCTCAGCCAGATCAAGCTTGCTGTGGCTGCGCTCATCGACCGCTGCGATCAGCGAGTAGATGCAATTGGGGTAGGTCTAGCGGGATTCATTGGCCGTGATGGGATTGCGCGCTCGGCTCCAAATGCCGCGGGACTCATTGGGGTTGATGTCCGAGCGGCTCTTACGGCTCACTTTGGGGTGCCCGTAGCAATCGACAATGACGCTAATTGTGTAGCAGTTGCAGCCAAGTCAATGTTCGGGACCCCCAGTAGTTCGCTTCTGGCCATCACTCTGGGGACGGGCATCGGCGGCGGAATTCTGCTTGATGGCGAGCTCTATCGAGGCGCTAACGGCTTTGCGGGAGAACCGGGTCACATGGTGATCAACCCTGCTGGGCCAGAATGCCCCTGCGGGCAGAGGGGCTGTTGGGAGCGCTACGCCTCGGGATCTGGTTTGGGGTGGCTCGGCCGAACCGCTGCGGCCGCCGGTCAGGCAGATGTGGTTTTAGCTCGAGCCGGGTCGATTGAGGGTATCGATGGCGAGATTGTGACTGAGTTGATGCAAGAGGGCGATAGTGGAGCGTCGACAATATTTGCCGAGTACGCGGGTTATGTGGCTCTCGGGTTAGCAAATTTGATCCTGCTATTCGACCCGGATGTGATTGTGATCGGTGGAGGGCTCGCTGCGGTTGGCACGCAACTCACAGCGCTAGTCCAACAAGACCTTGTGGATCGCTTTCCTGCAGCCTCGCGAGATCGGAACTTGCAGATTCTCTCTGCTCCCCTTGGTCCAGAAGCCGGGGCGCTCGGAGCGGCACTACTTGCTGCAGAACTGCTTGCTGGGTCAGGTTCCTAAGCAGTTCCAACAGGAGGAGTAGCGTAAGGGCATGGAGTTCCGTCGAATTACTTCGCTTCCCCCTTATGTATTTACAATTATTGATTCACTAAAGATTGCAGCACGGCGCGATGGCGCAGACATCATTGACCTTGGGTTTGGCAACCCAGACCTTCCCTCGCCACCAATTGCAGTAGAGAAACTCTGCGAGGCAGCTCAGAACGAGCGAAACCACCGTTACTCGGCTTCACGGGGCATTCCGAAACTACGTGAAGCCGCTGCTAGCTACTACAAGCATCGTTTCGACGTCGATATCGACCCTGAGACGGAAGTCATCACAACGATCGGCGCAAAGGAAGGCTTCAGTCACCTGATGTGGGTGCTGCTCGAACACGGAGACGCCGCCCTAGTTCCCTCGCCGAGCTATCCGATCCATATTTTCGGCCCGCTCTTTGCCGGAGCCAATGTCCGAGAGATCCCGCTCGGAACCGGGGACGAGTTCTTCGAAAACATGGTCGAGGCTTGGGAGTACTCCTACCCCCGGCCACGCGTCATCGTATTGTCCTTTCCGCATAACCCCACAACAACTTGTGTCGATCTGGCTTTCATGCAGAGAGTGGTTGATTTTGCCCGTGAACGAGATGTCATTCTCGTACACGACAACGCCTATGCCGACTTGGGATTTGACGGGTACCGACCGCCTTCCATTCTGCAGGCCGAGGGTGCCAAGGAAGTAGCAGTCGAGTTGTACTCGATGACAAAATCATTCTCGATGGCTGGTTGGCGCATGGCGTTTATGTTGGGAAACCCTCAGGTAATCGCGGCTCTTGCAAAGCTCAAGTCCTATCTGGATTACGGGACCTTTCAGCCGATTCAGATTGCGGCCACTGTCACACTCAACGAGATGCAGGACTTTCCAGTTGAAGTGAATGAGATCTACCAAGTGCGACGCGATGCGCTGTGTTCGGGCTTGGCGCGAATTGGCTGGGATATGGAACCCCCGATGGGCACCATGTTTGCATGGGCGCCAATTCCTGAGCCCTATGCAGAGATGGGATCGGTGGAATTCTGTTCCTTCTTGGTTCGCGAGGCAGGAGTAGCGCTCTCTCCAGGCGTGGGGTTTGGCCCTGGAGGTGAGGGAAATGTTCGCTTTGCGTTGATTGAAAATGAACAGCGCATTAACCAAGCAGTGCGCAACCTAAAGCGAGCGCTGCCCAAACTCGGCTAACCCGTGACGCTCACGCCTATGCCATCTCTGCAGAACGACACCACTAGGTCGGCTACTACTTCGGGGTCATCGCCTCGGCCGTCAATGTAGACATTGGTCAACTGGTTAGAAACGCCGATAATGGCAAAAGCGAGCGCTTCTGGGTCGCGATCGGGGATTCTGCCCTGAGCGATGGCCTCTTCAAGGTGAACCTGGGCATCCCCAACAAGAACTGCTTGTCCGATTCGCATGGCCTCTTTGAAGGTTCGTTCCGTGCGAGCAAATTCAAAAAGTTTTCGCAGGTCATTGTGTTCTGCAAGCCAAAGGACTGCAGCTCGGATGCCAATTTCTATTCGCCTGACCGGATCATCTACACCGCTTATTGCTTCTTGTTGGCGCTTGCGCATACCCCGCTGCGAGGTGCGCATGATCTCGACGAAGAGTTCCTCTTTGGAGGAGAAGTACCAGTAGAAGACGCCCTTGCCAACACCTAGGCCATCGACAATGTCTGCCACTGAAGTCATGTGGTAGCCCTTCTCGGCGAACTCATGAGTAGCAAATGCAATGAGCTGTGCCCGGCGTTGTTTTCCGCGAGGGGTGAGCTTTCGTGACATTTGTCTTAACTTAGCAACGATCCCCCCTTCGTCGACTAGTCGGGGCAACGCTGTATGGGGCCCAATGGTGGACTCAAGGGCACTGACCTATCGCAGTTGGGTGCGTCTTTGCAGAGAACAGACCATTGGTTCACCGCCGTGTAACAGACTGGTCATCTACCCGCCCTACATTGTGTGCAATGTCCACTTATGTGCTTCGAGTTTGGATTCCTGATCGCCCCGGGGCTCTTGGGGCTGTGGCCACGCGGATCGGAGCAGTGCGAGCAGATGTTATTGGGATCGACATCATTGAACGCGGGGCCGGACGCGCTGTAGATGATTTGATCATCGAGCTTCCCGATGGTGAACTCGTCGACCTGTTGCTTGCAGAGATTGCCCAAGTCGAAGGCGTAGATGTTGAAGATATCCGTGAGCTCGATGGGCTGCCCTCCGACCCTGCGATACGCGCTCTGAAGGTAGCCGGGGCGATTCAGAGATCTACTTCTTCTAGCGCTGCGTTGGCCTCACTTGTACATGGTGCACAGGAGCTGATCGGAGCGGACTGGGCAGTAGTGATAGATCTAGAAACAGCAGTTCTGGTTTCATCAATTGGAGAGGAAGTACCGAGCGAGAAATGGCTCTGTGCTTTCGTCGGCGGAGTAACAACCGACGGCACCACGAGTGATCACGAGGAGTTAGCAGTGACCTCCTTAGCGGATCCCAACCTCAAGTTGCTCGTCAGCCGTGGGCGTTTGCCTATTCGAGCAAGAGAACGAGCAGTACTCGAAGCTTTATCCGCTTTACTCTAGGAAAAGTGCCGGTCTAGCTGCCTAACTACTGCTCCTAACTGACCCAGCCCCGGCTTCTCTCGACAGCGCGTTGCCACTGCGCATACGCAGCATCGGCTTCGCTGCGATCTGTGGCGGGCTCGACTCGAGCATCTGCTTGCCAGTGCTGAGACACTTCCGACAAGTCAGACCAGATCTCCGCGCCTAGTCCAGCCATGTATGAGGCGCCAAGAGCCGTTGTCTCTGCAACCGATGAGCGCAGGACCGTCGCTCCAAGCTGGTCGGCTTGTAGCTGTAGTAGCACAGGCATGACCGAGGCACCCCCATCTACGCGTAGCTCCTCAAGTTGGGTTCCACTAGCTGCCGTCATTGCGTCAACCACATCTCGGGTCTGATACGCCATCGACTCAACAACAGCACGGGCAAATTGGGCGCGGCCAGACCCACGGGTGATGCCAACAACGGTTCCGCGAGCATATGGGTCCCAGTAGGGAGAGCCAAGGCCTGCGAAGGCGGGCACTAGGACGACGCCACCGCTGTCTGGCACCGATGAAGCGAGCGGTCCAACCTCGGCAGCATCTTCAATGATGCCAAGGCCGTCACGAAGCCATTGCACTGCCGCCCCGGTTGCAAAAATTGACCCCTCAAGAGCGAAGTGAGTAACAAGCCCATCTCTGCTAGCGGAGCTACCACGGAGCATTCGCGCTGGGAGGGTCCAAGCCACTGTAGTGAGTAGCCCTTCGGTTGGATCGGGGCAGGTTGAGCCAACGTTCATCAATACGAACGAGCCTGTGCCGTAGGTATTTTTGGCCATTCCCGGGTTCACACAGGCTTGCCCAAAGAGCGCGGCTTGCTGATCGCCGACTATCCCGGTGATCGGAATGCCCGCAGGGAGTCCAGAGCTAGCAACCGTGGTGCCGAAGCTCCCCGCAGACGGCCGAACCTGCGGCAGGGCCGAGATGGGTACGCCAAATAACTCACAGAGGTCTTCAGACCAGGTCCCTGAGCGAATATCGAACAGCATGGTCCGACTTGCATTTGAGGGGTCGGTCATGTGAGCTGCGCCGCCAGTGAGGTTCCACAAAAGCCAAGAGTCAATAGTTCCAAGCAGCAGGTCTTCATCAGCAGGCACTTGACCTTGTGTCAGCAGCCACTCGATTTTAGAAGCCGAGAAATACGGATCAAGTACAAGCCCGGTAGTCGCACGAATTGCTGGGAGTTCCCCTTGGCCGACAAGGTGCTCGCAGCGCTGAGCCGTTCGGCGGTCCTGCCAAACAATCGCAGCGTGCAGGGGAGCTCCTGTTCGGCGGTTCCACGCAACGATCGTTTCTCGCTGATCAGTGATTCCAACCGCTGCGACGGTCCTGCCGAGTTCAGTCACCAGGTCATGGAGAACCTTCTGCGTGACGCTCCAGATCTCGGCAGCATCGTGTTCCACCCAGCCTGGCTGAGGAAAGTACTGGGTGAACTCTTGGTAGCTTCGGCCTACGGGGTGGCCTTCAAGGTCGACTGCAAATGCGCGAACACCCGTGGTTCCGGCATCAATGGTGATGATGACTGCATGATCTGCAGAGGTTTGAGACATGACTCGCAACTGTAGCGATGTAGTCGTTGTTCCGAACGGCTTCTCGTGTGCGGCCTATCCTGAGCGCATGCGAATTGGTGTGATGACTTCTGGTGGTGACTGTCCTGGTCTGAATGCAGTAATCCGGGCGATTGTCCGAAAAACCGAGAAAGTGCATGGCGGAACCGTTCTCGGGTTTCGAGATGCATGGCGCGGTGTTCTTGACGATGATTTCGAGGAACTAGATATTGAACGCTGCAGAGGAATCCTGCCGCGAGGCGGGACCATTCTTGGCACCTCAAGAATTCAGCCCTATCAGTTTGGCGACGGTGTTACCCGCGTTGCAGATGCCATGCGCCGTCATCAACTCGACGGCTTTGTGGTGATCGGTGGTGATGGCTCACTCGGTGCTGCTAGAGACCTCATGGCCGATGGAATTGCATGCATCGGTGTTCCTAAGACAATCGATAATGACATTTCTGCAACCGAAATGACCTTTGGCTTTGATACTGCAGTCCATGTAGCCACTTCTGCAATCGACCGCCTTCACACAACTGCAGAAGCGCATGATCGAGTGATGGTGGTTGAAGTGATGGGCAGAAACACAGGCCATATTGCCGTCCGAGCTGGGCTTGCCGGTGGAGCTACCCTCACATTGATTCCAGAGGTTCCCTTTCAGATCGAAGAGATTTGCGACGCTCTCACCCGTAGGCATGCCGGAAACAAGTTCGCCTCAATCTTGGTGGTTGCAGAAGGGGCGCAGCCCGCAGTTGGTTCCATGGCTGCTGCAAAGTACGAGGTAGACCGTTTTGGCCATGAACGCCTGGGCGGAATTGGTCAGGTGCTGGCATCCGAGGTGGAGGGTCGCACCGGTTTAGAGACCCGAGTCACCACACTGGGCTATGTGCAGCGCGGTGGAACTCCCACAGCATTCGACCGCATCTTGGCAACTCGATTTGGGGTTGCGGCTGCTGATGCTGCCGCCGAGGGCGACTGGGGCAAGATGGTGGCTCTCCAATCCGACACTATCTGTCGGGTTGAGCTAGCGGCTGCTGTGAATCAGCGAAAGACCGTAGATCTAGATTTCTATGAGCAGGTGGTTACTCCGTTCTTTGCCGGGTGAGACAGCCACTTGGTCAAGAAACAGTTAGCGAACAATGCGGCGAGCCTCAGCAGTTGCTTTCAAGGCTGGCGCGACGGGCCTCAAGTATGCGCTCAGTTGCCGGTTCAAGGCCGGAGCTTCTTGCATCATCTTCAGTAGCTAGCAGAGGAGCAAAGTCGCAGGCTGTAACGGTGCCAGAGTCTCCGCGCGCCGGTGTGCTGATCTGAATCGGATCACCGTTGATCTCAAATTCTAAGTTTTTTGCACCGGATCGCTCCGTAGCAGTCAGTACTAGTTGCCCGATCGCCTGCTGACGCGATAGCCCAACCACATTGTCGAACTCCGAAGATAGGTTGAGCGTCAGGGTGTCGCCAGCTTCTTTAACGCTGAGAAGCCGGGTTCCGGGCGGAATCGAGGTAATCGTGCCATCTACCTCCGAACCAGCCTTTGGTGGAAGCAGCGCAGCCTCAAGAACGGTAGGCAAGTTGCGGTCGGTGAGCTCCGAAACCTGCGGAACTAGAGAGCCATCGTTGACGTAATACAGCACCGAGGTCACCCTGCCCGCAGTGGGTCCCGCAGGAGTAGTTGAGGTCGAAGAACTCGATTGCAGGACTCGCGGCCCGGAGTCCACGCCAACTCCGCAGGAACTCAGCATGAAGAGCGTCAGGCCTAGCGCACAGAGAACTCGTGTCACGGGCTTCATGCGCTTGGATCCTCCGTCTCATCTAGGCGAATCGCCGGCATCTGACCGGTCAGTGCAAAGGTTTCTGCTTCGGCTGGAGTTACAGCAGCAAGGTCCTCGGGGTCATCGGCCTCTAGCGGTTCGATCATCGGTAGTTCCAGAACGAAACTCGAGCCTTGGCCGCCATCATGCCGGTCTTCAACCCAGACGCTGCCGCCCTGCAGTTGGGCATGTTCGGCTGCTAAAGCGAGACCTAGCCCCACTCCCATGTCGATACCACGACTGCCGCCTTGATCACCCCGACTGAAACGGTCAAAGATTCTTTCACGCTCACCCTCCGGCACTCCCGATCCGCTGTCTTCTACCGAGATGCGAACTGTGGGTGCCGACAAAACTATGCCCAGATGGTCGGGCTCATGGAGCTCCACCCTCACTCCTGTTGCACCGTCAGCGTACTTTCTGGCGTTATCAATGAAATTGGCCAGAATGCGCATCAGGCGACGCTTATCGCAGGCGATCACCACATCTGCGAGTGCCGGGTCTGACTCAACTGGAATAGAGGAGTTTGCAACCATCCGAACAGCTGCCTCCACGGTGGGGACGAGGGCTACCGCATCAAGCTCAAGCCGGACGGCTCCGGCATCAAAGCGAGAGATTTCAAGAAGATCCTCGACCAGTTGCGTAAAGCGGCCCATGTCGAGCGAGAGCAGATCAAGAGCTTGCTGGGATCTCTCGGGGAGTACCTCTCGTGTGTTCTGTAGAACCTCAATCGAAGCGTTGAGCGTGGTCAACGGGGAACGAAGCTCATGGCTCACATCGCTCGCGAAGCGCGCATCGCGATTGATCCGTTCCTGTAAGGCGCTGACCATATCGTTGAAGTTGGCAACTAGGGGAGCCAGGTCAGGGTCGGCTGCGTAATCGGCGTAGTCAATTCGGGTGTCTAACTGACCAAGAGCAACCGACTCGGCCGCATCTCGGATTCGGTTGAGCGGTCTCAGTGCGTACTTGCTCGCCCAATAGCCAAGTGCCACAGCAACCAGAGTGGTGAGCAGCGCAGCAATTGCTAGCCGCAGGCCAAGGCTTCGGATTGCGGTGTCAATATCGCTGAGCTGGTTGATCTGAAAATAGCTAACGTCGGACTCGGGGAGGGCTACACCCACTACGAGGAGCGATTCGCCGTCATAGCGAAACCGCATGATCGCGTTGTTGCGGTCTTGCACCACCGAGGACAGAAGCTCAGATGGCAAATCGTCGATGCCGTATCGGGCATCAACCGACACAATGCTCGGATCATCTCCGCTGCTTGGAGACGCCTCTCCGGTGAGAAGGAGCGGGGATCCTGCCTCGGGCAGGGAGCTCAACAGGGTTTGCAGGTCAGCTGTTTCGGCGTTGCCAAGCGCGCCAGAGACGGTTTCGGAGTTCGCAAGTGCCTGAGATGTCAGGGCCTCCTCTCGTGTGTTGAGCAGGGTGTTCTTTGCAACAGTCACCGTTGTCAGAGCAAGGACCATTGACAACATCGTGGCAACCGCGGCAACAGCAAGAATGATTCGGCCCCGCAAGCCAATCTGAATTGCTCGCTGCAGCCGAACAACACTGCGATGTTCTTGTTCAGGCGAATGAGGGGGAGTGTCCTGCGGGGTAGTCATATCTAGTTTCCGGACTGCGACGACCGGCTAGGGCTGCAGCTTGTAGCCGAGTCCACGAACCGTCATGACATGGCGGGGGTTGGCGGGGTCTGCTTCAACCTTGGTCCGTAAACGACGCACATGCACATCAACGAGTCGGCCATCGCCGAACACCCCGTGGCCCCACACCTTCTCCAACAAATCTTCGCGAGAGAAGACTTTGCCTGGGCTATTCGCCAACTCAACCAGAAGGCGAAACTCAGTTTTGGTGAGGTGAATCTGCACCCCGTCTCGGCTCACCACTCCTTCTTGAGGAACAATCTCTAAATCGCCAAACTGAAGGTGGGGGTTGCCAGGTTGCGCTGGCCGGGCTCGGCGAAGCATCGCCCGAATTCGTGCCGAGAGTTCTTTGGGTTGAAGCGGCTTCGTCATGTAGTCGTCCGCGCCAGCTTCTAGGCCAGCAACGACATCGTGGGTGTCTGCTCGGGCAGTCACCATGATGATCGGCACGTCGCTCCGGCGCCGAATTGTTCGGCACACCTCAAACCCATCGATTCCAGGCAACATGATGTCAATCAGGACAACATCGGTTGGGGAGCGCCCAAACGAGAGGATGGCATCCTCCCCAGTCTCCGATTCGTCAACCTGCCAGCCCTCGTCTTCAAGCGCAAGCTTGACCGAACCACGTATGCGATGATCGTCCTCTACATAAAGAATTCGTGTACCCACTTCTTCAGTCTCCCTCATCTGAGGGTGCAGATGCTCACTCTGAGGCGAGCGAGCATCAGACTTGGTCTGCACCGAGTAGACCGAGGAGCTCTCTAAGTGGTGAAAAGAGCTCGGGCCGAGCCGCAAGAATTCCATCCGAGGGATCGGCTGCTGGGTCGATGCTTCCCACTTCGGCACCCGCTTCAGCAGCGATGAGTGCGCCGGCAGCGAAGTCCCAAGCAGAGAGTCCCACCTCAAAATATGCGTCCACCCGGCCGCTCGCCACCGAACACAAGTCAAGAGCAGCAGATCCCATTCTGCGGATATCACGAATCTGAGGCAAGAGTCCTGCAATGACTTTGCCTTGACGGGCGCGCCGGTCAGAAGAATAGGAAAACCCTGTGGCTACAAGAGCAGTTGCGATGAGTTCTTGGCTCGCTTGACGAGCCTGGGGTAAGGGTCCAAGTCGTTCAGAATTACAGAAGGCTCCACCCCCGACTGTTGCAGAGTAGGTGCGCCCGTGAGTTGGATCAGCAACCACTCCGGCGACAGTTTGACCATCAATTTGTGCTGCGATTGATACTGCGTACCCTGGATGGTCGTAAACATAATTGGTGGTTCCATCGATGGGATCGACAAACCAGATCACACGGGAACTCAAGTCATGAGTGGACGCAGAAGCAGCTTGAGTCTCTTCGCCAATGACAAGGTCTGAGGGTCGGTGAACTGCAATGACCTTACGGATCAGTTCCTCAGACGCAAGATCCATCTCGGTGACATGGTCGGTTGCCGAACTCTTTTGTTCAATTCGAAAAGCATCCGGGCGGTTCGTATAGATCAGTTCAGTGGCACTGTGAGCAGCTAGGTGTGCAATTTTAAGCAGTTCTTGGTAGTTCACGGACTCGATGCTCTTTTGGCTCACGAACGCCGCTTTGTGGCTGTTTCGTTCTGGCGAATCGTGTCCCATTCGCCAAATGCTCGCAGCGTAAGAACTGCTACCACGGCAACCCCTGCTGCACCAACGAGCATGGAAAGAAAGGTGATCAACCCGACGGCTCCGCCACCAAAACGTCCAAGTTCGGCGAACGCATAGCCAATCATTCCTCCGGCAGCGGCGCCGACGAAGATGGACCCGAAGGCCAGCACCCGAGCCAACACCGATGGCAGCGCCGTATCGGGATCGGTTGTAGCCGTTGGCGTATCGGAGGGTTCATATCGTGCCATTGATTGAGAGTGTACGACCCGAGCTAATAAAAGGTTAAGGCGGCCCGTAAGAGTGCCGAATCTCTAAGCAGTAGTTATTCAGAGATAGATGCAGTAGGCCACTTCAGCAAACACAGCCAGACGCAGGTCGCTGGTAGGTAGGGAGAAAAAGATCATGTACTCACGCCGTAACCCCGATGAACCGCTAGTTCCGCCGCACCGCCTGGGGGAACTGCTCTGCGAGGCGAGACTGCAGCAAGGGTTGAGTTTAGATGCCGCTGCCGTTGAGCTAGGCCCGGAGTGGTCTGCACTGACCTTGCTCGAGATTGAGACTGGTTACCGAACTATTCCAGATCAGGATCTGCTCATTCTGACCGAAATGTACAAGATTGACACCGCTCATCTCATTCCATCTCGATCGCACTTGGTGCTAGAGATCGACGATCGGATTCAAGAACGAGGCAACCTGACCGTTCATTTTGTCGGCGGTGCGGCTGGTAGCAACACAGATGGCGAAAGCGGAGAAGTTCTGACTCGCTACCTTGCGGCGCTGTATTCAATGCGAGGCATTGAACCAGGGCAAGTAATCCCGCTCCGGCAGCCAGATCTGATGGTGCTTTCCGAGGCTCTTGGGCGGCCCGCCGTGCAGATTGAGCAGGAACTTATTGCCCTGATGCTACTCAGCGAGGAAGGCGTGCGGAGTCGGGGGTCGCGACTGCGTAATCGAGTGCTCATTCCCGCCCTCGGTGTTGTTGTGGCGATAACAGCAGTCGGCATGTTGCTACTCGTGAGCGAAGAAAGCGGGGCAGCGGACGCAGTACAGCTCGGCAGCCAGCCTGCATCTCATTCTGCTGTGGGCACCGGTTCGACGGCGGGTTCAGATATACCTGTCGAGATTGGTGACGCAGTGGTTCAGGAGCGCTTGCCCGACGGTTCCCCCGGCGAAGTTCTTACTCGGGGCTGAGCCCCGTATTACTGAGATTGCTCCAAGTCAACGTAGAATTGAGCGATGATGAGACTTCGTTCTGCTCGCTACCTTGCGTTAGTGAGTTGTCTAGTCCTAGCAGTCGCTTGTTCGAACTCGGATTCGACGAGTTCTTCTGAAACGACTGCCGCTGAGGACTCAGCGACCCAGGGTTTGCCAGAGGTCCCTCAGAGTAAATTCGTAGACAAAACGTCTCAGCCAGAGGTGACAGTACTAGCCAAAGACAATGTGTTTTCGCCGCAGTACATCACTATCTCACCAGGAACCAAGGTTGTCTTTATCAACGAAGGCCGCAACCCTCATAATGTGATTCCGGCAGAGCCTCAGGCATTTGAACAGATCGCAACCGATGATCTTCAGCCAGAAGAACAGGATCAAATCATTTTTGATGAACCTGGCATCTATCCCTACTACTGCTCTCTGCACGGAACTCCCAAAAAGGGAATGAATGGCCGGATCCAAGTAGCAGAGAGCTAGGCAGTTCCGCTGCTCACGCAAATGAGAGTGAGTTACGCCACTGTTCGATTGCGGAAAGAGCGCTACTGAGGGCCAAAGAGAGGGTCTTCGTCACGATTAGACGAGAGTCCACAAACCACATCGCGGTTCAAGCACAGTTTTATCTCGTTTTCTAGCCCGGCTTGATCCCAAGAATTTATAAAGTCGGCATGGATTCCGTAGGTCGATCCCGAGGCCAGTGTGAGGTCATGGCCAGTACCAGAGATGGGGTAAGCCACCGCAAAAGTCAACTGAGGCACATGAACAGGGTGAGTGCTTGGGCAGAGCCCTTCAAAGCTGTTTGCCATGTGGCTTTTATGATCAGCGCTGTCGGTGTTCACACCATCCCAACAGTCAGGGAAGGTCATGACAGCTCGAAGCGGCGCCGAGTCCGGGCATTGCGGCGGCGATGCATCGTGGGTTGACGACACGCCGCAGGCCCAGCCAGCAAGATCAGCCGAGAGCGGCTCTGTGGCAGTCATATCACCCGCAATGATGCGTAGGCCTTGGGGGTATGGCACGAGCAGTTTGGGGTCGACCCCAAGGGCCGCACGGTAGTACGCAACAGACTTGACGGGAGTAATTGCTTTGCCATGATCTCTGAGCTGTGGCGCCCAATAGGCCGCAGTGTCTCTTTGCTTCTGACATGTTGTATCGGCCTTGAGCAGCGATTCGATTGTTGATTCTGCGTTCGTGCTGGTGTTGCCAAAGAAATCATGCTCATGAGACATCCCCGATTGCCCAGGAAACACAATCGGGTCATCCGGTGCGGAGTGGCTGTATCCGCAATCAGTCACAAACTGCCCGGCCCTGCCCTGTGGGCCAAGATGGCGTGCCGGAGAGAGGGGGCTGATTCGCGAGCTTCTGGGCTCATTTGCCTCGCTTGAACCAGATGAGGTTGAGCAGGCCCCGAGCAGAATTACGGCGCTGGCAGCCAGGATAGCTGCAGCAGTAAAGCGTGCTCGGGGCCGAAAGAGCAATGACGTCATGTACCTGCAGGCCGAGCCGGCAGAGCTATTGCGTCAATATCTACTGTTGGCGGGCCAGTTGGTGCAGGAGTAACCGGGGCTTTTGCAGCGTTGGGCATGTTTGGCTGCTCACCCGGTTCTGGAGTCATTTTGTAAGTGTCTTTAGGAGGCGCTGCGGCTGGCGAACCGAGGAGACCCAAAAGGTCGAGTGCCCCAGCGTCCCAGCTTCCTCCGTTGCCGGCGGCGTCGCACGGGGCGAGTGCCTGCAGGTCATTTGGTGCGCTCGTCGTAAAGGTATTGCCGCTAAAGCAATTGCGAAGCTGGTCAGTAGTTACGCCAAGCCCAAGCAAGTCGACGGTTCCAACTGCTAGGTCTGCGGCGCCTGAATCCGAAATGGTGTTGTCCAGAATTCGATTCTCGTAGGGGTTCCAGAACACCACGCAACCCTTTAAGAGTCCGTCAACGGCTTTGCAGTCGGCTTCAGGAATCGGCGGTACCTCTAGGTCATGGGTTTCAGAGCAAGGGGTGTCCCACTCGGCCGGATCTGGAGCAAGATCACTTGCGTCCTCCTCGGGGTAGGGCACTAGGCCAATTCCAGTTCGATCATGGTTGAATACAAGGTTGCGTTGTATCAGGTTGCGTACGCCGCCCGGCAACAAAATGCCGTTTCCTTGAGCAAGGAGAGCAACGTCAATTGCGGGTGCCTCAACGCTGTTGTTGTCATGCACGATGTTGCCAACCACGGTGGTCTCACGCTCTGGGTAGCACAGCTCGTAGCTACCGCTATTTGGCACGACCCCGGCACGGTTATTTCTGAAGGTGGAGTTAATAATGAACAGGTTCCCACCGGAGTTTGTGCCCGAGTAGCCCAAACCGTTGTTCTCCGAGATCACGTTGTCGATGAGTGCATTGCAGGGGAAGCACTCGCCGATATAGAAGCCAGCATCGGGACTGCCGGAGCCTAGGGAATTATCTAGTTGGCCATCTACTGCATCGAAGGCGTAGATCCCATAATCACCGTTGCGGTAGGCCGTCAGATAGGAGCCGCGATAGCCCTCAACGCCAGTCCAATAAAAGCCGTTAGAGGTGAAGTTGCGAGCAGTCATATTCTCAACCACTACGCCGTTGGCCTCAAGAATCCGAATACCGTTTTCTAGCTTGAACTGTCCGTCCAGAATTACCTTGTTGCGGTCAAGTCCTCGCAGCGTGACGTTCTCGGTGGTTACGTCGACATCCTCGTTGTAGACCCCCGGGCTAATCAGAATGAGTGCGCCCGGCTTGGCTGCATCCACCGCTTCTTGGATCGTTGGCTTGTCCGCTGGAACTGCAATAACCATTGCCGAGTCTGTTTCGCCATCAGTAGCGTTTGAGTCGCTACCAGATTCGCTCTGTGAGCCACACGCAGTGGCGAGTAATGCCAGCGTGGCAAAAAGTGCCAACGTGAGCTTCAAACTTATCTTGCGCATCTCATCCCCTTTGAGGTCGTGTCGCTTTACGACAGGCTCTCATCATGCCTCATTGCTGCTCTCAGTAGAGCCATTCAGCGTGGTTGGTTTCTCTGGCCTTGTCCTAGCTGGCAAACTATGCCCATGCGCGACTGGCTCGTGGGTGGAGCGGTGATACAAGCTGGATGTCTCGCGAGCCGCAATCCTGCTAACTCGGGATCTGTCACGGCGGGCCGCATACCGGCCGCTGATTCGGGGGTTCTCCTTGTTGAAAATCTCCGACAAAACGGGAAGTCTGACTGGACCACGCCCGGAGGCGTGATCGATCCAGGTGAGTCCCTAGTCGAGGGTGTGACTCGAGAAGTTAGAGAAGAAACGGGTCTGCACGTTGTGCGCTGGTCGGGGTTGCTGTACGAGATTTCAGTCGAGGCTCCGGGCCTTGATTGGCGACTACGGGTAGAGGTGCACTTAGCGCTGGAGGTGGCGGGTGAGGTATTCCTCGGCCAAGACCCCGACGGAATCGTGATAGCCGCTGACTGGGTTTCAGACCAAGCGTGCGCTGAGCGCCTTCAGCACGCTCAGCCCTGGGTCCGTGAACCGTTACTCGAGTGGATTACCGAGAGGTTCGACACCCCTCGTTTGTTCGAATATGAACTGCTCGGTAATGCCCCAAATGAAGTCTCGGTAACACGCAAATGAGCCAGGACTCTGATCGGGTAATCCTCCACGTAGATATGGATGCATTCTTTGTATCGGTCGAACTTCTTCGCCACCCGGAGCTACGCGGCTTGCCCGTTTTGGTGGGGGGTACGGGCGAGCGAGGCGTAGTTGCTGCTGCCTCTTACGAGGCCCGCTCATACGGCGTGTATTCGGCCATGTCGTCGGTGCAGGCCCGACGCCTTTGCCCTGACGCTGTATTCTTGCAGGGCGACCACGCCCACTACAGCCGCACATCGGCAGTCATTATGGAGATCTTCCGCCGGCTGACCCCGCTAGTCGAACCTCTGAGTTTAGACGAGGCATTTTTAGACATCTCGGGCTCTCGCCGCTTGCTTGGCGATCCCGAAGTTGTGGCTCAACAGTTGCGCATTAGCGTCAAAGAGGAGACGGGCCTTTCATGTTCGCTCGGAATTGCCTCGAACAAGTTCCTAGCAAAACTCGCAACTAATTCGGCTAAACCCAAAGTCTCTCGTAGCGGTCCCATTGAAGGATCAGGTGTAGCAGTGCTCGCTCCGAATGAGGAGCTTCAATTTCTTCATGCACTTCCTGTTCAGCGACTCTGGGGCGTGGGTCCCGCAACCTTGGCCAAGCTTGAACCGCTCGGGGTCGGCACCATCGGCGATCTTTCGGCTGTGAATCAAGAACTCCTGCGGTCAGTTCTTGGCGAGGCAACTGCGAAGCACCTGCATGAACTGTCTTTGGGAAGAGATGCGCGACCGGTTGTGGCAGATGCTGAGCCGAAGTCGATGAGTCAAGAGCGGACCTTCGCTCAAGATATTTCCTCGATGGATGCGCTGCGATCAGAGTTGGTTCGCCAGAGCGAAGCTGTCGCAAGCCGATTGCGCCAGCACGGGTACCGGGGCAGAACTGTGCAACTCAAGGTTCGCTATCGAGATTTCACCACTGTGACGCGTTCGCAGACACTTGAGGTACCCACAGATCGCGGCACCGACATTGTGCGAACAGCCTGGTCGCTCTTGTTGCGCTTGCCGGTTGAGCGCGGCGTGCGACTACTCGGGGTTGGCGCAGCAGGCCTTCTGCGGGGAGAACTGCAGCAGCAACTCTCGTTCGACGACCTTGTCGGCAGTCAGCAGAGCGCGATGCAGCGACGCACGCCAACGTCTGTTGCCCTTGTTGCCGCAGACTCGGAGTGGGACGCGACTAACTCGGCTGTGGATGCCATACGAAGCAAGTTCGGTGCCGAGTTGATTGGGCCGGCCAGACTTGCAGGGAAGACGAAAGAAGTTGACGAACAACAATGGGGCCCTACAGCCCAGCAGGATCTAGGTGTCTAGGCCCAGCCCTTTGAGCATTACCTCGGGGTAACCAGCTGGGCAGTGCGCTTCATGTGTGTAACTGCTCCGTTCGGCGACTGAGCGCAGCTTGATGTTGGCAGCAACGAGGTCGAATGGAATAAAATTTGCGCGACCATACGAGTGGATCAAATAGACAGTATCTTTAGAGACATCAACCAAGTAACTTTGAACCACTGTAAAATCACTAGCTTGACTACCGGGTGATCAGCCATGCCGCTCTCTGAGGACGAACAGCGAATCTTGGGCGAGATCGAACAAAATCTGCGCGCCAGCGACCCAGACCTTGCAAGGCAGGTCGGCTCAACAACGGTCTATACCGAGTCTGTTCGTCGGCTGAAGTGGGGAGTGTTCGGTTTCGTTCTGGCACTTATTGCATCGGTACTTTTGCTCGCCGTCAGCTACCTAGCTGCGTTCGCCGGGTTCTTAGTTGTGTTTGCTCTTGCCGTCTTCATCGAGTCCAACGCACGGCAATTGGGTCGAGCGGGCATGAACGAGGCAACTCAAGCTCTTCGAAATAACGGAACAGGCAGCTTGAAGGACTACTTCAACGATGCCAGCACCAAGGCCAAAGACCGGCTGCGTCGGCCGGAGGACGAATAGCGGACCAGTTCCTCCACTGAGTCTGCTGCTGCGAGTGCCTCATTGCCTCGGCCGGAGCACGTGCCTAGAGCCCCGTATCTTCGAGCAGTCTCCAACTGCGCAAGCCTCATCATCGCAGTTTTCGCGATCTCGGTAATCTCAGGATTGACCTCTGTGCTTGGCAACCCTTCAGATGCTCGAGATGCAAACTCAATTGGTGTTTCAGGAAGTCCTGGCCGAATGCCGATCAGCGCCAGCCATAGCAGGGCCCGCTTCCAAGAGTCTTCGATTATTGAAGCATCAAGCAACCAGCGATCCTCGCCCTGATTGATACTCAGTTGCTGAAGCGCTCTGCGGCGCTTGCTGCGTCTGCGAAACAGTGCAGCTCCGACGACGCCAGCAAGGAAAACTGCTGCGATCGCAATCGCGGCGATGATGAATCTCAAGGCCTTGCCAGCGGTAGCAGAGGCTGAAGAGATCGGGCTCGTGTCTGCGTCTGTATCTGCTCCAGCCTGGGGAGTTGGAGTAGTCGAGTTGCTTGGGGGTGCAGAAGTAGCTGTGGTGTTATTGCCCTCTACTGCAAGTGTCGTGCTGACCTCAGCCTGCGCCGGGGGAGTGGCTTGGGCTGCAGCAACCCCGGTGTATGGCGTGGCCTGGGGATCCCCTCGGCTTGGAGTTGGCTCGAACGGTACCCAGCCAACGCCAGCAAAAAATATCTCTGGCCATGCATGTGCATGCCGGCCTCTGACGCTGTACTCGGTACCCATTGCCCGGCCTTCGACCGGATCACCTGCAGGCTGAATTGTGTCTCCGGGTGTAAAGCCCACCCCTACGCGGCTTGGTAGTCCCAATTCCCGAGCAAACAGCGCAAAGGTAGAGGCGAACTGTTGGCAAAAACCTGCCTTGGCTCGCAGGAAATCTGCAACAGGGTCAGCCGATTGGCTGAAGTCAACGGTCTCGTCGTAGCGAAACTCATTGCGGAACCAGTTCTGCAAGGCAAGCGCTTGTTCAAATGGAGTGTTACTAGAAGCAGTGATCTCCGTGAGAAGTTCTGGAGCTATTGCCGGGCTAGTGCTCTTGGTGAGGTACACCGGATCGACACTTTCTGAGCTTCCCGTTTGGACCTGAGCCGCTGCAGCAAAGTCTGGAATGAGCGACTCCAATTTGTAGCTCGGCCTGAGTCCAGTATCGGTAGATACCAAGATGATCGATGATGACTCGCGGTCAAAGCTGACCTCTGTATCTGATGCAATCTGCGAGGGCTGATACGCCCCGGGAAGCCAGAGACCAGTCAACCCTGAGATCTGAATCTCTTGGTTCAGCGTGGACCCCGAAACGCTGGGGGCAAGGTTGGATGGCAACTCGCCAGAGGTACGTTTGTATGTCCCACGTGAAATCCAGATTTGTCGATTCGGGTCAAACTCCTCAAGCGCTGTGAGGCGCCAATAGGCAGGTTCGTTAGAGCGAACGGTAAATAGCTCGGTATCGCTGCGCTCACCGAGAAGCGAACGGATTCCAACAAACGGACTGACCACGGTTCGAGGCTCCGACCTGTTACCTAGCTTTCGAAGATCGACCGCAGAGTCGGTATCGCCTGGCAGCAGCGGCCCGAGAATGAACCCAGCTACTATCGCAATACCTCCAATGATGAGCGCCGAGCGAGCAACGCTGGCGGTTGCGCTTCGTTGTGGCAGTCCATCCCAGCGGGTCCTTGAAGCTCTCAGTGCAAGCTGCGTCGAGGTGTACAACAACAATCCCGCTAAGAAACAGATGGTTGAACTCACTCGCGCAGAGTCTCGGGAAAGAATCCCTAGTGCTAGAAAGGTTGTAAAGAAGGGGACAGCCGCCTGTGCAGGACCGCCATAGCGAAATGCGGCAGCATCGCCGAAGGTCACAAACAGCCAGAACCCGACTGCGATGATGAACAGAAACCCGGTGGTTGACGGAACTGGTGCGACAAGTTGAGAGAACTCTGCGAACGAGTCTGCGATATTTGCACCGAGTAGTCGTGCAGTTGCGGGGGTCGGCAGCCACCAAGCGCTGCTACCGGGCGCAAATATTGCAGTTATCAGAACGCTCGCTGCAATAACTTGTACACCTAGTGATGCAAACAGGTTCACATGTAGACGCCTCAAGGTGAGGGCAAGAAGCCACGGGGCAACAATCGGGATCGCTAGTTCGGGTAGAAAACTCCAAGAGTCAAAAAGGCGAATAAAGCTAGCGGCAGTCCCAACTGCTAGAGCCAGCAACCCCAGTTCGGCAACAAAGGGAGCAACTCGATCGCTCCAAGCGTTTCGAGTTTCTCCCGGGGGTTGCGCTGATGCATCTGACCCCTGAGGAGTCATGGTTTGCTACCTAGGGAACTACTTTGAGCTTTTGACCAAACCTGATCAAGAGAAGCTCCCGGTGCCAAACTCAGATGAAGCCAGCCGGAGTGAGACGGGCTTGAGTGAGCAGGGCTTGAGTGAGCAGGGCGGGTTCGTTCAGTATCGTCCTTGGTTGTGGTGAGCAAAACTCGTGAAGAGAACCGCTTACTTGCGTGTCTCAGATCGGCAATCTCAGCCTCGCTAGTTGAGCCAGTACACATGATGAGGCTTCCTCCATCTTGCGCATTCAGCAGTTGGAGCATTTCGAGCAGCGAGGGTGAGGCGGACCGCTGCTCCACTAGGGCCAGACGGTCATGTAGGAAGCCAAGCTCTTCAGATGCAGTGATGAACTGGGTTCCGAGCAGCGCTCTTGTTTGTGGTGCAGCGGTCACAAGGCGGATGAGCCCGTCTTGGATGGGCCCATCTAGTTGTTCCGCCAGTTCTATTACGCTCGCTGCGGCAGAGACAGCTTGTTCAAATGCTTCGCCATCGAACCCTGCGGTATTGCGAAGGTCAAGCAGGACTGTGGTTCGGTGCTGCCAGAGAGGCTCGTCTTGTCGCAAGATGGGTCGGCCTGCCCGTGCGGTGCTTGGCCAGTGGATCCTTCGTAGATCATCGCCGGCTATGTACTCGCGAAGCCCGGCGAATTCCTCTGCGGGGCTCAGGCTGTGAGTCGAGGGCGGTGTTGCAGTCTGGCTCTGATCTCCAACTGTGGCTTCGAGCGGCGAGAGTGACCAGAGCCGAGGCAGGATCAGAATCGAGGTGGCCTGACCTACCACTCGGTCTGAACTCAGCAATCCGAACGGGTCTTGAACTCGCACCGTTGTAGGTGCAATGACAACTTGGCCGCGCTGGCGGCTAGGCAGGGTGTAGCTCATGATGCTCTGCTCAGCGCTGCGCAGCGGAGCAAGGTGAAACCACATGGTTCCAAAGCCTTCAACTTGTTCGACCAAGAGCATTCCCGCCGTTCTGCGGCGGCCGAGGTTGCGTGTGCTGAGTTGAATGCTGCAGGTCTGACCCACCCGTGATCGAGCCGGTAACGCCGAGCGTTTGATCTGAAGGTGAGCTTCATGGGCTTTGACCCAGACCGCTGCAGCCACCAACAACACTGCGGCTGCAACCGATAACACTGCAGCTTCGGGTAGGCCAAACAGCCAAGCTGCAAGAGCAAAGAGAGGCGATGTTGCAAGCACAGCCACACCACGCTGCGTGAGGCGCATCTCAGTGGGTGATCGGTGTAGAGCGGATGAGTTCCTCAATGGCAGTAGCCGGACTCAGCCCCTTGAGCCGAGCTTCCGAAGAAAGGACCACTCGGTGCGCAAGAACTGGCACTGCGAGGTGCTTAAAGTCATCAGGGGTTACAAAGTTGCGACCCTCGGCTGCGGCCCATACTCGCGAGGCTCGCAGAAGTCCGAGAGTCGCTCTCGGCGACATGCCAAGCTCAAACATCGAACTGTTGCGCGAGCGCTCGGCTAGTTCGACCAAGTAGCCGGTGAGTGAGTCTGCAACATACAATTTTTGAGCCGCTGCGCCCATTGCAACAATCTGTGAATTGGTTGTAACTGCAGCGAGCGAGTTCAGGACTGAGTCGTGGTGAGGTTCGCGTAGTAGCTCAAGCTCAGCTGTTTTGTTGGGGTAGCCAATCGAAAGCTTCATGAGAAACCTGTCGAGCTGGCTCTCGGGCAGCGGAAAAGTTCCGTGATGTTCGAGTGGGTTTTCTGTTGCGATCACCATGAACGGCTTGGGGAGTTCAAACGTCTTCCCATCTACAGTGACTTGCTCCTCGGCCATTGATTCGAGCAACGCTGACTGAGTTTTTGGTGATGCCCGATTGATCTCGTCTGCAAGCAAAAGGTTGGCAAAAACCGGACCTTTTCGAAACTCAAAACTGCCGTCATGTTGGTTCCAAATCGAGGTTCCAACAAGATCAGAGGGGAGCAGATCGGGAGTGCACTGAACTCGCGCAAACTTTCCGTCCACCGACTGAGCAACTGCTTTTGCAATTGTGGTTTTTCCAACCCCCGGTACGTCCTCAAGAAGGAGGTGTCCGTGCGCCACGAGACTCGTCACCGTCAAGCGAACCACATGCTCTTTGCCTCGCACAGCAAGGCCGATGTTGGCGCAGATGGAATCAAAAGTCTCTGAAAATGTTGTTGACCCCGCGACGGTATTTTGGGTGGCAGCGTTCGCAGTGCTGCTACTGGGTGTACTGCTGCTAACGGGTGTGCTGCTCACGGGGGGTTCCTTCCGTGTTCGAATCGCTTTAGTCTGTCAGAGCTTCCCTGCTTGCAAGGTGTAACCGCTGGTAGTTTCCTGTTCATGGCAGATGTTGGCGAGCCCTATGCAGATACCCGTCAACCTGTAGTGCTTGCCATAGACATCGGTGGAACCAAGATCGATGCCGCTGTGCTTGAAACCGATGGCCAGTTGCGTTCGCGTCAACAGATCCCGACTCAGTCAGATTCTCAGCTTGAACTCTTTGACAGGCTCACAGGGCTCATCGATTCGGTGCTAGCTGGATCCTCTGCTGTGGCCGAGGTTATTGGAGTTGGCTGTGGCGGGCCGATGACGCTTCATGGCCAGACGGTATCGCCGCTCAACATTGCACAATGGCGGGACTTTCCTTTGCTCGGGCGTTTGCAGGATAGGTATCAGCTTCCAACATTCATTGACAACGACGCCAAGGCCTTGGCCCGTGCAGAGGGTTGGGTGGGGGCTGCTCGCGGGGAGACTGATTTCATTGCCATGGTGGTTTCTACTGGTGTCGGCGGTGGAATCGTGCTGAACGGAAAGCTCCTAGACGGCGGGTCTGGCAATGCCGGCCATATTGGCCACGTTATTGTTGAACCCTTTGGACGCGCCTGTGCCTGCGGCGGTCGGGGCTGCCTTGAAGCAGAGGTCTCGGGGGCGGCTATCGCCTCTTTTACTGGCCAGCCAGCGCAGCATGCTTCAACAGAAATTCGCCGCAGATCTGGCCTGTTAGTCGGTCGGGCTGTGGCGTCAGTGGCCAATTTGTTAGACCTGAAGCTGGCAGTAGTTGCGGGTTCAGTTGCGCTCGGTTTCGGGAGTGAGTTTTTTCTGGCTGCACAACAAGAGGCAGACCGAAGCGCTCGTCTGAGTTTCTCCGAAGGGCTCAGGATTGTTCCTTCTGGCTGCGAGGACCGTGGCCCGTTGCTTGGGGCAGCAGCAGTTGGCCTGGCCGGATTCGCAGCACAGGTGTGAATGAAATCATGACGCCAAGATGGCGTTGCGCAATGCCGGCGGCCTGCATGCGATGCGCTCCCGCTACTGTTGCGTGAGAAGAGATGACATGTTTGAAGACCAGAAGCGAGCAGCCGGAACTGTGACCCGATCCTCAACTCAAATCACTTGGCCGATGTGTTGGGCTGTGCTGAGCCACCCTTTGCTCTGGGGTACGGCACTGCGACAAATGCATTTTCTTGCGCCTTCTGGTTGGTGGCGCCGAGCTCCCTTTCTGCCACTTCCCGACCCGGCCTACATGCGGTTTCGGATTGTGACCGCATACGGCGGTGACGGGAGTGCTGAGCCGAAACCGAGTGACTTGATTACATATCTGCGTTGGTGTCGGTCATGGCCGGCGGCGACTTCGAAGTGATTGCCCTCGACACGCCCGCAGCGCTGCGTCTACTGAGGGTTCACGTACCGTTACGAAGTCAACATAGAACTGCGCACGGTTCGGAAGATCTTCGCGATGTGATTCTGGTGAGTTGGGAACGTCAAGACGGAGTGGTTGGGTGGGGGGAGTGCCCCACCCTGTCATCCGAAGGGTATGCAACTGAGGCAACCGAGGTTGCATGGCGGGGCATCACTACTGAGCTTGGCCCACAGCTGATGTTGGGAAACTCAGTCCTAGCTGCAGGACTTATCGCGTCAACAGCGGCACTAGCGGATGCCTCGCTCGACGCTCGACTCCGCTCAGAAGGCAGCGCCCTAGCTGATGAGTTGCTCGGCTCTGCTCATGCTTCAGTGTCGGCTGCAACTAGGGGAGAGGCCCGATCCCTTCCTCGATGTCAGGTGATCGCAGAGCTTGGCGCTCCTGTTGGACGCCTAGCTGACCTAGCGCGAGCGGCAGCCGATGCCGGTGCTGTCATGGTGAAGCTCAAGATTGCGCCCGGTCACGATGTTGAAGCGCTTGTCAAAGTTCAGTCAGTTATCCCTGACCTTTTGCTAGCAGCCGATGCCAATGGGAGCTATGCGGATTTGGAGCAATTACGAGGGGTTGATTCGTTGGGGTTGGCATTTATCGAGCAGCCTTTCCCCCCTGAGTTGAATTGGGCCGAGCTTGCAGAGATGCGTTCGGCAATGGAGACTCCGCTTGCTCTTGACGAGTCGCTTGTTTCCCTTGATGCAGTCCGGTCGGCAGTGCTCACAAGAGCAGTCGATGTGGTCTCCATCAAGCCAGCTCGACTCGGTGGAATGAGAGCCGCTGCCGATGCAGTTGAGTTTGCGTCTTCGGCAGGCCTAGATGTCTTTGTCGGCGGAATGTTGGAACTTGGAATCGGCCGCGCCGGTGCGGCTGCAGTTGCAAGTTTGCCCGGGTGCAACCTGCCCACCGACCTCGGGCCTAGCAGTCAGTACGTGCAGCAAGATATTTGTGAACCGATCACGGTGAACCCTGCCGGCGAGCTGCTCCTGCCAACAGGCCCGGGCATTGGTCGGGTGCCCGATGAGTCGCAGTTGCAGAAGTACTGCGTGGATGAGGTCATCTTGCGTTAGCCGGAATGATGAGCGGCGCTGCAGTTCAGGGGTGCTGCAGTTCAGGGGCGCTGCAGTTCAGGGGCGGGGAGGGTAGGCCTGCTGCTGCCAGCGGGCAACATGATGAGCACCAGGTGTGATGTCGATCGGATCGCCAGTGAACTGACCGGTCATAATGTGCGGTAGGAACTCGGCCATGCGGTACGGGATTGTTCGGGGTTGATGTTCAAGAACATCATCAAGAGTCCACCATCGCTGCTCGCCGAAGGCTAGGGCCTCTAAAGCCTCGAGGCCTTGTGGCCCACTCGACACTCCTTCGCACCGGGCGATATGAACCCACTCATCCTGATCAAAGTGCCACCCTCCGAAAGAAAACTGCACACGCTGAACCCAAACACAGGGACCGATTTCTGCTCCGGCAATTCCTGCTTCTTCCCAAAGCTCGCGTCGAGCAGCATCTTCGGTGCTTTCGCCATGGTCTATTCCGCCGCCTGGAATCTCCCACCAGCCGGGGCCGTTGCGGTGAAGCGGGTCACTAGCGTTAATTAAAAGGATGCGGTCTAGGGGGTCAAGGACAACCACGCGGGCGGCTCGGCGCCGTGCCTGTGGCCCCTCTCCGAACGGACTTCCCAACGAAGCTTCAGCCATGTAACAAACTTTAGTCGTGAGTTGAAGGTTGGTTCTTGGCAGAGGCGCGTCTTGAGTGCCGTGAAATGAGGGAGAATCGAAGGGTGACTACTGTTGAGCAGGCGCCCACGGCCTGGGCGTGTGATTCCTTGAGCGGAACTGCTCAGGAGCTACATGAGGCTGACATGTCAACCACACGCCGGCTGGTTCGTCTCAATTCGGTGACTTGCCCGGCCATTGTTTTAGGCAGCGCTCAGCGAGCTGTGCGTGCCGTAGAAGATGCCGTTGAGCTCTTTGGAGTTGACCTAGCTAGACGCCGCTCGGGCGGGGGCGCAGTGTGGTTGGCCCCTGGGGAGCAGTGCTGGATTGATCTCTGGTTACCGGCGAATGATCCGCTTTGGGTCTCTGATGTTGAGCAGTCCTCCTGGTGGCTAGGGGAGTGTTGGGCGCAAGCCTTAACGCTTCTTTCAGCGCAAACACCTTTGAGTGCAGCCACCAGAACGAGTTTGCATGCCGCTGTTCCGCAGGTTCATCGGGGGCCTTTACTGGATCGCGAACTCTCTCAGATCGCTTGTTTTGCCGGCCTCGGTCCGGGCGAGATCACGGTGGATGGTCGCAAAGTTGTGGGAATTTCTCAGCGCAGGTCTCGACTCGGTGCAAAGTTTCAATGCGTTGTATATACGCAGTGGGATCCCGAGCCGTTGCTAGCTGTGTTGCAGGCCGCCGAACCCACCGGTTCGCAACGTAATAGTGACACCGGCCTCAGCGAATTGGGTTCGGTACTGCGAACTCGAGTTCAGGCAGCCGAGATAGCGGCAGTTGCTGGACAAGTTCCCCTAGAGCGGCAGATCTTTGACGCTCTGTTGACAAGCCTGCCGCGTTAGGCCACTACCTCAGCCCAGCCCCGTCAAGCCCCGTCACGCCGCCAGCTTTGGCCAGCCCAGCCCAGTCCAGTCACGCCGCCAGCTTTGGCCAGCCCAGCCCCGTCACGCCGCCAGCTTTGGCGCCGGTAAGCGACGGATAGCGCTGCTTAGCGGCGCCAAAGATCTTTGAGGTCGGGTTTATGGGCGACATAAGCACTTTGAGCGCGAGCAATCGCGCTCTTCGTGCGGATTTTCCATGTCTCGCTAGAAGAAATGCTTGATTGTGGAGGAAATAGGGTTAGGATGGCGCAAAGTGGAGCAAAGGGGAAGACATTGGGGGGATTTACCCAAGGCTCCTCTGGCTCTCACGAGGAGTGAGAAGAAGACAGCAATAAGCGCCTGGCTAACTAGGTGAATGACACAGCCGCCAAGCGGCTTGAGCGAGTGAGGGTATGGAATTCTTCGGCCAGTTTGAGCATACGATCGACGACAAGGGCCGCATGGTCCTTCCTTCCGCGTACCGCTCAGAATTTGTCGATGGAGCCTATGTGGCATTTCTTGGCGATTCGGCAGGGCTTTTCACCCCTGAGGGATGGGATCGGTACCGCCGGAGAATCGAACTGAGTGGAGATTTTGACCGCCAAGACATGCAGGTTCTCTTGTCTCTGGTGTGCCCGGTTACCCCTGATTCGCAACACCGAGTCACAGTCAGCTCGAAGTTGCGAGAAATTCTTCGTCTGGACCGTGAGGTCACGATCGTGGGTTCCGGCACCTTCGCTGCGATCTATGACCGCTCAATGTGGGCCGCACGAGAGAGCGACACCTTGTCGCGAGCTCAGCAAGGGCAGACCCTGTCCGAGAAGTTCAACAGATTGCCGTTCTTATGAGCGACTTCAAGTCCCGCATCAGCAACTCCAGCATCAGTAAGTCCCGCATTATGTATCCACCGGCCATGCCGGTGGGCAGCTTCCCGGTCAACGTGAGGGTTGGCCTTGAACTCCGCCCGCGCCGATTCGGATTGACCGGGGAGACATCCCGGCAGTCGTCGCGTGATCGGGAGGCTGTCCTCCAGCATGGCCATGGCCCTGCGGTCGCCGTTTCTTTGCATGGACAGGTTCACCAATTCGCCCGGCGCCTAGGTTCCGCCCCAGTCGGGAGCAGTTGTGGCCGATGAGTTTGCCCACACCCCTGTCCTCCTTGAGCGCATCGTGGAGTTATTTCGTGAAGTGCCCCCAGGCCTCTATGTGGATGCGACCCTTGGTGGCGCTGGCCACGCCCGTGCAGTACTTCAGGCTAATTCGGGGTTGCGGCTCCTCGGCCTTGATCGGGACGAGGTTGCCCTTGCCGCAGCCAAGCGAAATTTGGCAGACATGTCAGACAGGGTCGAACTGGTCCGCACCGGTTTCGATCAATTGGAGCGTCTCGTACGAGACCGAACCTACCAAGGAGCCAGTGCTGTGCTACTAGATCTTGGGGTTTCCTCCCCTCAGCTAGATCAAGCTGAACGAGGGTTTTCGTATCGCTCGGCGGCACCACTCGATATGCGAATGGATCGTCGCGAGCCAAAGAGCGCAATGCAAGTGGTGAACGAGTACACCTACCCAGAACTCGCTCGAGTCATTCGAACTTTTGGCGAGGAGAAATTCGCATCTCGAGTAGCGAGAGCCATTGTCGAAGCGCGCCCCGTGACTGATACAGCGCAGCTAGCCGAAGTGATCCGCGACGCGATTCCCGCAGCAGCACGCAGAACCGGCGGACACCCCGCAAAACGGACCTTTCAGGCGATTCGCATTGAAGTCAACTCTGAGCTGGAACAACTCTCGGATGCCCTCGATGGGGCCTTGTCGATCTTGGCGCCGGGTGGCCGGCTCGCTGTTTTGTCGTATCACTCGCTTGAGGATCGCATGGTGAAGTCAGCTTTCCGCCAGGCCGAGACAGGGGGCTGTGTCTGCCCGTCTGCCCTGCCCTGCGCATGCGGAGCCGAGCCAACGGTTCGTCTCCTGAAGCGTGGAGCGTGGAAGGCCACTGCGGAAGAAACTGCTCTAAACCGGAGAGCTGAAAGCGTCCGACTCCGAGCAGTTGAGCGACTCGAGGAGCAGGCCTCGTGACAGCAGTTCGTAGCCGACATGCTCGGAGGTCTCTCGAAGTCGCACAATCCAAAGTAGCCACGCGCTCCCACGGCACTGCTGCACCATCGCGCAGCACAAAATCGAGAGCTGTGGTCCGGCCGCTCCCCCAGAAGGCGGCCGGGCTACAGCTCCGAGTATTCCCTAGGCGCGTGATCTCACTTCGACTCCTTGCGCTGCTGGTGGGACTGCTGTCCTTCGCATTTTTGTTCTGTGCTGTAGCCATTCAAAGTCAGCGGATTTCGGGTCAACAAGAAATTGACCGCCTATCGAATGACATCAGCATCGAACAAGATGTGTACCGCTCGTTGCGTGCTCAGGTAGCTGAACGAGAAGCACCAGAACGAATCACAGCAGAGGCTGAGAAGCTGAACATGATGGAGCCCGGACCGGTTGTGCCGCTGACTCCAAAGAGCCCAGCATCACGTGGGGCTGAATCAACTACCGAGCAGGCTGGCGATCAGGTGGAAAAGGCGAGTCAGTGAGTACACGAGTTCCACGTGAGCCTGCTGCGCGTAAGCCTGCTGCTAGCCGGCCAACTGCTGCTCGTAAACCTGCATCGCGTAAGCCTGCTGCTAGTCGGCCAACTGCTGCTCGTAAGCCTGCTGCTCGCAAGCCTGCTGCGCGTAAGCCTGCTGCTAGTCGGCCAACTGCTGCTCGCAAGCCTGCTGCTCCTAAGCCTGCTGCTAGTCGGCCAACTGCTGCTCGCAAGCCTGCATCACGCAAGCCTGCTGCTAGTCGGCCACCTGCATCACGCAAGCCTGCTGCTCGGAAGCCTGCTGCGCGCAGGCCTGCTGCTTCTGCGAGAAACAGCAAAAAGAGAAGCAGCAGCGTCATCGCCGCTGAGGAGACGAGTCAGCTCCGTCGCCGCGTGATGGTGGTAGGTGGGGTGTTCTGCATGCTTGCAGTTCTTCCCCTGATCAAGCTTGTGAGCGTACAACTTGGGAGTGGTGCCGAACTCGCAGCTCGCGGTGAGTCACAACGCGTGCGCACGGTAGTTCTTCCAGCCGAGCGGGGCTCGATTCTTGATCGGACGGGCGCGGAGATGGCAATCTCGCTGCCTCGTTACCGTGTGGTGACCAATATGAAGGTGCTTGCAGCCGAGGGGATCTCGACTCCTGATGACCTCGAGCGCTTTGCCAGCCGGATTGCTCCAGTGATCAAAGTGGATCGAGCTGAGCTCTCCCAAATGTTGCTGAGCGCTGATGCTGATGACCCGTGGGTGCGCCTTGCCGAGGTCGTCAAGATAGAAGACGCAGAGCGGGCTGTGGAGTTGCTCACTGAAGACAAGATCGACAACGTGCTCACTCTCGAAGATTCAAGCGAGCGAGTTCACCCGGCGGGTGACTCTGCACTCAGGCTGCTTGGAACTCTTGGAGCGGAGGGACCCGGAAAGCTTGCTGGCATGGAGCGGGCCTATGACGCAGAACTACAAGGTCGCCCCGGTAAAAAGGTTTTGGAACTTGGTACGCAGGGAGAATCGATTTTGGGTGGTGAGCACTTACTTGAGAAGCCAACCGCAGGTTCATCAGTGCAACTCACCCTCGATAGGGCAATCCAACACGAAACAGAACGCTTACTAGCAGAAGGTGCAGCAAATGCTGGCGCCCAAGGAGGCATTGCGATTATCGGACGGCCTGGAAGCGGCGAGATTCTGGCAGTGGCATCGGTGGAACGCGATCCAGAAACTTCAAGGATGCGCCTCTCGAGTGGGCCGATTGCATTCTCTGATGCCTATCAGGCGGGATCGGTGTTCAAACTGGTGACCTTGGCGGCGGCTCTGGAAGCGGGACAGGTCACTCCAGACACCGTTCTGCAGGTTCCGCACCGTATTCAAGTAGCCGATAAGTTGTTTAGTGATCATGAAGCCCACCCGACGGAGCCCATGACAGTTACTGAGATTCTGGCTCAATCTTCTAACGTCGGAACCATCAAAGTTGCACTTGGGCTGGGCAAGCAGTCGCTCCACGATGCACTGACGGGGTTTGGCTTTGGCTCTTCAACAGGTTCTGGTCATCCTGCAGAGGCTTCCGGGATTGTGCCAAAAGTCGCTGACTGGACTACCCCAGACCTTGCCGCATCAGCTATCGGAACGCACCAATCTGCAACAGCAATGCAGGTGTGGGCTGCTTACAACGTGATTGCAAATCAGGGTCGCTACGTCGCTCCTCGACTCGTTAATTCAGTAATAGCAGCGGATGGATCTCGGACCGTTCCAGAAGCGAAGCCATCTCGTGAGGTCATCTCGGCCGCATCTGCTGGGCAGGTCAGCGAGATGCTGCAGCAGGTAGTGCGAGATGGTACCGGCAAGCAGTGGAGCATTCCCGGGTACCCGATTGCTGCAAAGACAGGAACCTCTCGAATAGCTGCAAAAACGCAGCTCGATAAGACCGATGGGTACGCTTGGGCAGATGGTCGATACCACTATTTGGCGGCATTCACGGGGTTCCTTCCGGCACAGCGCCCGCAAGTCTCTATCACTGTGATCCTTGATGACATTACGCCGGGACTGACTGGAAGCACGGCCGCAGGACCAGTGTTTTCTGACCTTGCCCACTTGTCGATCCGCGAACTTGGGATTGCACCCACGAATGATCTGGTCACTTCTACAGACGTGGCTCAAGAGGCGGAACCCTCGCCGAACTCCTCCGTTCCTCCAGAAACAGTTGCCCCAGGAACGACTCGTGATCTCAACGGCCGGGTTCGGGCCGAGCCTGCGACGAGATTGGTCAGTAGTTCAGGATCTAAAAAATCGGAACAGGGATGACAGAGGAGTCCGGAGTTGAACTTGGTGAACTAGCGAAATTGCTTGGGGCGGAAGTAACGAGCTTCGGCCATGAAGGGTCCGCACTCGGAGAGGCGACTCGGGCAAGAATAACTAAAGTGACCCAAGATTCTCGGCAGGTCGAAGCCGGTACCCTTTTCTGTTGCATCGCAGGTGCCGAGCAGGATGGTCACCTGTTTGCCGCTGATGCGATCGCTGCTGGTGCGGTAGCGCTTCTCACCGAGCATCCGTTGGATCTAGGTGTAGATGAGATTTGCGTCACGAACAGCCGTGCTGCGATGGCTATTGCTTCTGCCGAAGTCTCTGGTCGACCTTCTGAACGTCTTGCAGTTGTCGGAGTGACTGGCACGAACGGCAAAACAACGGTTGTCTCAATGATTGCATCAGTGCTGAATCACGCAGGCAGGGTTGCCCGCTCCATTGGGACCTTGACCTCGGAGCGGACTACCCCCGAAGCCCCCGAACTACAGCGACTCCTAGCGGGGATGCTGGACGAGGGTGTCACTGATGTGGCCATTGAAGTGTCGTCA
>JBIKPA010000192.1:0-5275 GCA_044357715.1 Microthrixaceae bacterium
CGTGCTGCAGCACAGTAGTAGTTCGATTCGGCTTGGCGAGTATCAGGTTCGCGTGAACGCTGATGGGTCTATTGGGCAACTCACCGACGCATCTGGCAGGGATCTCGCGGGTGCTGCCGGGCTGGGACGACTTTGTGTACAGACGTATTCGGCTGCTGATTACGAGCGCTGGTTTTCTACCTACAACGCGGCCACCAGCGATGCTGATTTGTGGTGGGCAAAATGGGATAACACCAAGCCCGGATTAGAGGACTCGGGAGCTGTCTCTGCGCTTTGGCAGCCACATGTGGTGAGTTTGTGGCGTGGAGCCCGTCACGGTCAGGAGTTGCTGCAGATCCACCTTAAGTTTGCGGCTGCAACATCGGCCCCGGTTTCACTACCAGAGCTAGCTGTGCTCACCCTACGGTGCCCCCGTGAGCCCGCAGTTGCTCCCGGCTCTGCGCTTGTTACTAGCGGGTCACTGGAGTTTGAGTTGCAATGGTTCAACAAGGCGGCAGCGCGCTGGCCGCAGGCCATCAGTTGGCAGTTTGCGCCGCAGGTCTCTGACCCCTCGCTCTGGCAGATGCTCAAGCTCAACGAGTGGGTGTCGCCCGCAGACGTGGTGGCATACGGGGCGCGCAGCTTGCATTGCGCCAATCACGTGAGTCACCCCGAGGGGATCAACTTGGAGTTTGTTGATGCCTCTCTCGTGGCCCCAGGAAAGCTCAAGTTGCTTGAGTATGAACCGGTGCAAGCCGAGCACTATCAGCCAGATATTTCACAGGGGTGGGACCTGTGTCTGACAAACAATTTGTGGGGAACAAACTTTGCCATGTGGTCAGAGGGTGACGCTCGATTCAGAGTCCGACTGAATTGGGAATCTGTCGAACGAGAAAGCTGATCGGGCGCGAATCTGGGTTCATGTCTGAACCCAGATCGCAACGACACATGGTGGGCCCCGTGGGGATCGAACCCACGACCGATGGATTAAAAGTCCACTGCTCTACCAACTGAGCTAGAGGCCCGCTGCATCAGAATAACCCTCAACCGAAGCAGTCCGAAAACAGAGCACCGGTTTCAGAGAGCTAGCAGATCAGGGATTGAGTATTTCGGCGCTGCAGCCGGCTTCCAAGGTGCCATCAAAACTGGCCGTAATGAACTTGTCTAATGGCGACCCGGTGAAGACAAGGTCAGCGGATGTGTTTGATAATCCTGCCGCAGCAATCTGCCCTGGAATTGCCAAGTGGCCAGCGGGGCTGTCTCGGCCGTCCTTGCGAAACACCGAGAGTTTCAAGTGGCCTTTGTTGCCGGACTCTGGGCAGTAGGCCTGCGTTTTTAGGGTGTCGTATAACGCTGAACTCATGCAGTTTGAAGCGTCGGGAACCTCGTCCTTCGGGGCACCCTGAGGGGGGATGCAATGGATCACCGGATCATTTGCGCCTTGAGCGATCATCAGCGGGAGTGGGGTTCCATCCCAACTAGGGAATTTTGGAAACGGGTTGTCTCCGAGCGGGCCGGGAATATTCCAGCGAATCCAACTACACCAGTCGGTCATAGATGGCTCTGTTGTTTCGGCACAGGTTTTGTCGGCGCCGCCCGGAAAGAACTGATCTGCTTTGTACTCTTTGGGCAGATTCCACAGGGAGGGAGTCAGCATCTTGTTTTTTGCGGCATTGCGGTAAGGGGCCACAAGTTTCTTTACCGTTTTTGCATCCGATCCGCCTAGGCAGAGCGGCATGACCGAAGCAATCGTGCCGGCGCCTTGATCGGTTGCGATGGTGCTCAGATCAAGATTGCTAGCGGCTGGTGGGAAAGCAGGAAAATCGGCATTCTCTGTCGGCGTGCCACGCGCCGAGAATTGTGCCCAGGAACCAAAGATGTAGGAAAACAATGCAGGACCTACCTGAAGCTCAAGCGCCCCAATCGGCAACCCAATGAGCTGAATCGACTTATGCATCTCCCAGTCGGCAAGTCCTTGCCCAAACGTCACCCCGGGCTGAAGCTCTGGCTGAGCTACCAAGTTTGAAGCAGGTGCCTCAAGGGCGACACCGCGTAAACGCAGCGGAGTTGAGGCCGCATTAGGAGTACCTGCCAAGTAGCTCTCATAGAGCTGAGCTGTCCACATTGCGGCGTGGCCACCTTGGGAGTGACCAAGAGAGACGGTGTCATAAGAAGTTGGCACAGGCGCTGCTGCTGGCGTTTCCCCTCCGGGGCCGAACTGCTTTGACATGAGCTGCGTTGTGGCCCGCGCTGCATCAATGACATTGGATGCAGCAACCTTGCCCAAGATGTAAGTGTTGTTGGGCTGATAGTCGGTAGTCGAGACAACCCAACCCCGGTTCAGAGTGGTTTGCAGGAGTCCTTCCGCCGAGCTGCCAACGTGGGCGCCTGGCCCAGCCCCCCAAGCCACTGCCCCAATCCCGCCTGCCATCTTTCCCCAGAAGGCCGTGGCCGGGTTAGAAGATGGCAAGCAGGCCTGCTGCAAACCAATAGTGCCGTGTGCCCAAGTCAGTAGGTGCCCGACTCCGTCGACTGCCTCGGGCCCGCCTTTGGGTGCTGCCGCCATGCCGCACACCAGTTGCAAGTCGGTCTCATCAAAGCCAGTCGAGACATAAAGAATTCGCCAGACCTCGGCGTTCGTTGGGTAGCCGACGGTGGTTCCGTAGGTGTCTTCCAAGTTGCTCGCAGCTATCAAGTCACCTGGCTGCGCACCTTGGGGGACTTCTCCACCGACTCCGTCTTTGCCAGCGCATGGCGGTGTGGGTTCAGCGGCCGGAACCGTAGTTGTTGGGCCGTTTGTAGGTACCTGCCCAAGGAGCGTGGTGCTTGCATCCTGAGTCGAGCTACATCCGGCTGCAATGAGTCCCGTTAGGAGCAGTGCTGCGGGGGCAGAGCGGCGAAGCCGTATCGCGGAGCGACTAAGCCATATCGCAGAGAAATTCATTTTGCTTCGCTCCCGCTTGTTGTCTGGATCTAGCAAGTTTACTTGTTGCTCGTTGCGCCGCAGAAGCAAAGTGGTGAGCTAGTCAAAGTCTGGTGCGCCGCGGATTGAGCGCTTGAACTCCGCTAGTCCCGGGGTCCGTGCAACGATCCACATTGCATCCCAGAGTTGCAGTGCTTCTTCTCCGCGTGGAATTCGATTGATGACCGGCCCAAATAGTGTGGCCTCATTGGGTCGTGTGGTATCGAAGGTGATGATGGGGGTTCCGACGTCTTTTCCGGTTCGCTCAAGCGCAAGGTCTGTTTCTGCTCGCACCACAACATCAAATTCGCCTTGGTCGGCGGCGGCTGCAATCTCGGTCGAGAGGTTGGCTTCGGCGATGATCTCGTTGACTACTTCGCTTGGGTCGCCGGGGCCTTCACTCGACCAGAAGGCTGCCGAGCGACCACCTTTGTGCAGCAGGTTTCCGCAGGTGGTGTAAAACTCGCCCACGGCCTCGTTCCCGGACTCCTGTCGAATCGCTGCGGCGATGCGCAGCAGTGAGGCTCCTACGGCTGCTACTGCCGCAAAGCCAGGCGGAGCCGGCTCAATTCCGAGCTCAGCTGCCTCTTCTGGGGTTGCGTTTAGGCGTACCTCGTTGATCATGGCAAGGGAGATAAATCTCCACTCAACTGACAGGTCTCGTTGGTCAGCAACCTCAACTACAAACCGACTTGTTATCCAAGCCCACGGGCATAGAGGATCGAAGAAGAATTCAATATCTGCCATAGGTGCGAAACCTACAGTACGGTTCCAAAATCATGGGTTCAACAGTTGGCCAACTTGATCCGAACACGGCCGTGCTCATCGCGGTCGGCACAGCGCATCACCAAATCCTCACCGACTCTTCTGGGCTAGCGGGTAGCAACCTTCCTGATGCCATCACCATGATGGAGTTGGCTGCGCGCTCGGCACTCGACCAGGCAGTCGCTGCTCCGCGGCGGGCGCAGCTGTTACAAAAAATTTCACTCCTCGCAGTGCCCGAGGGTGACTGGCGCTACGGCGACCCCGCCCGAGAGGTTGCGACGCGTGTGGGGTGTGAGGCGGCACGAACCGTTCGGGTAGAAATTGGTGTGCCCCAACATGCGCCGATCAGGGCGGCACTATTGGGTATCCAATCTGGGCAGATGCAAGCAGCGTTGATCGTTGGCGGCGAGGCCAAAGCCAGCCAACTCAGCATTGAACGGGCCGGTGGAACTGCTCCGGGGACAACTCCTGATGGCGCAGAACCCGATGAGCGTTGGATGCCCGAGGGCGAGATCATGGCCCAGGCCGAAATCGCTGCCGGAATCTGGTCTGCGGTTGAGCAGTACGCGTGTATTGATGCAGCGCTCAGGTATTCCGATGGGCAATCGGTACCCGATCACCTCGACTCGATAGCCTCGCTTTGGCATCAGTTCAATCAGGTTGCAACTCTGAACCCAGATGCCGCCTTCGGTGCTCCTCGTTCGGCAGAGTTTTTGCGCGTAGCCGGAAAGGGCAATCGGCCGTTGGCCTTTCCATACGCCAAGTGGCACAGCACGCAGTGGGCGGTGGATCAGGCAGCAGCACTGGTGCTGTGTTCGGTCGGTTTGGCTCGTGAACTTGGTGTGCCAACCGATCAGTGGGTCTTTCCTCGAGTAGCGCTGGAGTCTTCGTTGTCGGTCTCGCTGACCAAACGAGCGGAGTTGGGCCGCTGGCCCGCCATGAAGGTGCTCGGCGATGCCGCTGCGGCGCACCTGCGGCAGCCGCTCAATCAGGTGGAGTACGCCGAGGTGTACAGCTGTTTCCCAGCAGCAGTTCGGGTGCAGCAACGCGAACTCGGCTTGGCACAAGATCAAGCTCCCACGCTGATCGGAGGCATGGCTTTTGCGGGCGGACCGTTCAACAACTTCACCTATCAGGCCACTGCTGCCGTGGTGGATCGACTTCGTGAAGATCCTGGTTCGCTCGGTCTGGTGACCACGGTATCGGGGTTGTTAACCAAGCCTGCCTTGGCGGTGTGGTCAACCGAGCCGGGAGAAGTTCTTGTAGCCGACCTCGTAGATGCCGCTCGTGCCGCTACGGCTGTTCGAGAGGTCACCAATCAGGGCTCGGGCCTTGCAACCATTGCCTCCTACACCGTGACTTACGCCGGGACCGATCCCGCTTCGGCCTTTGTGATTGCTGACCTTGCCGATGGGCGACGCTGGATTGGCACAAGTACCGACCCGGAGCTGCTCTCAGAGGGACTGACCGCTGAACTGATCGGCCGGCAGGTTTTGGTGACCGAGAACTCCTGTGCCTTCGCCGATTGATCGCTGCCGTCGCGAAGGTGCGAGCCCGTCCTGACCGCAT
>JBIKPA010000028.1:0-17323 GCA_044357715.1 Microthrixaceae bacterium
ACGCGAAGCGCTTCTCAGAGCCGCTTCATGGGCTGGAATCATCATGCTGGTAGCCATCATTGCCGGATACACCCGACGCATTTCTGGGGTAGCAGACAGGGACCGAGAGCTCACGCTCGATCGTCTGGATCAACTCTCAGACGCTAATGAGCTGCTCTTTTCGCTCCATCAGGTCACCCAGACCCTGCCGGCATCACTCGATATGGGAGAGGTACTTGATACAACAGTCACGAGGCTGCATTCACTCGTGAGCTTTGACAGCGTGGCAGTCCTGCTCTTTGACGAGACCGATGCACACTGGGATGTGGTGCGCCATGAGGGCCTTCATGTTCCTGTTCGACTCGGAGCGACAGACCTGCCGGTCGGCCTTCGTCAGGCTTTAGCGCACAATGGGAGTGCCTCAATTTCCAACCTTGTCAAAGAGCCAGGCGGAGGCCTTTCCAAACGAGCCGGTTCTGGTTTGTACAGCGTACTGACGGCGCGCGGCACAATCATTGGACTCTTAGCGCTTGAGCACGGCGGACTTGATCACTTCACTGCGAGAGACGAGGAAGTGGTCGCAGGTTTCATCGCACCTGCTGCTTTAGCAATAGACAATGCCCGCTGGTTTGCTCGCCTTCGTACCGTTGGTGCGGACGAAGAACGAACTCGGATTGCACGCGACCTCCATGACCGAATTGGGCAGTCGCTCGCGTATTTGGGTTTTGAGCTGGACCGGTTGGTAGAAAAAGACTCGCAGGGCGAATCGGTGACGCAGCCGATTGGGCAGCTCCGCGATGACGTTCGTGGAGTTATCCGAGAGGTTCGAGACACCCTGTACGACCTGCGCACTGACGTGTCAGATGACCGCGGCTTGGGTCAAGTCCTGCAGCAGTACGCCGAGCGAGTGGCGGAGAGAAGCGCAGTTCAGGTCCACGTTGAAGCAGAGGAAACTGCGCGGCTTCCTATCCTTCAAGAACGCGAGATGTGGCGAGTCACTCAAGAAGCCTTAGCGAACGTCGAACGGCATGCTTCTGCGACCGCAGTAAGGGTGGTTTGGCGCTGTGATGGCCAACGGGCACTTGTCGACATCACAGATAACGGCGTTGGGTTCGAACAAGGTCGAGCTGGCCGTTTGGATTCGTACGGACTGCTAGGCATGCGCGAGCGAGCAGCGAGTGTTGGTGCGAGCTTCGAGATTGTGAGCGCACCAGGCCGAGGAACACGTGTCCGATGCACTTTGCAGCCAGCACTGACAGATGCGCATACCCAGAGCGGCCAAACCGCAGGCCACGAAAGCTTTTCAGGAACCATGAGCGCTACTAGGAGGAAAGAAACATGACAATTCGATTGATGCTCGCAGATGATCACAGGATGCTCCGCGAGGGGCTCAGGCGGTCAATGACCGAATCAGGTTTTGAAGTTGTCGGAGAGGCCTGCGATGGCCTCGAGGCGGTGACTATGGCCGAAGCGCTGAGACCCGATGTGATTTTGATGGATGTCACCATGCCGAACTGCGGCGGGGTCGAAGCCTGCCGATTGCTCAAGTCCACTGGAAACAAGTCCAAGATCGTCATGCTCACGATGCACGCAGACCAAGAGGTGCTGACGAATGCAATCCGTGCGGGTGCAATTGGATACCTCACAAAGGATTGCTCAACTAGAGAGATCGCAGACTCTGTGCGCCTTGCTGCAGAGGGAGACACCGTGCTTTCTCCGCACCTTGCCCGATCGATGCTCGATGAATTACGCAAGCTTGAACCACCCCAAGATGCCGACGAAGAGAGAATTGTCACTCGAAGGGAAGAAGAGGTTCTTCAACTCATCGCAGACGGTTGCTCAACTCCAGAAGTAGCCGAGCGGTTATTCATCTCGCAGAAGACTGTCAAGAACCACCTTGCGTCTATCTATCAGAAGCTTGATGCGCGTGACCGGACCCAGGCTGTGTTGCAGGCCGTACGAATGGGCATTGTCAGCTTGAGCTGAAGAAGCGATTGTCAGCTTGAGCTGTTGTACTCGAAGAAAATTTCAAATATGCAAAAGAATTAGTAAAGGTCCGTCTCAGTCAGTCGATACAACATTCACGGATCTCGACTACGGGGTTCGAAGTAGAACCCGATCCAGATCCAGATACATCACCAAAGGGAGCACCAACATGACCACACAGTTCAACTTCATCAAAGCATGGATGCAAGCACACGCAAAGACCGAACGAGGAGCCTCCCTTGTGGAGTACGCACTCCTTGTGGCGCTCATTGCTGTGGTCTGCATCGGTGCAGTCACCTTCCTCGCTAACGGCACCAAGAGCACCTTCAGCTCTGCCGGTACCTCACTCGGAGCCTAAGCATCCAAAGAGAACCCTCCAAGAAATGCGAACGATGGGGCCCTTCACCGGGCCCCATCTTCGCGTCCCGAGCAAGGAGCCAGCGAAGGAGCGAACGAACGTAGCCCTGGGTGAGTGGCCACCGGCTCCTCGACCATTCCCCCTCCTTGTTACATCAAGGACTGGCCGTGTTCGCATGGGTCCTCCGACCCACAGAAATCCAAATTCTTTTTCAAGGTCTCTGGTGAGCTGTCGATACAACAACCACGGATCCCACCCCAGGGGGTTCGAAGCGGAACCCGATCCATAAATACTCACCAACAGCACGGAGAACCAACATGACCACACAGTTCAACTTCATCAAAGCATGGATGCAAGCACACGCAAAGACCGAACGAGGAGCCTCCCTTGTGGAGTACGCACTCCTTGTAGCGCTCATTGCTGTGGTCTGCATCGGTGCAGTCACCTTCCTCGCTAACGGCACCAAGAGCACCTTCAGCTCTGCCGGTACCTCACTCGGAGCCTAAGCATCCAAAGAGAACCCTCCAAGAAATGCGAACGATGGGGCCCTTCACCGGGCCCCATCTTCGCGTTTTAGCGCAGTTCGCAGCTCAGTGGTTCGGGCGAATGGCAGTCAGTCGAGCAGGCGCATTCCGGTCGAGTCGAGCGAACCACCATCCGCTGCCAACTCCACTGGTAATTCGACTGCAAAGCGGGTGCGATGTGCAGGAAAGACGTGCTCGCTCATGAGTACCGCTGCCCCATCTTGGCTTCGAGTAATGCGCTCGGCAACGAGTACTGGCGACCCAATAGGCACCCCAAGGAGCGCAGCATCTGCTTTGCTGACTAACTCCGCACCAATTGTTTGTGTTGCCCCACCAAGACGCACGGGTAGTTGCTCCAAGAAAGATGCCCGCTCCACATCGTCCCGGCTGAGGGTGGCTCCAAGAGCCTCGGGGCACCAGACTGTGACCCGGGCAAATGCCTGGCCGTCGGCAAGATTCAGCCGACGGACCTCAAGAAGGTGGGTCTCGCCGAGTACCTCAGTCACGTGTGCCGGTGCAGAAACAAAGCCGAATGACAGAATTTTGCGGTCGGAACGAATCCCTTCAGCTTTAAGTTGTGCTTCGAGGGTTCCAAGGTGGGAAAGGTTCTGCCGCAGAGGCTCCGTCGCTACGAGCCACCCGAAGCCCTGCCGGCTTTCAATCAGACCCTCTGATCGGAGGAGCTCGAGCGCCCTGCGGATCGTGACGCGGCTCGCCTGATACTGAGCGGATAGGTCTGACTCGGAGGGAAGCAAACGTGCCGAGGCCAATTCTTGGCCCTGCAAACGCCCGCGCAGGTCATCGGCGATCGTCTGATAGCGGATAGTCCTCACGGACTTGTAGTGTACTTGTATTCTTTTCCGACTCGATATGAGGAATGCCACATGGCCGCTAGTGCTTCAACCCCCCTTGAACTTGTTCAGACCGTTTATCAGCGATTTGAAGACCGTATCGACACAGCAAGAGCGCGACTTGGCCGACCACTGACGCTGTCAGAGAAGATCTTGGTTGCTCACCTTGATGACCCAAGCTCCGATTTTGAGCGCGGAGTCACCTATAACGACCTTCGACCGGACCGAGTGGCAATGCAAGATGCCACGGCACAGATGGCGCTGTTGCAGTTCATGACTGCGGGCCTTGACCAAGTTGCTGCCCCGTCGACAGTGCATTGCGACCATCTGATTCAGGCCAAAGAAAACGGCAAGGTCGACCTTCTTGCTGCCGAGGCAAATAACGCAGAGGTGTATGAGTTCTTGGAGTCGGTCTCAGCCCGATACGACATCGGGTTTTGGGGACCAGGGTCGGGAATCATCCATCAGGTTGTGCTTGAGCAGTATGCGTTCCCAGGCGGAATGATGGTTGGAACCGATAGCCACACACCCAACGCGGGTGGCCTTGGCATGGTTGCTATTGGTGTTGGAGGTGCCGACGCCGTTGATGTCATGACGGGATTCCCGTTCAACCTGCGCTGGCCAAAGCTGATTGGCGTGCACCTCACTGGCGAACTCAATGGTTGGTCAGCCCCCAAAGATGTGATCTTAAAGGTCGCCGAAATCCTTACGGTCAAGGGCGGAACCGGAGCAATTGTTGAGTATTTTGGCGCTGGCGCTAACTCCATTTCATGCACAGGCAAGGCAACTATTTGTAATATGGGTGCCGAGATTGGCGCAACCACCTCGGTGTTCGCGTACGACGAAGCAATGGCACGTTACCTAGGTGCAACCGGACGCCAAGAGATCGCCGGTGCGGCCAACCTTGTTGCCCGGCACCTGCGTTCTGACGACGAGGTACTAGCGAGTCCTGAGTTGTATTTTGACCAAGTCATTGAGCTCGACCTCTCAACGCTGAGGCCGCACATCAACGGCCCGCAGACCCCCGACTTGGCGAGAGAGGTCTCCGCTCTCGGTGACGAGGCGCGGGCTGAGGGGTGGCCACTAGAGATCAGCTCTGCACTCGTTGGGTCATGCACCAACTCCTCGTATGAGGACATCACCCGGGCGGCTTCGATTCTGCGCTTCGCTGCCGCCAACGGCTTGGCAGTCAAGGTTCCCCTGATGATCACGCCTGGCTCCGAGCAGGTGCGCGCCACCATCGCAAGAGATGAACTTCTGAGCACCTTCGAAGCTGCTGGAGCCACGGTGCTGGCCAATGCGTGCGGGCCTTGTATCGGCCAATGGGATCGACCCACAGATGCGAATGATCACCCCAACACCATCGTAACGAGCTACAACCGCAACTTTCCGAAACGAAACGATGGCTCGGTCAACACCTTGGCTTTTGTGACCTCGCCGGAAACAGTGGTGGCTCTGGCACTTGCAGGCACCTTGGACTTTGATCCGATCAGCGACACGCTCACCAACTCCTCAGGCGAGCAGATCTTGCTACCCGAACCAGTTGGCGAAGAACTACCTGCACTTGGGTTCACTCCCGGCGAGAACACCTTTGTTTCTCCCCCACATGATCGCAGCGGAATAAGCGTCAAAGTCTCGCCTACCTCTGACCGTCTGCAGCTTCTTGAACCGTTCGCCCCATGGGATGGCCAGGACTATCTCGATTTACCAATCCTGCTCAAGGCCCAGGGTAAATGCACTACTGATCACATCTCCATGGCCGGGCCGTGGCTTAAGTACCGTGGACACCTAGAGAACATCTCGGGCAATCTCTTCATTGGTGCGATCAACGCTTTCACTGGCCTTGCGGGCGAGGGCAAAGATCAACTCGATGGGACGACAAAGTCCTTCCCAGATATTGCAAAGCATTACCACGAAGCTGGGCAGCGCTGGGTAGCTGTTGGCGATGAAAACTGGGGCGAAGGCTCCTCACGCGAGCACGCAGCAATGGAACCGCGGTTCCGCGGCGCTGCGGCAATCATCGTGCGCAGCTTTGCGAGAATTCACGAAGCGAACTTGAAGAAGCAGGGAGTTTTGGCTCTGACCTTTGCCGAACCCGAAATCTACGATGTAGTTGGCGAAGACGACCGGATCAGCATTCTTGGTTTGGCAGAACTTGAGCCTGGCAAACCCGTTGAATGTCTCCTGACCAAACCCGATGGAACCTCAATCACCTTCCTCGGCAATCAGACGATGAGCCCAGAACACATCGAGTGGTTCCGCGCTGGATCAGCACTCAACATTATTCGGGCTCGAACGGCCTGACGCGTTGTTCGCTTGGTGTTGCCCGCTTGGTGCCGGCAGAGTAGTCAACACTCGCCTTATGGCCGCAATGTGCAGTCTCAGAGGTGGTTGGCGGGTCACGAGTTGAGCGCCATCTCTGTTAAGACTCAAAGCATTCCGCTCTCCCCCGCAGAGCCCCTGCAGCATGTTCCGGCTTTGGACGGGCTTCGAGCAGCGGCTGTCACTTTGGTGTTGCTTTACCATGCTGACGTCCCCTGGATGCAGGGCGGCTTTCTTGGGGTCTCCGTCTTTTTTACCCTGTCGGGCTTTCTGATCACTGCCCTGCTGCTCCGCGAGTGGTGGAGTTCTTCGGCTCTCAGTTCTGCCAACTTTTGGTTTCGTCGGCTGAAACGACTTACTCCTGCAGCATGGACAGTGATTGCTGGGGTTTTGGCCTTTGGCGTTTTCGGACTCTGGGATAACAGCCAGCTACGAGACCTTCGAAGCGATGTTCCTTGGTCAATGGCCGAGCTAGTCAACTGGCACTTTATCTCGGCCGGCAAGAGTTACGGAGATGCGTTTTCCGCCCCTTCTCCGCTGGAGCATTTCTGGAGCTTGGCAGTAGAGACCCAGTTCTATGCACTGCTGATCCTTCTCGTCACTGCCGTTCTCACCCGAGGCAAACAGCGGTTCAGGCGACTTCGACTCAACCGACTCATCCTCGCTCTTTTGATTGCGACCGCCCTTTCGGCAACTGCCAATTTTGTGCTCGCCCGGGACTCCATTGATCGTGCCTATTTCGGCACAGATACCAGAGCGGCAGAGATGCTCATTGGAGCGCTCCTCGCCTGTGTCACACTCCGACACCTGCAGTTACCTGGGGTGGCCCACCGAAGGCTGCTAGCGATAGCAGGCCCATGTGCAGCGGCTGTAATTGTTCTGCTCAGCAGCAATGCTCGATTGGATTCAGCATGGCTTTACCCATGGGGACTCCTTGGCACAGCCTGCTGCACCGCACTCGTCCTTGCTGCCGTTTTGCAAGGAGGGTTTCTTGGCCGACTATTGCAGCTCAAAGCCCTTGTGGCTTTAGGAAGGATTAGCTACGGGGTCTACCTGATTCACTGGCCGATTTTTTTGGTGCTCACACCGCAAAGAACCGGTCTTAGCCTTTGGCCGCTCTTTCTTCTTCGCATGGCCCTTGTGATTCCATTAGCCCTGCTTTTGTTCCAGTTTGTTGAACAGCCCATCCGCACACGAAGCTTCAGACTCCCGCGTCGGGCAGCTCTCGGCGCCTCCTTTGCGGCAGGCCTCATTCTGGTTTCAGCGATAGCCCTCACCTCAAACCTTCCATCGGCTCCAGCTTTTCTTCAACAACGCGCTCTTGGCAGTATCTCGACTTCTCGTCCCACTGCTGAGACCCCCGAAAATGCTGTCGCCTCAGGTACTGCTACACAAGAAGCCTCAAGGTCGCCGCTGCGCGTACTCCTTGTAGGAGACAGCGTCGCAGCGAGCCTGCAAGATGCTCTGGCGCAATCGTTGACTGCACGCGGTATCACTTTTGCATCCGTTGCAGCGCCGGGTTGCGGAGTAATTGTTGGCGTTCCTGGAAGCAGCAAGGACACCCCAATCAAAATGCTTGGAAATGTGATGGTGGCGGAATGCGAAAACACCATCCCACAGCGACAGAGTGAATCAGTCGCTCAGTTCAAACCAGATCTCGTGATCAGCCTGTCTACTTGGGAAGCAATAGATCGAACCGTAAACGGGGTTTGGTACAAGTTTGGAACCCCCGACTCCGACACCATGTTGAAGCAGTTGTTCGCCGATACACACGCTCGCCTCACCGCTGGTGGCGCGACCCTGGCATGGGTGCTGATGCCAGACACCGTGCCTGCTGCCAACACTCCCCCGGGTCGGCCAAACCCGCAGGACTTGAAGGCAACTTCGCATCTGCGAAACCTCTTGAGTCAGTATCAAACTGAGCAAGCCAATACCACTGTGCTTGACCTAGCTTCGATCGCTTGCCCCGCTCTACCCTGCCCAACCGAAGTGGATGGAATCACCCTTCGCCCAACAGACGGTCTGCATTTTGAAGGCCCCAACAGCGCAACATTTGTGGCCGATCAGATGTCAGCCATGATTGCTCAGCTGGACTTAAACCAACTCGCAAACCCATAAGGCTTAATCAGTGCCCGGTCTGCGTTCAGTCTCGTGTTCGCTTGCCCACTCAACATCATCGGGTACCACTCCCCCCGGATAAGTCCGGGCTAAGTCATCTTGAGATGGCGGCCGCTGAGAGCGCGACTCATCGGGAAGAAGCTCAGAGATTGCCGACATCACCAGCTTGGTATCTTGATCAACCGATCCGCTTTCTAACTGAACGGCCGTTCCAACCACTATTTGCACCCGAGGCGGTCGAAGCACCTGAGTCACGTCTGGGAAGCGAGAACTACGCGGCCAGACCTGCTCGGTACCCCAAAGCCCAATCGGAATAATCGGCGCACCTGTGGCCTGCGCAAGCCGCACTGCCCCCCAGCGGCCTTGCAGTTCGGGGTTGAAGAAGGCTGAGCCCCGCGGGATCGTCCCTTGCGGCATGAGCGCCACCATCTCTCCTGCAGAGAGCGCATCCTCTGCAGCTCGAAGTGGGGCATCTGAGCCCGTACCCCGGTCAACTCTGATTCCACCGAGCGCAGTTACTACGTCGCCCACAAGTGGAGCATCAAAGACTTCTTTCTTGCCCAAGAACCGAGCGGGCCGGCCAACGCGAGCCAAGAGAAAAGCAATTGCTAGCGGATCGAAGTAGGAACGATGGTTCCCTACTAAAATTGCGGGCCCCTCCGAGGGGAGATTCTCAACTCCCTCAATTCCAAATCGAACCCAGGGGAAGAGCTGCGGCTGAGCTAGCAACAAAAGCAACCGCTGCGGCTCAATGCCCGCAAACTTGGGCACACCCGGGGGAACATCAAAGTGCATCACTGGCCAACGCCTGAGTGTGGCTTGGGCATACATGCGGGGATCTGGATTGACAGCTCTAGGGTTACCCACGATGGACAGTAGGGGGACGTCGTAGTAGCTGTCTGAGTATGCATAGCTCTGCTCAAGGTCAACGTGATTGTTCTGAGCCCATAGCTTGATGGAACGTGCTTTGCCTTTACCCCACACAAACTCGCCATCAATGCTTCCGTCGTAGCAACCACTGTTTGTTCCGTAACGAGTGGCAACCACATCGTCAAAGCCGAGCGCTGCAGCAAGTGGTGTAATCAGATCAGCTGGGGTTGTCGTTGCCATCACTAGCTTGCGACCGACTGAGCGATGCTCATCTATCTCTTGAAGTGCGAAAGGCAAAACCGATTGCAAAAGGCGAGAGGTTGCTATCTCGGCGGCCTCTTGCACCAGCTCAACCGGCCAGCCTCGTGCCGCTCTCGCACCCTGTCGAGAGATCAGCATCGATGGCCAAGTCTCGCCAATCAGATTGAAGATCCCGAATGCGATGGACTCAATTCCAGAGGTCGAAGTTGACAGCAGTCCGACCTGCCTGAGCGCATCGCTGATGATCGGTCCGCTTGCTCCAGCTAGCAGAGTGCGATCAAGATCAAAGATCGCAGCGCCTGCGCCTGCCGCCTTGGTGCTATCTGAGCCGCTCTGCAAAATTTCCATAAGGGAACATTAGTGTTGGAACTCAGAAAATACCTTATGGATACTGCTTGGGAGTAAAAAGGCCGAAGGACTGGCGGGGGGAGCCAGTCCTTCAGCAGTTGAGCCATCAGATCGGGGGGAGACCCGATGACTCTGGCACGAGGGGGGCTTTCGCCCGCACCCCCGGCGTTTGTGTATGAGTAATAAGTTAGCCATTAGCAAGCAATCTTTCAAGGACCTTGTTCAGATAGTTGCTATCTGAATTTGTGATATACATTCTCTGTGGATCGCAAGCAATTGAAAGCTTTTATGGCGGTGGTCGAACTTCGCTCGTTCTCTGCTGCCGCACGCTCACTAGATACGGTGCAATCAAACGTGTCTGCCCATGTCTCGCGCCTAGAGAATGAGCTCGGGGTGACTCTCATCGACCGTGCAACCACCGAGCCGACTGACGAGGGCCGGGCGGTACTCAGCCGAGCACGCCGCATCGAGGCCGAGTTTGAAGCTCTCGACTCAGACGTTGCCTCACTTCGAGACGAGGTTTCTGGAACAGTGCGATTAGGCAGCATCGGAACGGTTGCTCGATGGCTTGTCCCTCCCCTACTCAACGACCTCGCGCTGCAGTTTCCGCTGGTCTCAGTCATCATTCTCGATGCCACCACAAGCTCGCTCGTATTGAACCTGCTCTCGGGTGCAGTTGACCTTGCCGTTGTAAACCTGCCGCTTGACGATGTAGAGCTCAAAGTAGACCCGCTCTTCGACGAGGATCGCGTGCTGATCGCCCCTCTGGCGCACCCTCTGTACGAGTACGAATCAGTCACCATTGAAGAGGTAGTGCACCATGAGCTTTTGCTTGAAGCACCCGGCAGTCCGTTCCGCGCCCAACTCGAGCAAGTCGCTGCAGAACAAGGCGTACGCCTGCGCCCCAAGGCCCAGTTCGATGGCATGAGACTGCTTGCATCGTTGGTGTTTAGCGGGTTCGGAGCAGGGATCGTGCCCGCCTCCGCTGCGCCGACTGGCATCAGCGGCGACTGGCGGCGGGTTCCGATCTCTGGTGCAGCGGGCCGCTCAGTCGGCCTGGGGGTTCGGCGACGAAGCTTTCCCTCTGCTGCGCAGCGCGCTGTGGCTGACTCAATTCGAACAGTCATAGCCCGAGAGGCAGCCGGACCCTCTGGCATCTATCCGGCTACAACAGTGACCAAGTAGCAGAACTCGCAGATTTCGGCCCTAGGCCGCGTCAACCCAACCCTCCGGGAGGTCCTAAGATGCAAACCGAGAAGACCTCAGGAGAGCAGACGTGGCCGAGACAATCACCATCACAGATAATCGAACCGGTGAAGCAGTAGAAATTCCAATCCTCAATGGCGGAGTTGACTCCAAGGAGTGGAGCAAGCTCTTGCCAGGAGTCTGGTTTCAAGACCCTTCCTTTGGCACCACATCGGGCGCTTCCTCGGCAATCACCGAACTTGATGGCGAGAACGGGATTCTTCGCTATCGCGGCTACCCAATTGAGCAACTCGCTCAGAAATCAAGCTATCTAGAGGTTGCCTACCTGCTGATCTTCGGTGACCTGCCAACGCCTGAGCAGTTCGAGGCTTGGCGCTACGAGATCACTCATCACACCTTCATCCATGAGAACCTGCGCAAGCACTTCATGGAGGGCTTCCATCACGACGCTCACCCCATGGGCATGTTGGTTTCAACAATCGCCGCCTTATCAACTTTTTACCCAGAGGCTAAAGACATCGAAGACCCAAGCGTGGTCATGAAGCAGGTCATTCGCCTCATCGCCAAGATGCCCACGCTGGCAGCTGGCGCATACCGCCATTCCGCAGGAATGCCCTTCGTCTATCCAGACAACAGCTTGGACTTTGCTGCCAACTTCTTATCAATGATGTGGAAGACCGCCGAGCCGCGATACGACGCCAACCCTGTCTTATCTAGGGCTCTCGACGTGTTGTTCATCTTGCATGCTGATCACGAGCAGAACTGCTCAACTACAGCGATGCGCACTGTTGGGTCCTCTCACGCAGATCCATACAGTGCAACGGCCGCCGCAACTGCAGCGCTCTACGGGCCTCGTCACGGCGGAGCAAACGAGGCCGTCATCAAGATGCTTAACGTGATTGGCTCAATCGACAATGTGCAGTCCTATGTTGATGCAGTCAAGCGCGGCGAGATGCGTCTTCAGGGGTTTGGACATCGCGTGTACAAGAACTACGACCCCCGTGCACGCATTATCAAGAAGACAGCCGATGAGGTCTTTGAGGTCACAGGAAAGAGCCCGCTGCTCGACATTGCGCTGAAGCTTGAAGAGGTTGCCCTGAGCGATGAGTATTTCCTGAGCCGCAAGCTTTACCCGAATGTCGACTTCTACTCGGGGCTGATCTATCAGGCGATGGGTTTCCCGATGGACATGTTCACGGTGCTTTTTGCCATTCCTCGCACTGCCGGGTGGCTGGCTCACTACATTGAGCTTTTGGATCAAGACTCCCGGATTTGTCGGCCACGGCAGCTCTATATCGGCCAGCCCGAGCGCGATTACGTTCCAATCGAGACCCGCACTGACGCGCAGGCTGGATGAGTTCTTCCGGCTCGGGGCGTCAACCTGACGTCACCAACATCACGATTGAGCGTGCAACCATGGAACTCCGGTTGGAGTTCGACGATGGTATGAGCGGGACCATCAACTTGATGGAGTTGCGACTGCACTGCCCCTGTGCCACCTGTCGCGCAGCCCGACAGGCTGGGCGCGCAGCTTGGCCAACCTCTAGCAACGAGCAGGCCCTCGAACTCACTGATGCCTCCCTAGTTGGTGCATGGGGGCTTGGCATTACCTGGAACGACGGTCACGCTACCGGGATCTACCCCTTTGCTTCGCTGCATGATTGGGTTCGACTAGGTCACCCCACATTTGCACCCGATTCTGGGTTGGGGAACTGAGCTACTCGTGGACTTTCGCCTGAGCTCCGAGTTGCAGGCACTCTCGAATGAGGCGCACGAAGTTGGAAAAATGGCTGCAGCGCAGCAAGAGATTCGGGAGGATTCTTGGCTTGTCGGAACCTCACGGGAGTTCTCTCAGGAGCTAGCAGCACGTAATTGGCTCGGTATGACTTGGCCGGTAGAACAAGGTGGGGGCGGCCGAACTGCCCTTGAGCGGTTCATAGTTTTTGAGGCACTCATTGCCGAGGGAGCGCCCGTTGCCACCTCTTGGTTCGCAGACCGGCAGATCGGCCCAACCTTGTTGCAGTTCGGGACCCAACAGCAAAGAGACCGTTGGCTTCCTGACATCATTTCGGGAACCTCGGCTTGGTGTATTGGCATGAGCGAACCCACAGCGGGGTCCGACGTTGCGGCGCTGCAGACGAGCGCAGTTCGAGTCTCCGAATCTGACGGGGCAGCCAACAACAACGTGTGGAGAGTGAACGGGCAGAAGGTCTGGACTTCTGGCGCAGCCCAAGCTGACTGGTGCTACCTGATCGCGCGCACCGATCCAACTGCACCTCCTCATGCTGGACTCTCGGAGTTTGTAATCGACATGACCACCCCTGGGATCGAGGTGCGGCCGATTCTTGATGCAACCGGAAATGCCCACTTCTGCGAGGTGTTCTTCACTGATGTTCAAGTGCCAGCAGATCACCTTGTTGGAACCCTCAATGGCAGCTTTAAACAAGTCATGCGACAGATGGAACACGAGCGCGGAGGAATTGATCGACTCGTCTCAAACAGGGCGCTGTACCTTGATGCAGTGAAGCAGGCAGATATGAGCGACCCTCGTATCCGTGACGAGTTTGCTGCTTTGGAGTCGGGCTACACAATCGGTCGACTCTTAGTCCTCAGAGAGGTGTTGCAGCAAGCACCAGCCGGTTTCTCGGCGGCCACAAAGACGCTGTGCACCGAGTTTGAGCAGCGCGTAGCCGAGTTCTGCGTAAGAGTTGCCGGTGCAGAGGCCATGTGTTCCGGAAGGGTTGCGCGCAATATCTGTTACGCGCCGGCCTACACAATCATGGGCGGCACGACCAATATCTTGCGTAACATTGTGGCAGAACGAATGTTGGGACTACCGAAGGAACCGGCCAAGCGTTACAGCTGATGCCGAATTGATGCACCACTCAGGAGCAAGCCCCGAACGAAACGCTGACCTCTCTCAGATTTGCGCCGAGTACTGGGCTCTGTCGCTAGAGAACAGCCCGCTCTCTGCGACTCTGCTTGGAGTGCACGATTTCGACGATCGCCTTGACGACTTGTCGCTTGAGGCTGAGCAAGATCACCGCGCAGCTCTGCATAGGTTGCGTCTGCGTAGCTCAGCGCTCAGCGCCGCCAACCTGACCATGGCAGATCGGGTGACACGCTCAGTTCTTCTTCATCAGCTGCAAACGGGTATCGAATCAGCGGACTTGCGTCTGATTGAACTTGCCTCTGATCAGATGGACGGCCCGCACGCAGCGCTGCTCATGCTCGCCCCTCAACTCACGTACCCAGAGCCTGAACATGCTCAGGCGGCCTTGGTCCGCTACGCCCAGGTCCCTCTAATGCTGGACCAAGCAATACAGCGATTCAGCGCAGGCCTTGCGGCGGGGCGAACCCCTTGTGAGCGGGTCATTGGCCGGTCGCTGCACTCACTGGATTCCTATCTGGCTTCGAGCCCCGATGAGGATCCATTCCTAGCGGCGGGACTACCCGAGGGGTGGTCCGGGGCAGAGCAGTGGCAGAGTCAGATGGCTCAGCTGGTTCGGGAATGCATTAGGCCCGCGTTTGGGGAGTATCGCGATGCGCTTCGCGATCAGATCGCACCGTCAGCTCGCCCAGATGAACAGGCCGGATGGTGCTGGCTTCCTGACGGGCAGGAGTTGTACGCGGCGTTGATCCGTTCGCACACCACCTGTGAACTCTCTGCCAACGAACTGCACGAGCTCGGCCGGCAGCACACCGAGGTCACCTTGCCCGCAGAGTATTTGGCTTTGGCCGAACAACAGCCAGACCCAAAGGACGTGCTCTCGGCAAGCTTCAGAACGCTGCAGAACAAGCCGGGGGACGGTCAGAGCGCTGCTCCCGGCAATCTTGCGGCCATCTTTGAGTCTCTGCGCACCAACCCGGCGCTGCGCCATGTGGACGCAGCCGAGATTGTTGAACTTGCCGAGCGCAGTGTGGCTCGGGCGACGCAAGCGCTTCCAGAGTTTTTTTCTTTGCTACCAAGTTCGCCATGTTTGGTGTCTCCGATCCCCGAGTTCCTAGCCGCCGATGCACCCTACGCCTACTACTTTCCGCCAGCTATTGATGGAACGCGCCCTGGCACCTACTTCATCAACACTGCTCACCCGGAACAGGCCTCTCGCACCGAGGCCGAGTCGATTGCGTTCCATGAGGCGGTTCCTGGGCATCACCTACAGATTGCGATTAGCCAGGAACTCACAGGACTCCCGGAGTTTCAACGTCACGATGGCCCTACTGCGTACATCGAGGGATGGGCCTTGTACGCCGAACGCCTCGCCGATGAGATGGGCTTGTATTCAGACCGGGTTGCCCGATTTGGAATGCTGGCGGCTGATTCTTGGCGATCTGCCCGACTTGTGGTCGATACCGGATTGCATGCACGGGGTTGGTCCCGCCAACGTGCCATTGATTATTTCGAGCAGCACACACCCGTTCCGAAGGATCAGATACCCGGTGAGGTGGATCGCTACTTGGCCATCCCTGGCCAAGCGCTCTCGTACAAGGTCGGGCAACTTGAGTTCTTGCGACTGCGCTCCTTTGCAGAAGATGCCCTTGGCGAACGGTTCGAGTTGCCCGCTTTTCATGACACAGTGCTTGGTTCTGGGGCCGTCACCCTGCCCGTGCTCGCCAACCTTGTCGAGGCATGGGTAGCGGGGCAGACAGCCCGCCCGGTCAACGGGTCAGACTGAGTTCCTCGTTCAGAATGCTGGCCAGTTCGAGGGGGCGATCACCTTGGATACTGTGGCCAGCACCTTCGATGACCTGCACGCGAGCCTCGGGTTGGCGAACGAGAAGCTCAGACACATCCTCATCGTCGACTACTGGACTGAGCGCACCCCTGAGCAACAGGTAGGGCGCTTGAACATCGGCAACATCTCCCCACAGATCCCCCGCGAACGTTGCTGCGTCGCCATCTTCAGGGTTGGCGATCGACTCCTGCAGGATTGGCCGGCGGTCATAATTCCACTCCCAAGAGCCATCCGAGAGTCGGTGTGCGTTGTGCAAAATACCGCGTCGCAACGAATCGGCAGACCGGGTGGGGTTGAACTCTGCAGTCCGGTCGAAGATCTCTGTGAAGGATGCAAAATGCTGAGGCCCTTCGATGAATGCATGCACCTCGGCTGCTTTGTTTCGGGTGACTCCCGGGGTCACGTCAATAATCACGAGTCGCTCAACGAGCCACGGGTAGGTGGCAGCCAGAACGTTTGCAGTGAGTCCGCCAAGTGACATCCCAACAAGCACCGTTGCGGCCGGGGCAAATTTGTCAATCATCGCTGCAGCATCATCAGCATTGTTCTCTGGTCCGTACGCACCATCGGTTCGCCAATCCGAATGCCCGTGCCCGGCTAGGTCGATCGCAAGGATTGAACACGGTCGAAGCGCTAGGGCGACCGTGTCCCAGGTATGAGCGTTCTGAGCCCCGCCGTGCAGAAGTACCAACTCTGGCGGGCCATCGCCCCATTTCAATGCAGAAGCAACCCTGCCATCGGGCAATTCATGACTCACTCGCGTGACTTGAGCTTGGCCGTCCCAAGGCAGTGCGTACTCGTTGCAGTTGCCCGCGAAGTGCGAAAACTCGTTATAGACAAACTCCGCAGAGTCGGGATTTTCGCTTGAGGAAGGGACCTGCGAATCAGGGTTGTTCTGTTCAGCCATGGTGGTCATCCTCGCGCGTTCCTGCACTCCGTGGCATCTGTTGTCTCAGGTTTGGTTTGATTCTGCCGATAGAGAGAGGATGGCAGCGCCGGCCGATTCCCCGAATCTCGCAGTAGGGACTCATGTCAGCCCGCTGTGGTATTCGCACCACCATGTCGAGCAATACGACCGCTGCGTTCAGATTGGCAAACGACATGTGTGCCGACGTTGTGTGGTGTTGTATCCGCTAGTACTGCTCAGTACAGCGGCCCTGATGGCCTTGGGAGTTTCGATTGTTCCCATTCTGGTGCTGGGAATGTGGATACTTCCGCTACCCATGACCTTGGACTGGATTGGCGAGTATCTCGGGCAGGTTCGCTACTCCCCTAGTCGCCAGGTCCTGCTGACGGCTCTTGCTGCCCCTGCTTTGGGCTGCGCATTTGCGCTGCACTTGCAACAGGCATTCAGTCCAGTGGCACTTGCGCCGATGACTCTTTACGTTCTGCTGTGCTGCGCCACTGTCATGTGGAGGTCACGAAAAGCTAGGGCCCTGCGAGGATTCGAATCTAGGAGCGAAACCGTTCAGGCGATTGCCTCTGGCGCCCAAGTTGAACCGCCCGAATGGGAACAAGCCTTCTTGTCAGAAGAAGCAGAGCGCACTGCTGCCCTGCATGCCCTCCTGAAGTAATTCAGACTCATCAACACCAGCCCAGCAATCTCGAGCCCGACCCTAGCTAGCGTCGGCCGGCTTGCGTCGGTGAGCCCATCGGCCAGCCAGTGGCGCAATCACAATCCAGCTCATCAACATCAATGTCGGTGAGACAAAGGCAAGCGGGATCGTCACTAAAAACATGGAAAACGGGATGAGCGCAACGGAT
>JBIKPA010000193.1:0-5260 GCA_044357715.1 Microthrixaceae bacterium
CGGGGAAATCCCAGAGCGGGCGCTCACCCCGCTCGGGCTTGTAGATAGCGGGTGCGTAGTCTTCGCCACGCGTGACCTGCACCAGATACGTCCCGTTGCTCGACCACGGCATAAGACCGAGAACCTCGATGCTGCCCCGCATGAGTAACTCGGCCATCTCAGCAGCGCCTGGAGTGATGGTGGCGGAGTACTCAAACTGTATGGACTCCTCGTCAGAGTCATCCTCTTCGTACAGGTCCTCTTCGTACAGGTCCTCCTCGTAAACGTCCTCTTCGAAGGGGTCCTCCTTGTGCAGATCTTGTTCCTGCTGCTCGCCTGAGTCGGGCACGAGGCCTGCTTAATTCCAGCGAGGACAGTTATGTCCTTCAATCCCAATGGGACGACCACACAGCCTGCATGGTGGACGCCCCGAAGAAAGAAGCTCCTCTGCGGCCTCGGCAAAGGCTGCTGCCTGAGCTACGCGCAGCGTGAACTTGGCTTGTTCCCCAATGGCGTCGTCTTCAGCATCTAGTAACTCTTCGATGTCTTCCTCGGTGAAGTCATCATCGACTTCGAACTCGATCTCCTCGGGCACGAGTTCCTCTGCAGTCACTTGAATGATGCCGCTGTCTTCGTCCACCCCCACAGAGATGGTTCCCACTACCCATTCGGGAAGGACTGGCTCAATAAGTCCAGCAATATCTCGTTCGGGGTCCGGAGAGCCCATGTTGGCTGCAAGTTGCCCCAAGTAGCGACCGAGCATGCCAACCTGCTCTTTTTCGAGCCTGAACGACACCACTTGCGCGCCAGTTCTGGCCTGCAGATAGAACACTCGGCTTCCTGGCTCACCAAGGGCGCCTGGAATAAAAGCATCTAGTTGCTCAAATTCGAAGGGGGAATTCATGTCGCTCATGCAGTAGTCACTTTACGACGGAGCAAGTGTGCTCAGGTCATCACCGGTGCTATTGACTGCAAGTACAACAGGCCCAGCGGCGGTGAACAACAACGGAGTAATCGAGCAAGGAGAAATAACGATTCTCTGGAATAGATCAAGGTGTACACCTGTGGCCATGGCTACTGCAGCTTTGATGGGGTCAGCATGCGAGACAGCAACCACAGTGCCACCCGGGTGAAGGGCCACAAGGCGTTGCAGTTCGTTCCAGATGCGAGTTTGCATCTCGGCAAAAGATTCACCACCGGGGAATCGAAAACCCGAGGGATTGTTTTGCACCTGACTCCATTCGGGCAACTTGCGAAGGTCCGAGAGTTTTGCTCCCGTCCATTCGCCGAACTCGCATTCGAGTAGTCCCTTTGAACTACGAACACGTTGCTTCACAGCTCGGCCTATGGGTGCTGCTGTTTGCTGAGTGCGCTCAAGCGGCGAGGCATAAACCGCTTGGATGTTGCTGAGCTTGCCAATGCGATCGGCCGCCACTTCTGCTTGGGCTCGGCCAGTCTCGGCAAGATCGAGCCCCTTTGCCCTACCTGGCAACACGGCCCCAGTGGTTGAAGTTTGCCCGTGACGGACAAGCAGGATGAGTGTGGATGTGTGCGTTGGCTTGGCTTTAGAGCCAGCCTTGCTCGTTGCGCGGGGTGCCATTGCTCTGATTCTAGGTCTGACTCACAGCGAATCGCCTTCGGGAAACATGCTCACGCTGCGCTGAGCAGAGCGAGCAGAGATTGACTTCTTCTTGCGCAGCCGCTGTCGTTAGGGCATGCACGTTTCAATGACGGTCCCAACCGAGGACCTCACTCAGGCAAGAACCATCTACAAACAGCTCGAGCAACTTCGCTATGACCGGGCTTTTTCATTTGAGGCTAAGCATGACCCGTTTATTCCACTTGCCGTGGCTTCAGAGCACACCTCCACGTTGAAGCTCGGAACTGCAGTAGCCATTGCCTTTGCTCGCACGCCCATGACCCTGGCAAATGCTGCATGGGATCTTCAGGCCGTTTCTGGTGGAAGGTTTGAGTTGGGGTTGGGCTCACAAATCCAGCCACATATTGAGCAGCGGTTCTCCATGCCGTGGTCCCACCCAGCGGCGCGAATGCGTGAGATGGTGCTGGCTATTCGAGCAATCTGGGACACCTGGCAAAACGGTGTACCTCTGGATTTTCAGGGAAAGTTTTACACTCACACTCGAATGGTCCCTGCTTTCAACCCGGGGCCAAACCCCTTTGGCGCTCCGCCCATTTTGTTGGGTGGGTTCGGGCCAAAAATGACTCAGGTCGCAGGTGAAGTAGCTGACGGATTTTTGGTGCACCCGGTGAACTCTCGCAAGTCGCTACTGGAGTTGACCTTGCCGGCGCTTGCCGCCGGGGCAGCCGCTGCAGGGCGCGATCAGAACCAAGTTGAGGTGATCTGCGTGACCATTATTGTGACGGGCCGCACCGATGAGCAGCTCAGTCGGAGTCGTGAGGCCGTCCGAACCCAGCTAGCTTTTTATGGCACAACTCCGGCGTACCAGTCAGTGTTTGAGTTACATGGCTATGGGGACCTGCATCCTCACCTGAAGCAGCTAGCGAGGGCAGATAAGTGGACCGAGATGGGAGCCCTTATTGATGACGACCTGCTCGAGAGCATTGCCGTAGTAGGCGAGCCGTCTCAGATTGCCGACAAACTCCGTTCCCGATTGGCTGGAATCTCAGACTCGGTAAGTCTGGTCAATAACCGCGCTCCAGACCCCGAGAACTTTGCCGAGGTAGTTCGAGACTTGCAGGCCCCAGCGCCACACTGACCGCCCCGTACTGCAGTAGCGCGGCAGCGCAGCAGTGCAGCAGTGAGGTAGTGCAGTAGCGCAGCAGTGAGCGGGCCTAGCCGAAGAGTAGTTCGTAGTTTGCGCCGGCGCGTAGGTGATGCCCGCCGTCTATAGGCAGGTTCACCCCGGTGATCCACGAGGATTCGGGTCCAGCTAGGAAGCGGACGGCCTCGGCAATATCTTCTACCGTGCCCACGCGGGCGATTGGCATATTCGCAATGTAGTTGTCTAACAGCGCGCCGCCAGCAGTGATGAACTCCATGAGTTCATCGTCAACGATTCCAGGTTGCACGCTATTGACCCTGATTCCGTCTACGCCAAGCTCATCTGCAGCGCTCTTGCACAGCATGTCGATTCCGGCCTTGGATGCGCCGTAGGCCCACAAGAACCGGTGCGGAAACGCGCCTGCACCCGAAGACATCCCGATGATCGATCCGCCGCCGTTCGCTCGCATCGCAGGCACTGCACACTTGATCGACAACATCGTTCCCACCAGATTCACATCTACCGTTGCTCGTAAAGCATCAGCATCGGCATCTGCAAATGGCCCCATGTGCATAGAACCGCCAGCGTTCGCAAACAAGATTGCAAGTCCGCCCGTTGGCTCAGAGGCGAATGCAACCGCTGCGGCAATTTGTTCATCAACGGTGATATCGGCTGCGATGTGGCGAATAGAACCGCCATCGCCGACTCGGGGAGTCAGTGTCTCGACGGCGGCGACCAGGCGCTCCTCGCTGCGACCGCAGATGGTGACATGCGCTCCATCTGCCACTAGGCGGGAAGCGGTTCCTAGGCCAATGCCACTGCCTCCGCCTGTAACAAGCGCCGTTTTGCCGGTGATGCTGCTGGGACTTTTGGGGGACATCTGAGACTCCTTTTCATGATTGCGCCTAGTAGCGGTGTGCGCATGCACCTTGCAGAGACACTGCGGTCCCTAAGTATGGGCGATGGAGGAACTGTGTTGGTCTCAAGGCGACTCTTAGCTGATACTCCTAGGTTCTTTCCGCGCCGCGAGAGTCACAAGGTAGAGGCGAGTTGGGGTATGCGGATTCATAATCTGCACCGATCTCGGTTGCCACCTTCTGCATCGACTCTGAGCTCACGCGGACGAGGCCAGTGAACGGCTCCTCTAGCTGCTCCACTAAGAACACGGTGCTTCCAAGAAGTAGAGCAAAGATCATTGCTAGCGGAATCAGAATGCGGCGACTCATATCAACAACAGCAAAGGAACTGACAGCCAAGACAACGCAGAGCACAGCACCGACCATCAAAATGAGCGTCAGGAGTGGCAAGTGGGGCGCCGCGTCGTACTCGCGAGCATTTCTGGCTTCAGTCTGCAATCGGTTGAGTCCTACTAGCTGGCCAACCACGGGGGAGGGGCCGGCAAAGACCTTTGGAATCTCGGTGTCAAAGGCTCGTTCCCACGTATCAACTTGCGGCGACGGTGTCAGTTCCTGCATCGCGGGCCAATCAAAAGCTACGACTGCGCGTGCGTAACACACCGATGTTGCTTGGATTGCTTCGCCAGAATTTTCGGGGAGCAGTGCGGCGTTCTTAAAAAGCTGTTCAACTGCTCCTGCCTCGGCGTTTGACTGTTGATTTGCCCTCTGGAACGTCTGTGTGGATTGTGCGATGACAATCGCACCAAGAAAAACGGTGAGGGTAATGATTGGGCCAAGAATTGCCTCAACCTTGATGCCTTGAAAGTCGCCTGAATAGTGCTTGCTTACCCGTGGGCGAACCAGAAAGACCCCGATGAGAACGAGCGAAAAAACCGCAACAAAGATCCATGCCATTTCGACAAGCTACCCATTAGGTCAGCCACATCTCAATCTGAGCTCCCTACACGCTTCAAAGCTTGGTGTCAGGCACAAGAGGCTTGCTTCTTGCAGGTGACTGAGGAGCGAGTCCTTTGATTAGTCAACTTTATTAATAATTATTCAGGGCGGGATTTAATACCTTCAATAAGTATGTGAATTGTTTTTATTAGTTCGAGGGTTGTACTGCTGTAAATTGTTTTGTATGGGCGCACAGTTAACTGGGGTTGATTTGTCTCAGCAAGATTTCTCTGGCAGCGCCGCAAGAGTTCTTGCGTCCGCCATTGAGATCCTTGCTCTTCATGGTGAAGCAGGCCTGAGAGTTACTGATGTGGCCGACCAAGCGGGGGTTTCAGTCGGAACTATCTATACGCATTTCGAAAGTCGGGATGGGCTGATTGAAGCAAGCTTCGCTGCGCAGTATCGGAGCCAAATAGGGGAAGACTTGATGCCCCTGCATCGCGTGATTGGGAAGAACTGCACTCAGGATGACGTCCTCAATAGTTTGTTAGATGCCGCACGCCTGGAGTTGGCGAGCGATCCAGAAGGCAGCCACCTCTCAAGCTCTCGTCTGAGTCGAGCCGAGGCTGTAGGGGCCTCTCGTCGGCGACCGGGCTTAGCGCGTGAGATCGAACTTGAGAACCGCCGAATCGCTGACATCGAGGTAGCGGCCGCTCGGGAGGGTCAAAAGCTAGGTCTACTGAA
>JBIKPA010000194.1:0-5210 GCA_044357715.1 Microthrixaceae bacterium
GTTGCGCCACCGAGCGTGGCCGCACGCACCACCTGCGCAGCGGGCAGAACTGTGGCATCACCCTGTACGCCTTTGTGGATCAGTGCAGCAAGCCTCATTGCAGCAAATAAGTCCAAATCATTTGAGCTTGCAGGACCATCGGTGCCAAGGCCAACCGTCACGTTGGCTAAAAGCATCTCTGGCACGCGAGCAAAACCCGACCCCAACTTCAGGTTTGATGCAGGACAATGCGCCACTGCAGTCCGAGTTGCAGCAATACGTTCGAGCTCATAGTCATTGACATGCACTGCATGACCTAGCACCGTCCGGTGGCCAAGCACACCAAGGTGGTCGAGCAGTTCGACCGTTCGCTTGCCATGCTGGGCAAGTACCGAGTCGATCTCGCCCAAGCTCTCTGCTGCATGAATGTGAAACGTTGCATCGTGACGTTGCGCTAGCGCAGCAACTTGTTGCAACTCTTCGGGAGACACCAGGTAGGCAGAGTGGGCTGCAACTACTGCCCGCCAACCTGGGCGAGCAGGATTGGCAGCAAGCCAAGCCTCGGTCCATTCCAATTGAGCGGCATTGGTCATCCCCTCGGGTCCGGCAGAACCCATGAAGGTGGGCCCGGTCATCACGCGCATGCCCACCAAATCGCAAGCGGCGACAACATCTTGAGCAAAGAAATACATATCCAGCGCTGTGGTCACCCCGGCATGAATGCTCTCAACAGCCGCCGCCGCTGTTGCTACCGACACAGACTGAGCGCGCAAAACGGCTGCCTCTGCAGGCATAACAAGCTCAAGAAACTGCTGCAGGTTTCGGTCATCTGCAAGGCCACGAAACATCGTCATAGCTAGATGCGTGTGAGCGTTCACCATCCCCGGCATGAGCACCGAGTTGGGCAGATGCTTCCGTGATGCCTGCGGGTGGGCTTTCAGCAGCTCGGCTAACGGCCCCACTGCAATTATCACGCCTGCTTGAACTGCAACGGCAGACTCAGTAAGCACCGTGTCGTGTTGATCAACAGTCAAAATCCAGTCGGCGCTCAGGATCATCACTGCATCATCGAGTCCTGCTTGGCCTAAAGCAGTTCGATCCGAAGGTGCGCCGTGATCAGGAGTAGTCATGCGTCGAAGGTACCGCGAGAAGACATGCGAGCGGTCAACTTGATGGGCGGGCGATACTCTCGCTCCAACGGATGCCCCGCACTGAACCGATCTTGTTACCGAGGAGAACCATGTCTACTGAAGATGCAACAACCCCCGCCCGACTTGCAGAGCTTGCGGCACTCACCGAGACGTTCTGGTCTGACCTATTTCGCCGAGACTTTGATGCAGTCGGGGCCTGGTTTAGCCCTGATGGAAACTACCGGGATATTCCCGCCCCAGAAGAGGGAGCGTTCGGCCCAGCCGAGGTTGCGGCACGGTTGCGTCTTGGAATTGAGCCACTAGAAAAATACGAACATGTGCCGGGGTGGAATATCGTTTCGCAAAGAGATACCACCATGACCGAACACGTGGAACGCTGGACTTGGTCGACCGGCGAGACAGTAGAACTGCCCTTCGTCTCGGTGATTGTGTTTAACGATCAGAACCAGATCACACGCTGGTGGGATTACTGGGATTTGGGAACACTGATGAATGCAGCACCGGGAGCATGGGTTGAGCACATCATGGTTGGCTACAAATAGTTGATCGGTGCAGCCGTATTACCGAGCGTTTGCGCTGGCTCTACGCAGTTCTTCTGTAAGGGCGCTACCAGCCACATAGGGCTGGCCTGCCACCAAGCTCGAACCGTGCATTGCACTCAACGGCTCATCGAGCAGCGCCTGGTCCGGGCTGGAGGGGATGCCTTGCCCAGACACTGCTCGAGATTCTCTGGAGGCTTCCTCGGGACCAAACCCCTGAGGAATTAAAAGCTCACGCAGACGACGTCGCGCCCGATGCAGCCGACTCATCACGGTGCCTAGCGGAACTTGGATCAGCTCTGCCGCTTCTTGGTAAGTCAGGCCCTCAATATCTACAAGCTTGACGACTTGTTGGAAGTTGGAGGGCAAGGTGGCGACTGCTTGAGAGATCGCTCCACCGAGTTCGTGGTGTTCTGCTTTCAACTCAACCTCATCAGCGCCAGAGGCTGGAACCCGATCCTCGGGGATCTCCGGGTCGGCCAACAGTTCTGGACGGCGACGGCGATGGCGATTGCGTTCGGTATTGCGAACAATTGTGAGCGCCCATGCACGCGGGTAGCGACCATCGAAAGTGTGAATTGCCTTATAGGCCCTGAGCAGGCTCTCTTGAACTAAGTCTTCTGCGTCGGCGCGGTTGCGAGTGATTGACAGCGCTACTCGAAACATGATGTCTGACTCAGGAAGAATCAACTGCTCAAACATTTCCTGAGCCGACTCCGTTGTTGCGCCTTGTTCGGTCAGGCCCGAACTGACACCGCTCACCATGAGCGCAGCTAAGTCTGGATGGACCTTTTCTGATGGCTCTTCTCGCACAACACGAGTCAAGGCTGGGTCAAGAACCGCAGCAGCAGCAGATGGGTGATGAGGGGAGGATGGATCGGAATACATGCTCTGAGCAATCCAATCAGTAACCGCTCGCTGAGCGGTGATCTAACTAGGGGTCAAGAAATAATTGCTATGCCTCCTACCTTACAAGGCTTTACGGGCCACTTCAGTTTTGTTTAGTAATAATTGTTTCACCGTGGCTGTCAGGCAGCGATCCAACCCATTCCAAGTCAATCGAGTGAGCTGTTGAACTACCACCCTGCATCCTCTCTAGTACCTTCAAGGCCACGTCTCAACTAGTACCACTCTCAGTAGAAAGCCAGAATCGTGCACAACTTTGAACAGCTCTATATCGGCGGCGAGTGGGTCAACCCCGCAGGCACAGGCCGCCTTGCGGTGATAAACCCGGCAACCGAAGAACTCATTGGGTCTACTCCCGAAGGTTCCATGGCAGATATTGACAGAGCAGTTGCCGCTGCAAGATCTGCGCTCACCACTAGCGAGTGGGCCGGAATGGCCGCAGCAGAGCGAGCCGAGATCATGGGCCGGCTACTTGGACTTCTTGGCGAAAGGGCTGATGACCTGGCCAACCTGATCACTGCCGAGGTGGGTTGCCCACTTCTGTTTGCTCATTTCGGCCAAGTAGGGGCAGCCAATATGGTGCTCGACTACTTCACCAATCTGACTCGCGAGTACGAGTTTGAAGAAGTTCGCCAAGACATGCTTGGGCCGGCACTAGTGCGCAAAGAACCAATCGGCGTGGTGGGCGGCATCATCCCTTGGAATGTTCCGCTCTTCATCACCATGCTGAAGCTCGGGCCAACCCTTGCATCTGGCTCGACCATGGTGCTCAAGCCAGCCCCAGAAACTCCGCTCTCATCGTTCGTGCTCGCAGAACTCGCTCATGAAGCTGGCTTACCCGCCGGCGTGTTGAACATCGTTCCCGCCGGGCGTGAGGTTGGAGAACACCTTGTGACACATCCAGATGTGGACAAGATCTCGTTTACTGGCTCAACCGTGGCTGGTCGCAAGATCGGTGCTCTCTGCGGTGAACTCCTGCGCCCCTGCACCCTTGAACTGGGTGGAAAGTCCGCAGCAATCATTCTGGACGATGTGGACCTAGACGCAATTATTCCCGAGCTGGTCTCTGCTGCAACCATGAACAACGGCCAAGCATGTGTCGGTCAAACCCGAATCCTTGCCTCACGCAAACGCTATGCAGAGGTAGTAGAGGCAGTCACCGAGGCGATGGCTGCGTTAGTTCCCGGCGACCCATCCGGCAACTTCGATGTCACGCTTGGCCCGCTCATTGCCGAGCGTCAGAGAGACCGAGTTGAGGGCTACATCGCATCCGGAATTGCCGAGGGTGCCAAAATCACCACAGGCGGCGGACGACCCCAGGGCTTGGACAAAGGCTGGTTTGTAGAAGCCACGCTGTTCGCTGATGTAGATAACAGCATGAAGATCGCCCAAGAAGAGATCTTCGGTCCCGTGGTCGTGGCAATCCCCTATGAGGACCAAGCGGATGCGATTGGGATTGCGAACGACAGCGTGTACGGCTTGTCTGGAACCGTGTGGACAAGTGATGTTGAAAATGGCATCGACGTCGCACGCAGCGTGCGAACTGGCAACTACACCGTCAACGGATTTGGCATGGCTTGGGGTGCGCCATTCGGTGGCTTCAAGCAATCTGGTGTGGGCCGCGAGCTAGGCCCAGAAGGCCTTGGCGAGTTTTTGGCATCCAAGACCATCAACCTGCCTGCAGGCACAGAACCAACGCTGAAGTACTAAGAACTGCGCTGCCCGACCGGTGGCGAACAAATACTGAAGCGCAAAGCCAAGAAAAAGCTATTGGGTTGCAGATGGGTCGATATACGGCCCCGCTGCAACCCAATAGCTTTTTAGGACCCGGTTGTGCTGGGCGACGGTTGCGAGGCCCGCTTGTGCTGGGCGACGGTTGCGAGGCCCGCTTGTGCTGGGCGACGGTTGCGAGGCCCGCTTGTGCTGGGCGACGGTTGCGAGGCCCGTTGTTTTGGGGCCCGCTTGTGCTGGGCGACGGTTGTTTTAGGCGATGGTTGTATTTGTAACTGATCCGGTTGCGCCAGTGTTTCCACCCGCACCGCCAGAACCGCCTGTGCCACCGCTGTAGGTTGGCAAACCAGACGGGGCGCTTGAAGCATCTCGTGACATACCAATCGCAGCACCGCCACCGCCGCCACCGCCACTGCCAGACGCTCCGCCTGTGCCGCCGGTGCCACCGTTTCCGCCACCGCCGCCTCGGTCAAACGCGACGCCGCCAGAACCGCCCGAACCACCGAACTGCCCCGCTACGCCAGCGCCACCCGAGCCACCAGCGCCGCCGGTGCCGAGTTGAATCTGAATGGCGATCAACGTGGGCGATGAGTTTTGCAGACGCAGGCCGATCGACTGCGCTCCTGCACCACCACCACCGCCACCAGCAGCTGCACGTACTCCACCGCCGCCTCCGCCGCCGCCGCCTGCTCCAGCATCGTCAACGTTGCAGTCATTTGCTCCGCCACCGCCACCGCCGCCGCCACCAGCGCCGTTCACTCCAAGCAAGCCCGCTGCGCCGTTCGCGCCAGCCGCGCCGCCAGCCCCAGCGCCACCTGCTGCGCCGTTAGCGCCCGCAGATCCGTTACCTCCGCGCAGTGATGGGCCAGTGCCACCGAGCGTGCAGATTCCGGGAAGTCCATCT
>JBIKPA010000195.1:0-5202 GCA_044357715.1 Microthrixaceae bacterium
GTTCGGAACTCGGGCAGACTTCTCGGGTGAGTACCCCAACCCCGCCCGGCACAGCGCCGGCTAGATCCTGGTCTGCCAAGTCGTGTTTGGGCAGATCGTGCTGAGCCAGATCGTGCTGAGCCAGATTCTGCTGAGCCAGATTGGCGGCGCTGATTGGTGGGTACTTGCCCTCACCTTTTTGGTTGGCGTTGGTGCGGGGGTTCTCTCGGCATTGCTTGGAGTTGGCGGTGCAGTAGTCACTACCCCGGCAATTCGAGTTCTCGGAGCCACCCCGATTCTGGCTGTCGGTTCAACTGTTCCGGCCATCTTGCCGGCAGCAATCTCGGGAACCTGGCGCTACGCCAAGGCTGGCTTAGTCGATTGGTATGCCGCGCTTGGCCTAGGAGTGTCTGGCGCAGTCTTTGCTATTGCGGGAGCTTGGAGTTCAAGCTTTATCGACGGCCGAGTACTCATGTTGTTGACAGCAGGTTTGATGTTCTGGTCGGGCATCTCTGTAGTTCGAGGTGGACGCCGCGTTGGCGAACCAGGCCCGAACCCCGAGGCTGGCTCAGGCCCAGAACCGGACTCAGAGGCTTGCATTGAGACACCACATCACTCGCTCCCGCTCCTTGGCTCCCTAGGTGCAGCATCTGGGTTTGTGGCCGGTCTCCTCGGTGTTGGGGGCGGCATCATCATGGTGCCAGTACTCACTGGTCCGCTAAAGATTCCAATGAAGTCTGCAGTGGCATCAAGTCTGGTAGCCGTGGCTATCTTCAGCATCCCAGCCCTGATCACCCACATTCTTTTGGGCCATGTTGACTGGGCTTTCGCTCTACCGCTCATGCTGGGAGTGATTCCCGGCGCCCAAATTGGCGCTCGAATCACTATTGGCTCATCTGACCGCACCATCCGCTTACTCTTTGGCAGCTTCATCATCCTCTTGGCTGTGGTGTACGGAACTGCCGAAGCTCTCGCATTCTTCTAGCTGCATTCTTCTAGCTGCATTCTTCTAGCTGCACTCATAGCCACTGTGTTGGTGGCATGCGGCCCCTCCACGAACCGAGCAGCATGGGGGCGGTTAGCACTCGAGTGCCATGAGTGCTAAAATTTGCTGGCACTCTTTGCTATCGAGTGCCAAGAACGCAGTTCCTACGGAGGACCCCCAATGGCCAAGAACATCTCATTTGACGATTCAGCCCGCCGCAAGCTTGAAGCCGGAATGAACCAGCTGGCAGACGCCGTTCGTGTCACCCTCGGTCCAAAGGGTCGCAATGTGGTGCTCGACAAAAAGTGGGGCGCACCAACTATCACCAATGATGGTGTCTCTATCGCTAAAGAGATCGAGCTTGAAGACCCGTATGAAAACATCGGGGCAAGCCTGGTCAAGGAAGTAGCTAAAAAGACTGACGATGTTGCTGGCGACGGCACCACCACCGCCACCGTTCTGGCATGGTCGATGGTCCGTGAAGGCCTTCGCAACCTTGCCGCAGGCGCCAACCCAATGGGTATCAAGAAGGGCATAGAAAAAGCTACCGCCCGTGCAACCGAAAAGATTCACGAACTTGCCATTGAAGTTGACTCCAAAGAGCAGATCGCTCAGGTCGCTGGCGTCTCCTCGGCTGACCCCGCTATTGGCTCAACTATTGCGGATGCAATCGACAAGGTTGGCAAAGATGGCGTTATTACCGTCGAAGAATCAAACACCTTTGGCATTGAGCTTGAGTTTGCCGAGGGCATGCGCTTCGACAAGGGCTACATCTCTCCGTACTTCGTCACCGATGTTGATCGTCAAGAAGCCGTCCTTGAAAGCCCCTACCTTCTGCTAGTTGGCTCGAAAATCTCGAACATTCGCGACTTGGTCCCCGTGCTCGAGAAGGTCATGCAGACCAATAAGCAGCTTGTGATCATCGCCGAAGACGTCGACGGTGAAGCACTCGCCACCTTGGTTGTGAACAAGATTCGCGGCACTTTCACCTCGGTTGCCATCAAGGCCCCCGGATTCGGTGAGCGCCGCAAGGCGATGCTGGCAGATATTGCCGTACTTACTGGAGCGCAGGTGATTCTTGAAGAGGTCGGCCTAAAGCTGGACTCCATTGATCTTGATGTGCTCGGCCAAGCGGACCGCGTTGTCATTACGAAAGACGAGACGACCATCATCAATGGCTCTGGGTCTAAAGATGAAATTGACGGCCGAATTGCTCAGATCAAAGCCGAAATCGACAACACCGACTCCGACTACGACACGGAGAAACTGCAAGAGCGCCTTGCCAAACTCTCTGGCGGAGTTGCTGTGCTCAAGGTTGGCGCTGCAACAGAGGTGGAACTCAAAGAGAAGAAGCACCGTATCGAAGACGCAGTGTCTACAACCAAGGCCGCAATTGAAGAGGGCGTAGTCGCCGGCGGCGGCGTGACCTTGCTTCGTGCTCAGCAGGCAGTGTTAGAACTCGCCGACACGCTCAGCGGCGACGAAGCAACGGGTGCCAGAATCGTGGCAAAGGCCCTTGAAGCACCGCTCACCCAGATTGCCGAAAACGCCGGACTCGAGGGCGGCGTGATTGTCTCGAACGTGCGAGCACTGACCAACCCAAATGAGGGTCTGAACGCTGCCACCAATGAGTATGAAGACCTTGTAGCTGCCGGAATCATCGACGCAGCCAAGGTCACCCGTTCTGCGCTTCAGAACGCAGCCTCAATCGCAGCACTGTTCCTCACAACCGAGGCCGTCATCACCGACGCACCCGTGTCAAGCACCATCTCTTCACCAGACATGGGAGGCATGGACTACTAGTCCAAGCCTGCTCACATGACAGACTGAGAGCATGACTACGCCCGCAACCCCCTCTGTCGGCCTTGCCGTAATGCATTTGTTCTTTCATGTGAGCTCGCGCACCGATCGAGAGGGTGTCCTTAAAGCCATTTCTTCTGCTCAGGAATCGGGCGACCAAGTAGTCACCGCTGCAATGCTCGGCCACAAGTGCGATGTTGCAGTGCTGGCGCTCTCGACTGATCAGTGGAACCTTCGACGCCTACAGACAGACTTGGTGATTGCAGGGTTAGATCTCACCGAGTCTTACGTCTCACTCACCGAGCTCTCTGAGTATGCAGCGGGGGTTCCTGAAGAGATGCAGCAGGCTCGGCTCTACCCGGTTTTGCCGCCAGAGGGTAAGCCAGCTTTCTGTTTCTACCCAATGTCGAAGACCCGCAACGTCGGAGCCAACTGGTATGAGTTGAGCTTTGAGCGGCGCAAAGAACTGATGTACGAACATGGCGCCTCGGGCCGTAAGTTCGCAGGCCGACTCGTGCAACTCATCACGGGTTCGACGGGCCTTGACGAGTACGAGTGGGGAGTGACTCTGTTTGGCGACACGCCAGACACGATCAAAGAGGTGGTCTACACCATGCGTTATGACCAAGCCTCAACCCAATACGGTGAGTTTGGCCCCTTTTATGTGGGCATGGTTGAGTCGCCAGAAGTGGTCTTGGATGAGGTTGGTGTGTGAGCCCAACACATGGCTAACAAACCCCGCAGCAGGAGAGTTCCTCGGCTCTTGATTGGCGCTGCTGCACTTCTGATTCTGGCCGTGCTGTGTGTAGAAATTGGTGGGCGAGTTGCTACTCAGCGCATAGCCGAGGAGCAGCTTTTTGCTGCAGGAGTTGCGGGTGGAGTCGAGGTCACTGTGGGGAAGTCTTGGTGGCAGCCAACCATCCTCGCTGCACTGCTTGACGGTCGCGTAGACCAACTAGCCATTCGCCTAGATGATGCAAAGCTGTACTCCCTTCCCGTGTCTGAGGCCGACTACATCCTGAACGACTTGCGAATCGATCTGTCGATACGCGAACGCAAGGTAGTTGCCTCATCACTCGGATCAGGCTCTGTGCGCGTCCTTATTGATCCGAGTGAGATTGGTGCACTGCTGGGCGTTCCTGCTGAGGTCCGAAACGGGGTATTGCTGCTCGGCTCGCCGCCTGAACAGGCGGAGCTTTCGGTTCAAGGAAAGAACCTGATTGTTGATTCCCCGCAACTCCGGGCAACCGGCCAGGTGGCCTCGTTGCAGGTAGCCGACCCCCAACTGTTGCCCTGCGATCCGCAGGTTCGGATTTTTGGCGAGATGGTCGAATTGGCCTGCACGGGCAGTTCGCTGCCCGGTGTTCTGCGCAATTCGATCGGGATTGTTACCCCTACTGTCCCTGCGACCCCCACGACCCCGGGAGATTCCCAGCCAACCCAACTCGAATCCCCCGCGACTCTAGAAAGGCCCCCTCCTTCGGGCGGTACAACCCCGCTGGGTGGTAACGATGGCGGATGACGAGCAGATGTTTGTTGAGCTTTCCATAGTGTTAGCCGAGGCCATCGACGATGTTCTGGTCGACTGGGTAGTCAACTCAATCAGTCGTAGAGCGGGCGAAGCGAATGTACTCCTGAACCAGGATCAGGTTGAGCTTGCAGTGTTAGCTGGAGAACAGTGTCGCTCCCAGATCAGTCCAAAAATGCGTGCACTCCTGCTTACTGATCTTGATGCTCAACAGGGAACCCCGCTCGCGTTACTTCGATCCTCAACTAGTTTCGCCACGCAGGTCTTGCAGCTTGTGGGAGTGCCGCCGGCTCGGCGCGACGAATTTGAGCAGCGGGCGTTTCCAGATGACATCTACGCCATAGCCCCGGCCACTTTCAGCGATGTTGATGAGCGGCTGCAGGAGCCTGGCTTGGTTTGGGGTGCGGCTAAGGCTCACCTGCACTTGCAGCGTCGCCGAAGCGCAGGGCAGCTATGAAGATTGTTGCGTTGATTCCCGATCTGATGGACAAATCACGGTTGAGTTCTCAGCCGGGCGCGCACCAGATTGAGTTTGTTGGCTCAGCAGCGCTACTACCCATTGTTGCAGCCGGCGCCGACCTAGTGCTTGTCGATCTATCTCGGCCCGGAGTCGCAGAGGTCCTGACCGCGGTGGTGGAATCTAGCCACCGAGTGATTGGGTTTGCACCTCATGTCGAGGATGAAACAATGGCTTGGGCGCTCTCTGTGGGTGTCGAGGTGCTTCCGAGAAGTCGGTTCTTTCGGCGTGCAGCTGAACTGCTGACTGACTAACTCGCTGCCGTCCAGATCACCAGTGACTACCTAGCGACTAGGCCTAGCTACCAGGCGGCGGAGTCCAGTTGCTATCGAGCGGCCGGCGCTCAAAAAACAGACAATCCTCGGGGCAATCAAACGGTGTCTCTGATGCAGC
>JBIKPA010000196.1:0-5195 GCA_044357715.1 Microthrixaceae bacterium
ATGCAAGCTGGCAAGACCTTGACGACCCATCAGAACTCATCAAACAGCTCAGACTGGCCCTTCAGCGGCATTGGGTTGCAACGGGATCGATATGCGAGCCGTCTGCAACCCAATAGCTGCGTGCGGGGGGTGGCGGTGCGGGGGGTGGCGGTGCGGGGGGTGGCGGTGCGGGGTCTGCGAGAATTGAGCCTGCCTTGCTCCGAGCGGAACTGCATAGAACAGTGAGGGGATGCAGGATTTTCAGAATCGACCGTTTGATGCAGACAACCACTATTACGAGGCCCTTGACGCCTTCACTCGTCACCTAGACCCCGCATGGGGTCCTCGCACCTTGCAATGGGCAGAGATCAACGGCCGGCAGTACCACCTGCTCGGCGGCAAGGTCTCTCGGGCGGTGGTGAACCCCACCTTCGACCCTGTAGCTAGCCCGGGAGTGCTCAAGGACTATTTCCGCGGTAACCCAAATGGCGATGACCCGCTGCAGCTGCTCAAAGCACGCGACCGAATCAAGGACGAGTACCGCAACCGCGATGCCCGCCTGCTCACCATGGACTCGCACGGCCTAGAGAAGATCTGGCTCTTCCCGACCCTTGGCATGGTCTACGAGGAGGAACTGCGCACCGACCCAGAGGCAGTAGCGGTGTTGTTTCGGGCCTTCAATCGTTGGGTAGAAGAGGATTGGGGTTTTAACTACCAGAACCGCATTTTCGCAGCTCCCTACATCACACTGGCCGATCTGAACTTTGCTATTAGCGAGCTTGAGTGGGCGCTAGACAAAGGAGCACGAACCATTGTGATGCGTCCCGCTGCTCCGACAACTGCGCTCGGCAGGCGTTCCCCAACTGACACGCAGTTCGACCCTTTCTGGGCGCGAGTCAATGAGGCTGGAATCACCGTGGTTGTGCATGCAGGCGACTCGGGATACTCGGCGAATGGGTATGCCACCGACGGGTTTAGTTCGAACTTCGCCAACTCGGTTCCGCAGCCCATCAAGATGCTGCAACTCGAACGACCCATCGAGGACTTTCTGGCCTCACTCATTACCGATCAACTCTTTCATCGGTTTCCAAACTTGCGGATTGCCTCGGTCGAAAACGGCGCCGGATTTCTACGCGGACTGTTTCACCGCCTTGACGCGCTAGGTCACAAAATGGCGGGATGGTTCCCAGAAGAGCCGATCGAGACGTTCCGCCGACACATCTGGATCAATCCGTTCTGGGAAGACAATGTGCATGAACTACTTGAACTCATGGGGCCGGAGCGTGTGATCTTTGGTTCGGACTGGCCACATATTGAAGGCATGCCTCGGCCGTTGGATTACCTAGATGAACTCGCTGGGCTGGAACAAAAAGTGGTGGACCTTGTTACCCGGACGAACACTGCTGAACTCAACGAGTTACGCCCCGCTTGATCTCAAAACTCGAAGAACTGTCAACAAAATCGGCTCTTTTGCTTGCACCCATGTCTTGGGGGCGCTTATCTTTCATTGCAGCGGATTCCGCACCACGCGGGATCAACATATTGGGGGGCCAAGTGAAGCGTTCCAGAAATCTTCTAGTTCTTAGTGTTGTTGCAGTTCTCTTCGGAACTGCCCTAGGTGCCTGTAGCCCGATGACACCCATCGGCGGAGATTGGCTTGCAGCAGGCTGCTACAACTCGGGCGTTGTTGGCGCACCCGACTTTGCCTATAACGGCACCCCGAACGCAGCTGGCAATCTAACGGTGGCTCTTGACATCGCAACGTTGTCGCTTTCTGAAAATGGCAGTTGCGCTGGAATCCCTCTGGCCGCACCGTATGCGTTCACGTTGGTACGAGCGAATGGCGACCTTGCTGCTGGAGCGATTTGCTCGGGACTCGGTCTGGGCGACGGCGTGGGGCAGATCCAATCTGACTATCCTGCCTTCCCTGCCGATGCATGGGTCTGCAACCCGCCTGCAACTACTTGAGCGAGCAGCCTTTGCTCTTGGGCGAGTTGGACTGAGCTAGTTGGATCGTGAGACTCGAACGAGTCGATTATCGCTCGTGGTGAGCCGGGCTAGCGTCCCAAGCCCGGTGATGCTTGCTGCGATAACTACCCCGGCAAGAATGACGTACATCAGCGCTAGTTGAGTGCGAACGGCTGCAAACGGTTCGACTCCTGCAAGAATCAGACCGGTCATGGTACCCGGCAACACAATGATCCCTAACGCTGCAGTTTGTTCAACCTGCGGCGAGATTGCTGTTCGTAACGAGGAGCGAATAAACCTGCGAGAGGCCACTTTGACTGTCATTCCGAGTGCCACTCCCGCCTCAATCTCGCTGCGCTGATTTGCCGCAGATTCCCTCACCCGGTTGGCCGCTACCACTGCTGAGTTCATTGAGTTGCCAATGACCATTCCCGCTACTGGTACCAGCGTTCGACCCTGCAACTCGAGCACACCTAATCCGAACACAATTGCCAAGCCAAAGAACCCAACGGTGCCCAGGGCTAGCAGTGCGAGAGGGAAAATTCCTGGGACCTCGCCAATTCTTCGAGCAGTCGTTGCTGCTGCAAATACCACAATCACGATCACCCAGAGCCAGGACCAAAACAGTGGCGTTTCGGGGTTCACAATTGGCACCAAGACAAACCCCACAAGGGTCATCTGAGCTAAGGAGCGGGCCAGAGCAATCAGAATCGGGCGCGTCAAGTTCAGGTGCTCACTCGCAGTCACAACTAGTGCAATCAACACAAAAATCAGCGATACCACGAGCGAGCTCCAGCCCACTACTTGCTCAGTCATCAGATTGCTCCGTTGCTAGTCATTGTTGAACCATGAATCATCAATTGCTTGGGCGGCACCTGAGTCTTCTGGTGAACCGCAAAACAAAACCTTGCCCGCTTTCAGCACAATCAAATGTTGTGCCAATCGCCAGATCTGATCTCGATCGTGGGTAACCCACACCACGGGTATTCCTTCTTCAACTAGCGAAACAGCTAGCGCCTCAAGCCGACTTGCCGCATCGGCATCTAAGGCAGAAGTGGGCTCATCGGCCAACAGCACTCTCGGCCCGGAGGCTAGCGCCCGCGCGATGACCATTCGCTGGGCTTCGCCCCCAGAGAGCGTGTCTGCCTCGCGATCAAGTAACTCACCCTTGAGTGCTACCCGATCGCATAAGCGCTCGGCGTTGTCACGCGAGAGCTCCGAGCAGGCAGCCCGAAGGTTCTCAAGAACCGAGCCAGGAAAGGCCACTGGATGTTGAAACACCATGGCCACCCTGCGGCGGTGCGTCAGTGGGTCAAGCAAAGAGATCTCGTCACCGAGATAATGCAGGCTTCCCGAACTCGGAACCTCTAGACGATTACAGCAGCGCAGCAGCGTGGACTTTCCCGAGCCAGAAGCCCCCGCAATGACAGTCAGTTTCTGATCGGGGATCATCACATTGATCTGATGTAAAAACTCGCTTTCCCCCGAACGCACCGTGAGGTCAAAAAACTCAAAGAGTGGCTTCACTTTTGCCAAGGCTTTCCAAAAATGCTCACCCTGCGACGCTATCTCGCCATTCGACCGTGCCACCGGACGCTGAACGGGCGTACTCTTTGTGCATATGAGCGAACGTAGAAGCTTGGCTACACGAGTCATTCAGGCGGTACTGGCCCTGCCAGACCCAATCATCGACCGCCTAATTAGTGCACCACCTATTGTTCTTGATGGCCGAGTACTCAACCGCCGCTTACAGGCAATGCTTGTGCTCTCTGAGCGTCTCGGTATCCGAGCCGACGGTGAGCAGGGCTCGGTAGCCGACCGTCGGGTAGAGATGCGCCGAGCGACTGCCCTAGGTATGCCGGTGCGTACAGGGCTTCATGTTGTTGACCGCCGAGTTCCCGGCCCTGCCGGTGAGATCCCGATTCGCATCTATCGCCGTTTCGGACTGCCAGAAACGGCCCCGGCAATCGTCTACCTACATGGTGGTGGCTGGGTAACAGGCGACCTTGACACGCACGACGGATCGTGCCGCTTACTTGCTGATGAGAGCGAGTGCATTGTTATTGCAGTTGACTACCGACTTGCTCCCGAACATGTTTTTCCGGCAGCGATAGACGACGCCGTGGCCGCCTACCGCTGGGTACATGATCACGCAGCAGAACTGTCGATTGAGCCAGGTCGAGTTGGAGTGATGGGCGATAGCGCTGGTGCCAACCTTGCTGCGGTGATTGCTCAGGTAACACGAGACACCGATGTGCCAGCACCAGTAGCGCAAGGCTTGATCTATCCGGCCACCGATGCATTGCTTCGTGAGCCATCGCATCAGATCTTTGCAACGGGGTTCTTTCTCACAAAAGAGTCCATGGAGTGGTTTCGCTCAAAGTACCTACCCGATCGAAGTGATTGGGACTCGCCGCTTGCCTCGCCGATCGAGCAGAAAGATCTTGTTGGGGTTGCCCCAGCGCTGATCGTTACTGCGGGATTTGATCCGCTGCGAGACGAGGGGCGGCGCTATGCAGAACTTTTAGTAGAGGCTGGGGTGCCAACCCGATACCGCTGCTACGACGATATGGTGCACGGGTTCTTTGGCATGGGGATCCTTCCCGGTGGAATGGCTATGGCTACCGAAATTTGCCTTGGTATGGGCGACCTGATGCACGACACGCCCTAGGCGCCCAAAAGACGCTGGGGCAGAACTGCCTGAATTAGCTCAGCTGTTACTGCGAGTGTCTTTCATTTCGGCCGTGCCTGCGCGCCGCTGAATCATTGAGGAGATCCCAGGAGCCAAGCTGCCAAGCGTTGCGGCCAAGCGCAGTTCGATGGGTGCAACAAATGCTTCAGCTGGATTCGACTCAATTGTCTTGGCCACGCAGCGCCCAACGTCGGCTGGAGTCTTCTTGCGTACGGCGGCCGGCAACTCAATTCCAGAGGTTGCAAACATGCCAGCCTCTGAAATAAAGCCTGGCTCTACAATCGATACGCCAATACCGGCACTTGCTAGATCCTCTCGTAACGAGAGCGAAAACCCGCGCAGTCCAAACTTCGTTGCGTTGTACATCCGCGTATTTGGGGTTGCCACTACACCAGACAAGGATCCGATGAAGACGATCTGTCCGGCAGCTTGACGCTCAAGATGGGCCTGGGCAAATGCAGTTGCCATCAAGATCGGCCCACGAAGATTGACATCGATCGACTGATCAACCTGGACGGCGGTCATCTCGGCAATTGCCACGTCAGAACCCATACCG
>JBIKPA010000030.1:0-17010 GCA_044357715.1 Microthrixaceae bacterium
GACACCGCAAGACGAGGACGGCTCTGCAGACCTCTCTTACCTAGTGCAGGCGGCATCTGAGCTCAAGCCCTATCTGCAGGCGGGCTCTATTGTCATCAACAAGTCCACAGTTCCAGTGGGCTCAACTCATGTTGTGGCCGACGCACTTGGCAGGTCTGATGTTCACGTCGTGTCCAATCCCGAGTTCCTTCGAGAGGGGTCCGCTGTAGCTGATTTCTTGAAGCCCGAGCGGGTAGTGATCGGTGCAGATGACTCTGATGTCGCAGCCCGAGTAGCCGGACTGCAGTTGCGCCGTTCTGCACCGCTGCTTGTGACCGATCCCGAATCAGCAGAACTGATTAAGTACGCCTCGAACGCTTTCCTTGCCACAAAGATCAGCTATGCCAATTCGATTGCGGCACTGGCCGAGGCAGTGGGTGCCGATATGGATGACGTAGTAATCGGAATGGGACTCGACAGTCGCATTGGGTCGAGCTTTTTGCAGCCCGGCCCTGGTTGGGGCGGAAGTTGCCTGCCGAAAGACACCAGCGCACTCATCTACACAGCCAATGCTGTTGGGTATTCCTTCACCATGCTTGATGAAGTGGTTCGAGTAAACAACGCGCAGTTTGATCGAGTTGTTGAAAAGACAGAGCAAGTTATTGGCCAACCCCTCGATGGCAAAACCATTGCTGTGTGGGGCCTCACGTTCAAAGCTGGGACTGATGACCTACGCGAGTCGCCCTCGCTTGAGGTCATCAGCAGGCTGCAAGCCAAGGGTGCGAAGATTCGCGCCTACGACCCAGAGGTGAATGGGCCGTCACCGCTGCTTGATGGCATCGAGATTGCGCTTGATCCCTACAAGTGCTGCACCGAGGCAGATGCGCTCGTTGTGCTCACCGAATGGCCAGAGTTTGGAACCCTCGATTTGGATCGCGTGGTCCAAGAACTCAGCTCACCTCGAGTGGTAGATACCAGAAACGTGCTTGACCGCGTAGCCCTCAGGCGGCGGGGCTTTGTGTACCGAGGTATCGGCCGAGTTTAAGTCCGAACTGGACTGAACGTAATCAGGCCAGAATGCCGGAACTCATGGTCAAAGGACTCAAAGGGTCCTACTAGCCGCGCGAGACTCAGTAGATGTCAGAGACGCCACGTGTGGCCATCACACTCACGCAATGCTGGCATCAGGTGCCCGGAGGCACCGCAACCTCGGTTCAGCGACTCGTTGATGCACTCAATCAGGCCCATCAGGTTGACCTTGTTGGGGTGGGTGCCAGCGGAGACCTGCGTCGCCCATTCACTCTGTTGAGAGATGCGCCCCCAGGAGACTGGACGCCGCCGATTGAGCTTGTTCGGCTGCCGCTGCCACTACCCATTTTGTATGACCTGTGGTCTCGAACTGACTGGCCCAAGGTTGCTAGTAGTGCCGGAGCCCTCGACCTGATCCACCTAACCGTGCCGATTCGGCCACCTGAAGAGAAGACCCCGTTTGTAGCAACCGTGCATGATGTATTTCCGCTGACTCGGCCGGAACTCATGACGAAGCGGGGTGCAAAACTGATGAGCGATGGCCTGAAGGCCATCTTTGAGCGCTCCCGCCGGGTGATGGTGCCTTCGCAGTGCGTGGCCGATGAGTGTGTTTCAGCAGGGGCTGACTCGGCCAGCGTTCGTGTTGTGCCCTGGGGGGTTTCAGCAGTCGAACTAGATGCAGACACAGTTGAGCAAGTGCGGACTCGCTATGCACTTCCAGAGCGGTATGTCTTGTTTGTAGGAACTGTTGAGCCCCGCAAGAATTTATCCACACTGATTCACGCCATGCAGCAACTTGCAGAGCCCGACCTAGACCTAGTTCTTGTGGGTCCCGGTGGGTGGGGTGATGCCTTTGGGTCTGCAAGTGGAGCTTCGCTAGATGCGCTCCCATTTAGGGTCCTCCAACTTGGATTTCTGCCTGAAGAGGACCTTGCAGCATTAGAGCGAGGTGCTACTGCTTTTTGCTTTCCTTCGCTAGCAGAAGGGTTTGGTCTGCCAGTGCTTGAAGCAATGGCGGCAGGAGCTGCAGTGATTACCTCATTGGGCACAGCAACGGCCGAAGTGGCAGGTGACGCAGCGCTTTTGATTGACCCTCTCAGTGTGAACGACCTTGCCGGAGCCCTCAGCAGGCTGCTGCTAGACAGCGATCTAGCTGCTGAGCTACGGCAGCGAGCATTGGAACGATCCCGACTGTTTACGTGGCAGAAATCGGCGGAATTGACCCTAGAGGTCTACAACGAGGTGCTTGCATGACAGTGGTAAAGCAAGCCTCTTCGACTAGCCGCACCAGAGTTCTCATCAACCTAACTTGGCTGGTTCCAGGCGTGGTGGGTGGCAGTGAAGAATCAACCACAGATGCTCTACGAGCCATTGCTGCAGACCCTCCGGCTGATCTAGAGATTCACCTTGCTGTGCTCAAGCCGTTTCTTGACGCTCACCCAGACCTTGTGGAGCACTTCGCTCATCATGTGCTCGCAGTTTCTGGTCGAAATAAAGTTAGGCGCGTGCTCGCTGAGCAAGGTTGGTTGGCCCGCCTCACAAAAAGGATCGACGCTCAAGTGGTACATCACGCTGGGGGAGTAGTGCCGCTGCTTCACCCCGGCAGAGTCGTCCTCACTATTCACGATCTGCAACCACTTGATCTGGCACACAACTTTTCTGCTACAAAACGAATGTACCTTCGACTCATGCTCGGTCGCTCGGCGAAGGCGGCTGCTGTGATTTGTGTGCCGAGTGAATTCACTGCAGGCCGTGTAGAACAACTGTTGGGCGTGAAACGCGATCGCTTGCGAGTCGTGCCTTGGTGTCTATCTCAGAGCTTGGATCTAGTTGAGTCAGAATCTGAGCTTGTGAGTAACGCCACCGCTGCGGTCGCGGTTTCCAAGCAAGACACTCTGGCCCTGAATTTGCCGGGCAAAGGTTCGCCATATTTCTTGTATCCCGCAGTGACCTATGCCCACAAAAATCACCTCATGTTGCTTCAGGCTTTTGCCCAGTTGAAGCTCAAAAATCCTGAGGTTTCTTTGGTTCTGACTGGTGCGGCTGGGCCGCTAGAGGAACAGGTCAACCAGAGCATTCATGCGCTCGGACTTTCTGAGTCGGTCTACCGGACCGGCCGCATTGGCTCGGCTCAACTAGATGAACTTGTGAGCGAAGCAAGTGCAGTTGTCTTGCCGAGCTTGTATGAGGGGTTTGGCCTGCCGGCCCTCGAAGCAATGGCTCAAGGGTGTTTGGTGCTTGGATCGAAGAGTGGTTCGCTTCCCGAAGTGCTGCAATCGGAGAACTTGCTTGACCCCAAGGATCTGACAGCGTGGGCTGATGCCATGCAGTCTGTACTAGTGCTCACTGACTCACAACGGACTGAGCGGATAAAAGACGGCCTGCAACGGGCAGCCACTTTTACCCCCGAGAGAACTGCACGGGCACTGTGCGATTCGTATCTTGCAGCGGCGAATGAGGATCTTGCAGATGGGGTTCGAAGTCATGACGGCTAAGCCCATGAATCTGCTGATCCTGTGCCCGCACTTTGCGCCAGACCTTGCGCCGACGGGTGAGGTCATGACCGCGATAGTGAACGCCCTTGCCCAGCGCGGCCATCATCTGCACGTAATTACCGCCTTGCCTTGGTACCGTGATCACGCAGTAGAGGCGGGCTGGGGCGGTCGCCCGTGGCGAACAGAGCGAACGGCCTGGGGAAAAATTACACGTCTGCATCCGTTCCCGACATCTAAGACCAACATCCCAGCAAGAGCCGTTGCCTTTGGGGGCTTTACCTCTATGGCAACGGTCGCGGCCTTGCTGAGTCGAAAGCGACCAGACGCAGTCATGGTGATGTCGCCGCCGTTGCCACTTGGTATTTCGGGTTGGCTAGCCGCGAGCACCCGACGTGCTCCGTTTGTGTTCAACGTCCAAGATGTCTTCCCCGACGTTGCTGTAGAACTCGGCGCGATCACCAACCCGCGGGTTATCTCCGTTGCGTCGTGGCTAGAGAAGTTTTTGTACAAAAAGTCGCAGGCGGTCACCGTATTGTCTGAGGACCTTCGAACAAACGTGGTGAACAAATTGCAGGGTGATCACCCAGAACGCGTTCACGTGATTCCGAACTTTGTGGACACGGTTCGAATCCAGCCTGCCGACTCCGAAAATTCGTATCGCTCTGAGTACGGACTTGTGGGCAAAACAGTGGTGCTGTACGCAGGCAACGTCGGCCTATCGCAGTCGCTTGAGCTGCTCGTCGAAGCTGCACGCCGCAATCAACACCGCAAGGACTTGGTTTTCGTGATTAACGGCGGCGGCTCTGCGCTAGAAGGCCTTCAGGAGTCCGCGTCCGGGATGCAAAACCTAAAGTTCATCCCGATGCAGCCTCGCGAGCGCCTTCCCGAGGTGCTTGCAGCGGGTGACCTGCATGTCGTGCCACTCAAGCGCGGGCTAGCTCGCTCAAGCGTGCCATCAAAGCTGTATTCAATTCTTGCCGCTGCGCGCCCAGTGCTAGCGAGTGTTGATGACGGAACTGAGGTGGCTGAAACAATCAAGTTAGCTGGTGCCGGCCGGGCAGTAGCGCCCGAGGACCCGGATGCATTTTGCTCGGCTCTTGAGCAGATGTTGTCGGATCGCTCGGCATTGGATCAGATGGGTGCAGCTGGGCGAACCTTTGTCGAGGGGTGGGTTTCGCCCGCAGCAGTGGGCGCTGCTTATGAGGACCTCTTCGAACAACTCCGGCGTGACTACTAGGTATTCACTGGTTCTGCTTTGATGGCTCTTTGGTTGACTCGGGGCCAACACAAAGAGATTTTCTTGACTTCTTGGCCTTGGAGTTCAGCAGAAGGAGAGTCTGCGACTAGCTTGTAAAGCCGTATGGGTAAGGCCTCTTCTTCAAAGAAAATCAAGCGCGTTCAACAAGCCGGCGTCAGCCGGACTCCTGGGCAGCGTCGCAACCTTGGATTTCCGGCGTTGATTGTCGGAATCATTGTCGTGGGCTTAGTGATGGTGTTCTTTGCTCGCAGCCAAAAAATCGAGAAGGTCGGTGACGCGCCCGCCGTTGACCAAGACAAGTGGTACTCGGCCTACGGCCTTGATATCTGCGGCGTGTTCCAAGATAACCCTGTTCCGATTGGTCCCGATGAGACGGGTATCACTCCGACCACTGATGGCCTGATCCAAATCGCACCTTTCGTAGAGTCTGCTGCGGGCAAGAATGCTCAGTTTGGCCTGTTTGCCGATCAGATCGGACTCAAGCTCAGCAACGCAGAGCTGACCCTCGCCGATGGAACCACCAAAAAGAACGGTGACCCATGCACGGGCGAAGATGGCAAGACCACAGAGGGTCAAGTTGTCATGTACGTCTGGCCGCCGCAGGCAACCGATGCCACAAAGCCAGAGGTGGTGACGACAGATCTTGATGCTCAGCGCTTCCTAGAGGACGGTCAAGCCTTTGTGGTGGCCTTTGCCGCAAAGGGATCAGAGCCGAAGCTGCCACCGTCTTTGGAGGCCTTGCAGAGTTCAAGCCACACCGCAGCTACACCCGTTACCGCAGCGCCCTCAGATGCGACCACAACAACTATTGCCGAGGGTGAAACAGTTGAGGAATCAACCACCACCTCAGTGGCTGGCGGCTAAGGACCGACATGCTGGCTGTTGTTTTGGTTGGAGGCTTCGGGACCCGCCTCCGCCCGCTCACGTTGTCGAAACCTAAGCAGATGTTGCCCGTTGGTCAGGTGACAATGTTGGAGCGCGTCGTGGCCAAGCTCGCAGCCGCCGGAGTCACTCAGGTGGTTCTTTCGCTTGGCTATCAGCCGGATGCTTTCCTAGAAGAGTTTCCCGAGGGAACCTGCGCCGGGGTCAACATGCATTATGCCGTTGAGCCCGAACCCCTCGATACCGCTGGTGCGATTCGCTTCGCTGCTACCCATGCTGGAATCACAGAACGGTTCTTTGCGGTCAACGGCGATGTGCTGACTGATTTGGATTTGGCTGGCCTGTGGTCGGCGCATGAATCTTTCGGGGGTCAGGCAACCTTGGCATTGACCCCAGTAGACGACCCGTCTCGCTATGGCGTGGTCCCCATAGATTCCGCCGGGCGAGTTGAAGCATTCATTGAAAAGCCCCCAGCAGGCACGGCGCCAAGTAACTGGATCAATGCAGGAACCTATGTTTTAGAATCTTCTGTAATAGACCGCATACCGGCCGGTTGCAGAGTTTCGATTGAGCGTGAGACGTTCCCTGCAATCGTTGCCGATCAAGCATTGTTTGGCTTGCATTCCGATGCCTATTGGATTGATGCCGGAACCCCTGAGGCCTACCTGCAGGCGCACCTTGATCTCATTGACGGCGTTCGCGGGGTACCCGAGACATGTATCGACCCGTCCGCCACTGTGCATCCTGACGCACTGGTGAGCAGGTCGATGATCGGCCACGGTGTGCTCATTGAGGCTGGGGCGCAGGTTGTGGATTCAGTAGTTATGCGCAACAGCCAAGTGGGTGCGGGCGCTCAAGTTAGCCGGTCGATTTTGGGTGCAGGTTGCTCTGTAGGGGAATCCTCGCGCCTGAGCGATCTCAGCATCGTAGGTTTTGATCAGGACTTAGCAGCGGGCACGGTGTCTGTGAGCGGGCGGTTCCCGTCACCCGAGACCTGGTAATTATTCCGACAAGTAGGGGCATGCAATGAAGGCATTGGTAACCGGTGGCGCTGGATTTATTGGCTCCAACTTGGTGGATCGGCTCTTAGCCGAGGGCCACAGTGTTGAGGTTGTAGACAATCTCTCAACTGGCAAACTCGCTAACCTTTCCGATGCGCGTTCCAATCGCGATCACGATTTCTCTTTCCACCAGATCGATATCTGTGATCCATCTGTTGCTGACTTGATCGAGCGAAATAAGCCCGAGGTGGTCTTTCACCTTGCCGCACAAATTGATGTCCGTGTCTCTGTTCTTGACCCAGGCTTTGATGCGCGTGTGAATGTTCTGGGAGCACTCAACGTGATTGAGGGTGCCAGACGAGCAGGTGCCCAAAAGGTGGTCTTTGCCTCTTCTGGCGGGACTATCTACGGAGTGGTCGACCCAGAGGACTTACCAGTCACCGAGGCGCATAGCCAACACCCGGTCGCCCCATATGGAGTATCCAAGAAAGTAATTAGTGACTACCTGTATGCGTTTCGAGAACTCCATCAGATGGAGTACACCTCTTTGGCGTTGGCGAATGTGTACGGGCCCCGACAAGATCCGCACGGCGAGGCCGGAGTAGTCGCCATCTTTGCTGGGCGACTCCTGTCAGGTGAGAGTTGCACAATATTTGGAGATGGCTCGCAGACTCGCGACTACGTCTACGTAGACGATGTGGTTGATGCTTTTGTTCGCTCGGCAACACGCGGCAGTGGCTTGTTATGCAATATTGGTACAGGCATTGAAACCTCGGTAACCGAGTTGCATGCTGCAATGGCGCTGAACGCTGGAGTGGCTACTGCTGCAGAACTGGCACCCGCACGAGATGGCGAATTGCAACGTTCCTGCCTTGATGCAACTCGAGCAAAGATGCACCTTGCATGGGAGCCCTTTACTGATCTTGCAACCGGAACGTCCGAAGTCCTCGACTTTTTTCGGGCGCAACACGAGGTTCGATAGCAGTTCCGGATTTGCAGAGATCGAACAACTCATCCCCCGATTTGAGAGCGAGAGAAAATGGAACGTTTTGCCAACAAGGTGGTGCTTGTTACTGGTGCGGCCTCGGGTATTGGTCGAGCAACGGCCGAACGCTTGGCCAGAGAAGGCGCAACCTTGGTTCTGGTAGATCTGAACGAAGGCGGTCTTGAGCAAACCGTGCAAACATGCAGCGAAGCCGGGGCTCAAGTCTTGTCGCTAGTTGCTGATATTTCTTCAGAGGCTTCTGTGGCGCAGATCATGGACTCTACGATGAGCGAGTTCGGTCGTCTTGATGTGCTGTGCAATATCGCTGGAATCCTGCAGTTTAAAGACTTCCGCCTCACGACGTTGGATGACTTCAATAGGATCATTGGGGTGAATCTGACTGGGACTTTCTTGATGTGTCGGGATGCTCTTCCGCATCTGTTGGAGTCTCAAGGCAACATCGTCAATATGTCCTCGACTGCAGCGCTTGGCGGCCATCCGTGGACGGGGCCGTACTCTGCGTCGAAGGGTGGGATTCAGGCGATGTCGCTGGGGATCGCCGTTGAGTTTGGCAAGCTGGGCGTGCGCTGCAACTGTGTTGCGCCGGGATCAATTCTCACGCCTATTCAAGATGCGTTTGAGCTTCCAGAGGGAGCTGACCCGAAGCTCTTGCACCGAATCATGCCCCTTGACCGCATGCGCGGTCCGGAGCAGATTGCTTCGGCAGTGGCCTACCTTGGATCGGACGACGCAGCACATGTCAATGGCACTGTCCTCAAGGTAGACGGAGGAACCCTCGCATGAAGTTCTCTCTCGCTTTGCCCATGTTGCCGCCACACCATTTCATTCCACTTGCGCAGGCTGCAGAGGCCGCGGGGTATGCATCCATTGCGGTCCCCGAGTCAGTGTTCTTTCCAGAGGTAGTTTCGGCCGAGTACCCCTACAGCAGCGATGGTGGCAGGTTCTGGGCGGCCGAAACCCCCTTCTTGGACCCTTTTGTTGCTATCCCTGCGATGGCCGCAGTTACCGAGCACATCTCGTTCTTTACCAATGTTCTCAAACTTGGCATACGTGACCCGCTGCTAGTGGCCAAGACGGTCTCTTCGATTGCTGCACTTGCAGACGGCCGATTAGGACTAGGCGTGGGCCTCTCTTGGATCCCGGAAGAGTTTGAGTGGCTTGGCAAAAACATGCGAACGCGCGGAGCCCGGACCAACGAGGCAATCGAGATAATCCGCCTGGTGTGCACCGGCGAGTTTGTCGAGTTCCATGGCAAGCACTACGAGTTCGGCCGTCTGATGGTCCGGCCAGTACCAACGCAGCCGATTCCGATTTTCGTTGGCGGGCTGTCTGAGCCTGGCCTAAAGCGTGCAGCCCGCTTAGCTGATGGTTGGATCTCAGTTGCTAATACAACTGCCGAGGTGGCAGATGTGTTGCCAAGGTTGGCTGAGCTTCGCTCCGAGTACGGCCGCTCCGATCTGCCCTTCGAGATCAAAGCGCTCTGCACCGATGTGTTTGATCAAGCAGGGTTTGAACGCATGGCCCAGATGGGCGTCACCGAAGCAATGGTCTGCCCTTGGTATTTTCGGCCCGGCGATACTTCTGCGCTGGATCAGCAACTTGATTCAGTTGCATGGTTCGGCGAAGACTTCGTGAGTCAACTCAGCGACTGAAGAAGTCTCTCAGGCGGGCACCCTGCTAACGAAACAGGTCCTCTTGCGGGGAGCGAATCAGGTTCTCCATCACTCCGACGCGGGCGTTGCCGAGTTTGAAGGCCGATTCCTCTACACCGCGAACGATCGCTACTGGTATTCCCGTGGACTTGCCCATCACGAGCTCAGCTGCACCAGCAATCTCGTCCACAATTGCCACCTCGGTCACTTGCAGCTCACGCCCGTAAGAGTCTTGGGTGCCTCTCAAGTCGAGCACTGGCAAAATTCCCGCGGCACCAATTGCCACATCAGTCACACCGCGTCGCCAAGCACGCCCAAAAGTGTCCGAGATAATCACAGCCACCTCAACACCTGTTAGGCCCTTTATGCCGTCGCGGATACGGCGTGCGGAGCGGTCAGGATCGACTGGTAAAAGAGCTGCTTCGCCTCTGGCAACGTTCGACAGGTCGATTCCAGCGTTGGCACAGACAAACCCGTGCTTCGTTTCGCTAATGATTAAGTCGCCCCGTCGACGCAAAATTCGTACCGACTCCTGTTCTACGAGCGGTTTGTGGCTCAACGGGTCATCGGGGTCAACCTGAGCCATTGCTCCTTCAGCTTTGGAAACAATCTTCTGGGTCACGACTAGCACGTCATGATGCTGCAACTGCTCATCAGTCTTGGCTACAGCAGCACAGATCAGAGCGGCGATATCGCTCGCACGAACAATCTCTGGCATCCCGAGAAGGGGAATTAGCTGTATTGGCTTCATCTTCAGTAGTTCCTCATCTAGCGATAATTGCGTCAATGCAGCGCTGGGCCAGCTCAGCGGCAGCTTCTCGGTCCGTCATCACGGTAGGTGTCACGACACAACGCATGCCTGCAGCTTCAACCTGCTCGGCAAACTGCTCGTCAACACTGTCAATCACTAAAGTTGAGGCAAATTCTGCGTAGTAGCGCGCAATTCCTACTACCGATACCTCATGGCCGAGTTCTCGTAGCAGCCGGTCAGCGGGCCCTTTGAGTGCTGCTCCGCCAACGATCGGGCTGATCGCAATGGTTCGCTCTCTGACAGCCGTGACTGCTGCTCGCACTTCAGGAACTGCGAGAACTGGGTCGATCGAGACCACCGGGTTTGAAGGCGCTATGCAGACAACGTCAGCTTGTTCGATCGAAGCGAGCACTTCCGGTCCGGGCACAGCAATCTCAGCGCCTGTAAAGCGAATCTGACTGACCGCAACACTGTGATGTTCGCGCACGAAGTATTCCTGAAAACTCAACTCGCGGCCATCTGCGGTTCGTACTTCGGTGCGCAGAGCATCATTGGTAACGGGAAGCAGATTGAGTTCGAGCCCCCAGGTCCTGCAGATTTCTGCAGTCACCTGAGTGAGGGTCGCCCCCGCATTGCGCCGAGAGGTGCGGTAGAGGTGTGTTCCTAGGTCTCGGTCCCCGAGCGCAAACCAGCCGGCAGCATCATTGCCAATAGCATCAGTCTGGAAGATGTGGTTGCTCTGCGCATATCGGCGCACTTGCTCAATGGCTTGCCAGGTTTCACCGATGAGACCCCAACCAGTCGCTGGGTTGACCGACTCCGCCAAGGTGTAGGTAATGGTGTCAATATCTGGACTGACCATGAGTCCATGCAGCACGGTGTCATCGCCCACGTTCACAATTGCGGTCACTTGGGACTGCGGCACAACCGTGATCAGGCCACGCAAAAATTTGGCCGCACCAACTCCACCGGCAAGAACTGCAACCTGCGGTGTCACAAGGAGTTAGCTAATCCCGTGAAGTTTGCCCGAGAGCAATGCCAGATCTGCGTCCACCATCATGGTGACCAGGTCCTCAAAGCCCACGGTGGGAGTCCACCCCAAGACCTTTTCTGCCTTTGCCGGGTCGCCCACAAGCAGTTCAACCTCGGCTGGCCGGTAGAAGGCCTCGTCGATAACCACAAACTCCTCGTAGTCCAATCCAACGTGGCCAAAAGCCACCTCGCAGAACCGGCGCACTGATTGGGTGTCTCCGGTGGCGACCACATAGTCATCAGGGGTGTCTTGCTGCAGCATCAACCACATGGCTCGCACATAGTCGCCCGCAAATCCCCAGTCGCGTTTCGCTTCTAGGTTGCCAAGGCGAAGTTCGCTCGCCTGCCCAAGCTTAATTTTGGCAACCGTGTTCGAGATCTTGCGGGTAACAAACTCAAGGCCGCGTCGTGGGGACTCGTGGTTGAACAAAATCCCGCTTGAAGCATGCAGGTCGTAGCTCTCTCGGTAGTTGACCGTGATCCAATGCCCGTACATCTTTGCCACGCCATAGGGGGAGCGAGGGTAAAACGGTGTGTCTTCAGACTGCGGTACCTCGACAACCTTGCCAAACATCTCTGATGAGGAGGCCTGGTAGAAACGAATGCCGGGGTCTGCAATTCGGATTGCATCCATCAGTCGAGTTACGCCAAGCCCAGTGACATCGCCGGTAAGAACGGGTTGACTAAAGCTGGTTTGCACAAAACTCTGTGCAGCAAGGTTGTAGACCTCATCTGGGCGATGCGTGCGGAGAAGGTCGATCATGCTGGCCTGATCAAGCAAGTCCCCCGGGACGGTGGCGATGCGATCCTGAAGGTGTGCAATGCGTTCGAAGGTCACCGTGGAGGAGCGGCGGACCATTCCAATGACCTCGTATCCCTCATCAAGAAGGAGTTCCGCAAGGTAAGAGCCATCTTGGCCAGTAATGCCGGTTATGAGCGCGCGCTTAGTCATGGCTCCGAAGTTACTCCCTAGGATTGGGTGAGTCTGCCAACTCAGTTGGCAAAATCGAAGCTTGTAGACTGATGATGGTAATGATGTTGCGCAGGCTTTGATGATGAATACACCAACACCGAACGACTCCCCACTGCAGAATGCTCAGACTCAGGCCGCTCAACTTACGGTGCTTGGATTGCGGATTTCTACACTGCGGATGGGTCTGGGGTTTACCCAACAAGAGTTGGCCGAGCGCCTCGGGATTTCTCGCGTGGCAGTGTCGAACTTGGAGTCTGGTCGTAGTGTTCCCGGAGAGCGGACAGTGACCTTGATGGCCGGACTGTTCGCAATGGAACCCTTCGAGCTGGTGCAGGGTACTGCCTACCCTCAAGCCAAAGTTGACCGCCTTCCCCTTGTGACGGCCAAGTACACAGAGGTGGAACTGCAGTTGGCCCTTCTCGAACGAGACCTTAAATGGCTTGAATCCGCACCGGCGCAGCTAGCACTCGTTGTCTTAGATGGATGGCGCAAGCAGCTTCGGGCACTCGCTGACAGCACCGCTGATCGCCGCCAGCTACTTTTGATTCGCAACGCTCTCGATACGCTCCCGGGAGCGTCAGGCGCACATTAGGACTCTGCTTGAAGCCGTTTGCGGCGGTCGTTCAACAGGTCCTCAAGAGTCTGATCCAGAGGAATCTCGGGCTTCCATCCAGTATCAGCGAAGATACGAGAGCTATCACCAAGAAGGATTGGGATATCGACGGGCCGTTGAAGGTCTGGGTCTGGCTCAAGAGTCATGGGAATCGTTGCCATCGAGATCAACCTCTCGGCGAGATCTTGTACCGGGATCGCCGCTCCAGAACAAACGTTGTACACCTGGCCCGCTTGACCTTTGTCTACTAACAAACGGTAAGCCCGAACCACATCGCGCACATCGGTGAAGTCTCGTTGCGGGCTGAGGTTGCCCACGCGAACCACCGAGTTTCCCTCCATCTCATTTGCTGCAACTCGTGATGCCAGCGCCGGAGCTACGAATTTGTCCGTCTGCCCAGGGCCGAGATGATTGAACGGCCGCGCACGAACCACATGTTGTTCGTATCCGAGGTACGCCTGTAACGCAACGTAGTCGGCAGCGACTTTCGATGCCGCATAGGGGCTTACGGGGCGCAAAGGCAGGTCTTCGGTTATGGGTAAGTCAGCAGAAGTGACTTTGCCGTAGATGTCGGCAGAGCCAATTGTGAGCACGCGTTCAGTGCCAGCCTCTCGGGCAGCCCACAAGATATTGAGGGTGCCCTCGGCGTTAGCGCGGAACGTCGCCTGGGGGGTTTGCCAAGAGCCACCTACGTCGCTTGCTCCCGCTAGGTGATATACGACTTCCGGCTCGCTGCGTCGAAAGAGTTCGAGAAGCGCAGCGGCATCAAGAATATCTAGACCGTCGGTGACGCGATCGGTAGCAGTCACCTGATCTCCGCAGTCTTCGAGGTGGCGTTGAAGGTGAGCGCCAACAAAGCCGCCTGCACCTGTGATGAGGGCCCTCATGAAGTGACCTGACAAAGTGCCTGAACGTGTCGAGCATGCATGAGCAGACACTCTACGCGTGACAAGGCCTCGCGAATGTCTCGTAGGTTGATGTCGCAATTTGAGCGATGCTGCGCGGTACGATCCATGTTCCCCGGATGAAGGATGCAGTCATCCCACCTGAGAATCAAGAGCCCAATTCAGATCCAGATTCCGTTGCCGAAGAACCGGGAGCGAACATTGTTGATTCTGCGATGTTGTCGACTGAGGTTGCTGCGCTAGAGCCATCTGCAGAAGAAGAGGCCGATCTTGATGAGAAGTGGGGCTTTGTTCAGCCAGAACCTCTTGTAGGCATTGGCGCCCCTCCAGTAGTTGCAGTGGTGATTACTTCAAACCCCGGGGATTTCTTCGAAGAAACCCTCGAATCAATCGCATCTCAGGAATATGAGAATCTTTCGGTTCTAGTAATCGACAACGGCAGCAGTGAAGATCCGACGCCACGAGTTGCAGAGATTCTGCCCACTGCGTTCGTCAAGCGAAGAGAACAAGACCTAGGTTTCTCTGCCGCAGCGAACGAGGTTCTTGTAGCCGTAGAGGGCGCGGCGTTTTATCTGCTTTTACACGATGACGTGCGACTGCCTGAAGGGGCAATCACTGCTCTCGTGACCGAAGCGTTTCGGTCAAATGCTGGAATCGTCGGCCCAAAGTTGGTGGACTGGGATTCTCCGAAGGTGCTCCGGTCGGTCGGCTACGCAGTTGATCCATTCGGGTTTTCATCCTCTGTCTCTGAGCCCGGAGAGTTGGATCAATCGCAGCACGATCTTGCTCGAGAGGTGTTTGCTGTTTCTGATGCGTGCATGCTGATTCGTGCAGATCTCTTTGTTACTCTCGGCGGATTCAACGAGCAGATTCCGTTCTTTGGAGAGGATATTGATCTGTGTTGGCGTGCGCATATTGCCGCAGCCACAGTGCACTTCTGCCCCTCTGTTGCAGTGGGCCACCGAGAGGGTTTTGAGCAGCGTCGACACTCACAGGAGCGGTCTGAACGCCTCCAACTTCGCCACGAAGCATCGATGATGCTGAGCAACTACGAGCTCTTACGCTTGCTCTGGATGGTCCCGGTTTCGATTGTGTATTCAGCAATCGACCTGCTTGTTTCCTTGGTGCTCGGCAGATTTAAACACGCTGGCGACATAGCGGCCTCGGTTGCGTGGAACTTTGGGAACTCTTTCTCACTCTTTGCTGCTCGCTCTCGAGTAAAGAAAACGCGCAGAACCCATGATTCTGGTTACCTCCCGCTCATGCGCCAAGGCAGTTCCCGTCTGCGGGGAATCCTTCGCGGGCAGGACACAAGTGAAAACCGTGTGCAAACAGCAACCAATGCCAGTCGCGAATACCTTCGAGAAATAACTGCTGGCCCTAACCGGACGGCAGTCGCCGTGTTTATTTTTGCTCTAGCGCTCATGGTGCTCGGTGCTAGGAATCTGATTTCTGGACCGCTTCCTGTCTTCAGAGAGTTTGTCGATGCTGGCAACAGCCAAGGCCAGTTGCTCTCGCAATGGTTTACCGGTTGGCGCGATGCTGGCCTTGGCGAACCAGCAGTCGCACCCGGAATCGTGCCGGGGCTTGGCGTTGTGGGCACGTTGTTGTTCGGCGCTATCGGACTGGCCCGACGATTGCTTATTTTGATGCCTTTGCTCGTTGGTGCTGTGGGCGCGTGGAAGCTTTTTTTCGCTACGCACTCCACTCGAACCCGAGTGGCGGCACTGGTGGCCTATGGACTGAACCCCGTGGTGCTGAACGCCATGGCTGAGGGTCGCTTGCAGGCTCTGTGGGTATATGCAGCTTCCCCATGGTTATTGCGTCGGCTAGCGATGCAAGCAGGCATGGAGCCGTTTGCAAGGCCAGAAGTACCGGTGCCTTCACGACTACGACAGCTTGCCGGAACGGCTCTGATATTTGCCCTTGTTGGTTCTGTCACACCACTCGGTGCAGCGATTTTGGCGCTCACCCTGTTACTGCTCGCTGCAGTCTCGTTATTTAGCCAGACTCGCTCGCAAGCCTTGCGAATGGCTGCATCCACTCTTGGCGGTTTCCTCCTTGCGCTCCCTGTCTTGTTCCCATGGCTAGTTGCTTCTGTGCTGCGAGGAGATGCCGCATCGCTGACGGGCCTTTGGGCCACGCGGGGGGCATCTCCGTCTGCTGCGAGTCTCCTGACGGGTTCAGTCGGGGCAGTAACGGTGGGACTGTTTGGCTGGGGGCTGATTATCGCAGCGATGTATTGTCTCATCGCAGGGAGCAGTTGGCGTCTTCGGTGGGGTATCAGCGCATGGGTGTTGACCTTTGTGTCATGGACGGCAGCAGTGGTGCTAGCCAAGTGGGGGTTCTTAGGCGGTGCCGGTGCAGAACTCATCCTGATGCCCGCAGCGCTTGGTTTGTGCCTAGCTATTGCAATGGGCGTGCTGGCATTCGAACAAGACGTTGTTGGCTCGGACTTTGGGGTGTCTCAGGTGCTGTCGGGGGTTGCTGTAGCGGCCGTGCTGATTGGCCTAGTTCCCATCGGGGTTGCCGCTGCCAACGGCCGCTGGTATCAGCCAGAGGGTGACTTTCGTAACCTGCTCAACGTGGTTGATGACGGAACGGATTTCCGCAGCCTGTGGATCGGCGATCCCGATGTGCTGCCTCTTTCCGGCTGGACCCTACAAAATGATGAGGGCCTAGCCATGGGCGTGAGTAGTGGACTTGATCCGCTCATCACTCAACGCTTCCGACTCGACGGAGGAACAGGAGTCGCCACCCTTACTCAGGCTGTCGAGGCTGCACTCAATGGTGAGACAAGTCGACTCGGCCGCCTCTTAGCACCGATGGGGATTCGCTACATCGTGGTCATCAATCGGCCAGCGCCCGAACCCTTTGCCTCGGCAGAAGTGCCGATGCCTACGCCAGCGCTTGCGGCACTGAGAGAACAACTCGATCTGCGTGAGGTAGAGATCAACCCAGGAGTCGTCCTGTTCCAAACCGGCTCTGCATGGCCGCTTCGCTCAAACGTGACTGACCTAAAGCTGCCCGCAAATGGTGCCCCAAGCCTAGAGGATCAACTCAGCAACGGTTGGGCCTCGCCGCCAGCGGTGCTTGGAGTAAACCCTGGTACCAAATTCTCTGGAACCCTCCAGCCAGATCAGCAGATCGCTCAGTCGGTAACTGCAGACCCTGGATGGCAGATGAAGCTTGACTCTGGGGAAGCACAACGAACCGACCTGTTTGGATGGTCACAGCAGTTCAATACCGGTGCGGGTGAATCGGTGACGTTGAATTGGGTAACGCCGCTGAGCTTGCGGGTTCTGCAACTGATTCAAATCCTTGGGCTGTTTGCGCTGTTAGTTCTTGCCATTCGCAACCCTCGAATGTTTCCTAGATCCTCGCGTAGGCATGCAAAGGGCTCTACTGGTGGGCGTGTTGTAGTCGGCCCGGAG
>JBIKPA010000197.1:0-5152 GCA_044357715.1 Microthrixaceae bacterium
TCGGTGTGTTCGACCATTGGTTCTGCGAGGTTCCATCTCAGACGTTCATGAACCGTTCCTTCTGGACGGCGGCCACCTGCACCCCACTCCCTTCCGGTGGTACCACCAACACGCCGATACAGCACTGGGTGCATGACAACATCTCAGAGACGATCTTCAACCGCCTAGAGGAGCACGGTCGATCCTGGAAAGTCTACGTTCAAGGCGACACGGGAGCCTCGCTCACCGGCCTGATCCACTGGCCCATGCTGCATGAGCGTTTCGCCACGAACTTCGTACCATTCAGCGAGTTTGAAAAAGATGCTGCCTCTGGCAACCTTCCCGATTTTGCGATGATCGAGCCGAATCTCTTAGTAGGGCATGGCGACTTCCACCCGGCAGCAGGTGCGGCCTTAGTAAAGGGCCTTGAACTCGACGTCGATGTTCCGTCCTCGATCCTCTCCGGCGATGCGTTCTTGCAGCGGGTCTTCGACGCCTATAGGGGCATGCGCTCTACTAGCGGTGCCAACCTGTGGAATACGGCCCTTCTCATTGGATGGGATGAACCCGGCGGCACCTACGACCACGTGCCCCCAGGCCCGGTTCCCGCCCCCGATAAGGCGGCTCCCGCAGGGCAGATGGGCTTTAAATTCGATCGCTCCGGCTACCGAGTCCCCGCCATCGTCGTCTCGCCTTGGGTCGAAACCGGTTCCGTTTACAACGACGAGCATCGCCACACCTCGCTCATAGCCACCCTCATCAAACTCTGGGACATCGGAGATGCGTTCACCGAGCGCGACAAGGCGGCAAACCCGATTGACTATGTCTTTAGTAGGGAAACCCCAACAGATCCAGACGACTGGGACGTAGCGCGCGCTAACGCTGTTCCGAAGTGGCAGATCGACTGGGAGGCGAGCGATCGAACCCTGAGCAACTTAGGTAAGGCCGCCATCCCAGGTCTCATTCGGGCTGCAAAGGAAAAAGGGTGGCCGCTTCCCCCGCAACTAGAGGACCCCAACTTTCACCTCACCACAAATCTTGCATTCCACGCCCAGCAGTTGCTCTTCAAGTACATCTGGCCGCTGCTAGGACCAACCGGCGAGGACCTTGATCAAATCAAGGCCATCGTGGGCCAGGACCTGACGGATGCAACGAAGCCAGAGGTAGATGGGTCGGCGTAATCCTCTTGAGGGGTTCTGCTGTAGGCATTTTCACGCTGTTCGCGTTTGGCTTGTGTGACTCGATGTGTGGTTGAGTGACCACGCAGGGTACGCCTCCCACTGAAACCTGCAGAAGAGAAGATCATGGCAATTACGGCTAACACCTCTGACTCTGCTTCTACCGAATACGACCGGCGCTGGTGGATTCTGGGCGTTCTTTGCTTCAGCCTGTTGGTCATCGTCCTAGACAACTCGATTCTCAATGTTGCGATCCCAACGATAATCCGGGACTTACAGGCCACCAACAGTCAACTGCAGTGGATTGTTGACTCCTACACCATTGTTTTTGCAGGACTTCTCTTGACTGCTGGCGCAATGGGCGACAAGTTCGGGAGAAGGAGAGCGCTGCAACTAGGCCTTCTTATCTTCGGCTTCGGATCTTTCTTGGCTGCCATCTCCTCTAGCGCCACCGGACTGATCTCGACGAGAGCACTCATGGGCATAGGCGCAGCGTTCATCATGCCGGCAACATTGTCCATCATCACCAATGTTTTCCCGCCCCAAGAAAGGGCCAAGGCAATTGGAATCTGGGCTGGCGTTGCAGGACTTGGCGCCGCTCTAGGTCCACTCACTGGCGGATTTCTGGTAGAGCACTTTTATTGGGGCTCGGTATTTCTAGTGAATCTTCCCATCGTGGTAGTGGGACTCATCGCTGGCATCGTGTTGATACCGGAATCAAAAGACCCGTCAGCGCCTCGCTTAGACCCTGTTGGCGCAGTGCTCTCGATAGCTGCCCTGAGCCTTCTGCTGTTTGCTATTATTGAAGCGCCTACACATGGATGGCTCGATCCAAAGACTGTAGGGATCTTTGTTGCTGGCCTCATTCTTGGTGTGGCTTTCGTTACTTGGGAACGCAAGATTCCCGAACCGATGCTCGACATGAGCTTCTTTAAGAACCCCCGCTTTAGTGCCGCCAACGGCGCAATCACCGTGGTGTTCTTCGCCATGTTCGGATCCATCTTCTTGCTCACGCAATATTTTCAGTTCGTGCTCGGCTACTCACCGCTTGAGACAGGCCTGCGAATGGTGCCCTTTGCACTCACCCTTATGGTTGTGGCACCAACAAGTTCTCAGGTAGTAAACCGGTTCGGCACAAAACGAACAGTCACAGCTGGGCTAACACTGGTTGCGAGCGCACTAGTCACGATGGCGTTTCTTGAGGTGGATTCAGGCTACGAGCAGATTGTCTGGCGACTTATGTTGCTTGCCATAGGTATGGGTCTGACCATGGCGCCTTCTACAGACTCGGTGATGGGATCTCTTCCCCTAGGCAAGGCTGGAGTTGGATCGGCGGTGAACGACACAACCCGCCAAGTCGGGGGCGCACTTGGTGTTGCGATTATCGGAAGCGTCTTGGCCACGGTCTATGGCTCCAAGGTGAGTGAGTTCCTCAGTGCTCAAGGAGCACCAACTAGCGCCATTGATGCCGCAAAGGGATCGCTCGGCGGGGCGAACCTTGTTGCGGCACAGGCTCCAAGCTCCGAGCAGGCGGCACGTCTTTTAGGCGTAGCGAATAGTGCATTTGTTGATGCGCTGCACTGGAGCGTCATCGTGGCGGCAATTCCAGTGGCGATAGGTGCGGTCTGTGTCTATCTCTTCCTGCCAGCTACAGCACGATCCGAGGACCTGCGTGAGCAGGGCATTGAGTTTGAAGCTGAACACAAGAACTAACGCGACCAGAATGCTGAGATGACCCGACTGCTGAGAAGACCCGAGTACCGATGTGCCCGAGTGCCTAAAGCGTTGGTGGCAGAATCGCCTCAATCAGATGCGGCCCAGGCGTAGAGAACGCAGCTTCGAGTTGTTCAGAGAACTCTTCGGCGGTAGTTGCCCGAGTGGCAGCTACACCAAGACCCTGCGCTAGAGCCACAAAGTCGAGTAGGGGATTTGTTAGATCAAGCATCTCTAACGCCTTTGGCCCGGGGTGTGCCCCCACACGTGATAGTTCAAGATTCAAGATTGCATACGACTGATTGTTGAGGATAACGGTGATCACATCAAGACCCTCTCGGACCTGCGTCCACAGGGCTTGAAAGGTGTACATCGCACTGCCATCAGCTTGCAGGTTGAGGACTTTGCGCCCGGGAGAGGCCACTGCGGCTCCCGTTGCTACTGGCATTCCAAATCCAATTGCTCCGCCGGGGAGACACAGCCAGTCATGCCGAGGCGAGCCTGCTGTGAACCCAGCAACAAACAGCCCCGCTGTATTTCCCTCATCAACCACAATGACGTCTTCGGGAAGTAGTGCACCAATAGCGGCAGCGAAGGACTCCGCATTGAGCGGTCCAGAGGGCAGCTCTGGGCGGGATGGCTCTGCGAGCACCGCCGAATCGGCCGGAGCACCCAGCATGTCTGCAAGTTCCTCTAATGCCGCCGTTGAGTCATCACCCGCCTGGGCCAGAACATGAACGGTGCAGCCCTGTGGAACCAAGTCCGATGCAATCTCTGGATAAGCGAAGAAAGAGACAGGAGAAGCAGCGCCAACCAGTACGAGGTGTTTCAGCCCGGCGAGTTGGGCCTGAGCAAACTCTGCCAAGTACATCAGGCGGTCGAGCGCCGGAACTCCTGCGCCTCGCTGAAGACGTGGCGGAAATGTCTCTGCGATCAGGCGAATCTCTGCGCTTTCGCTAATCCGAGAAGCTGCAACCAAGCCTGCCTCCATCAGAGAAGAACCCGCTAGCAAAAACGCCGTGGGCTCACCAGATCTCACCACCTCAAGAATCTGAGCCAGGGTAGAGGCCTCAACAGTTCGTGGTTGTGGACGTTCAGCGGGAGCAACCGGACCATCAGAGTCAAGCCAGCACACATCGGCAGGCAGAATGAGTGTTGCAACCTGCCCCGGAGGACCAAAGGAAGCAGCAACCGCATCGGCGGCGTCGTATTGCAGTCGCTCTGTGGAGTCAGCCGAGCGGATCCAACCTGAGACGCCCTGAGCGATGCTCTCAATATCGCTTTGCAAAGGTGCGTCGTACTGGGCGTGATAGGTGGCGTGATCCCCAACGATGTTGACAATCGGAGTGTACCCACGGCGAGCATTATGAAGGTTGGCTAACCCGTTCCCAAGACCAGGCCCAAGGTGCAACAACACAGCGGCGGGCTTTCCGGCCATTCTGGCGTAGCCATCGGCAGCGCCAGTGGCGACTCCTTCAAATAGAGCAAGCACTGAATGCATCTCGGGGACTTCATCAAGCGCTGCAACAAAGTGCATCTCAGAGGTTCCGGGGTTCATGAAACATGTGTCCACCCCCGCATCTACAAGAGTCCGTATAAGTGCTTGTGCGCCGTTCATAGTTGATCCTCAGTGTTAAATAGAATTTCGGGGTTCAGAATGCCGTTGGGGTCGAAGGCCGCTTTGATGCGTCGCATGAGAGCAATCTTGGCCGGGTCGACGAGTTCGTTGAAGAACTGCTTCTTTGCACGACCAACACCGTGTTCGCCAGAGATTTCGCCTCCAAGGGCTAGACCCGCTGCAAAGAGCTCGGTGAGCAAGCGATGCCTGCGTTCAGTATCCGAACAGAAAATTCCCATATGAACGTTGCCGTCGCCGGCATGACCGCAGCCAGCGATCCATGCGTCGTACTCCGTAGCGAGCAACCCGACACGCTCCATGAACTGCGGGATCTGAGCGCGAGGTACCACGATGTCGATGATGTCGTCGGCCCCTGCCGCTTTGGCCATCCAGAAGGCCTTCTCGCGGGCATCAATGAGCCCCGCCGCAGCACCCGATGGAAGCACATAGGCATCAATGGCACCAAGTTCAAAGAGCATCTCGGAGAGGCGCTCAGTATCTTCTTCGAGCCTAGTAAGAATCGGATTTTCCATCATGACTACCAAGTAGGCCAGCGCAGTGTCTTGGATCTCTTGAGGAATACCAAGTTCGAGTCCGGTAAAAGAATGAACTGCCGACATTGTGAGCAAGTCAATGTACTCAAGCACTACTGGTCCAATGCCCG
>JBIKPA010000198.1:0-5131 GCA_044357715.1 Microthrixaceae bacterium
GGTTCGACCACCCCTTGAAGCGAATCTCACCTCGGCAGAGTTCGCCCGCTGGTACTGGACGGTTGTTGAACTACGAGCATTCTGTCGGCGAGCGGGCCTGCGAGTGGGCGGTGTCAAGCATGATCTGTTGGAGCGAGTCGCTGCGAGCCTTGATGGCCGATCGATAGCCCCGCCTCACCCTCGGCCCCGTCCGCCGGGACCGCTGTGCGAACCACTGCTCGACACAACGATTCTTCCTGCTGGTCAGCGAATGACCCGCCAATTGCGCTCCTATCTTGAACTCCGTATCGGCGATGACTTTAGAGTTGACAGCCATGTGCGCGAATTCATGACGGCTTCCTCGGGAACCACAGTGGCAGATCTGATCGCCCACTGGGAGGCAACTCGCGACACGCCAAGAAGCAAGCCTGATGCTCAGTTTGAGTACAACCGCTTTTCGGTCCGCTGGCACGCAGCCCATGTCGGTGGGACTGCTGCGGGGTGCCGCGCTGCATGGTTTGTGTATCGGTCTCTGCCACTTGACCAACGCCCCAGCCCGGAGGACTAGGCATTGTTTTGTAGGTGGATGGATTCCCGTGAAGGGCACCCTGCAGGATTACTCATCTCAGCGGCTTTGTTCACGTCTCGATTTCAAGGGCGTCAGCGATAGCTTCAATTGCTTCGGCTGTTAGTTCAGTGACGCCACCTAGGTTCAAGAATGCGTGAAGAGCGGTAGGAAACCGATCGTGAATCACCGTGACCCCGGCTTTGCTCAATCGATCGGCGTAGGCATCGCCCTCATCTCGAAGTGGATCGAAGCCAGCAGTGAGTACATACGCCGGCGCAACATCCGACAGGCTGTCTGCAAGCAGCGGCGAAGCCCGCCAGTCTGATCGTTGATCAGGCGCGGTGTAGTTCTCTATAAACCAGCGCATGGTGTCAGCAGTTAGTAGATAACCGGTTCCGTTTTCAACATATGAATCAGACTCGTTGGCAACGTCGGTGACTGGGTACACAAGGATTTGTCGCCGTAGTGCGAGGGCGGCGTCACGACTTAAAATGCTGATGACTGCAGCCAAGTTGCCCCCGGCTGAATCGCCACCGACTGACAACTTCGCAGCGTCGCCTCCAAGAGACTGCGCACCGCCGTGAAAAAGCCATGAGGTTACCGACCAACAATCCTCGACTGCTGCTGGGAATCGGCTCTCGGGTGCAAGGCGGTAGTCCACAACCACGACAAGATGCTGCGAGCGGTTTGCAAGACTGCGAGCAGTTATATCGGTGGAATCAAGACTGCCGATGACCCAGCCTCCTCCATGAAACCAAACCAAAACTGGCAGTAGCTCGCTGGCTTGCTCGGGCGAAGGTCCTAGGGGTCGATACAGCCGACAGGGGATGCCCTCAATCTGCAGATCTTCGACAGCCGAGACCTCTTCAACTTCCCCGCCCAACATAGTGAACGTCTCGTTGAGCTCGCGAGCCTCTTGCACGGGTAGCGATTCGAGTGGGGAAGTTCCAGCCTCGGCCAAGCCGTCAAGCAAAGCCTTGAGGGGTGGATCAAGCAGGCTGGGATCAGTCATCAGTGTGAATCCTTCAATAGGTGCGACCAAAAAGGCAGCTCAGGCAAGGTTGGGGTCTGCGACAGTGTGCCGTTTATGCATGGTACTGCGCCGAATAAAAGCCAAAAAATGAGGTTGCGGACCAACGCAGAACGAAATGAGACGATATTCACGGGATCCGCCGTGTCAATCACCCGCCGGAGTTGTTACTATCCCCATAGGAGAAATTACCCCCCGCCCTTGGAGGCCCTGAATGTCAATCGATCTTGACCTTTCAAAGTATTCGCTCGGCTGGAGCGACGCTGAGGATTACGTGTTTAAGCCCAAGCGTGGGCTGAACGAAGACATCATCCGTGAAATGTCGTGGATGAAGGGCGAGCCCGATTGGATGTTGCAGTTTCGCCTCAAGGCCTACAAGTATTTCTTGAAGCGCCCGATGCCCTCGTGGGGTGGCGACATGTCCGAGATTTATTTCGATGACATCTACTACTACATCAAGCCAACGAGTGAGCAAGTCAGTGATTGGGATGATCTTCCCGACGCCATCAAGAACACATACGAGAAGCTGGGAATCCCCGAGGCAGAGCGCAAGTATTTGGCTGGGGTCACCGCTCAGTACGAGTCCGAGGTTGTGTTTCACCGCAATCGTGAAGACCTCGAGCAGCAGGGTGTGATCTTTTGCGATATGGATACTGCGCTTCGCGAGTATCCAGAAATTGTGAAGCAGTATTTCGGAACCGTCATTCCTCGTAATGACAACAAGTTCTCTGCGCTGAATTCTGCTGTTTGGTCTGGTGGGTCATTCATCTACGTCCCGCCAGGTGTTGAAGTTGAGATGCCCCTTCAGGCCTATTTCCGAATCAACGCAGAAAATATGGGCCAATTCGAACGCACCCTGATTATTGCTGATGAGGGCTCCAAGGTTCACTACATCGAAGGCTGTTCTGCCCCGACGTATACCTCAGATTCTCTGCATTCTGCCGTGGTGGAAATCATCGTCAAGCCAAGTGCGCGAGTCACGTATACAACCATTCAGAACTGGTCGAACAATGTCTTCAATCTTGTGACCAAGCGTGCAGTGGTAGAGGCCGAAGGGCATATGGAGTGGATCGATGGCAACATCGGTTCACGCTTAACTATGAAGTACCCAGGTGTTGTGATGGTCGGCCCGAAAGCCTCAGGCGAGGTGCTCTCCGTTGCGTACGCCGGTGCCGGGCAGCATCAAGATGCTGGGGCAAAGATGGTGCACGCCGCACCAGAGACAACCTCCAAGATTGTTTCAAAGTCAATCTCTAAAGACGGCGGGCAAACCTCTTACCGTGGCTTGGTTCGCGTCGAAGAAGGAGCCTATGGGTGTAAGTCCCATGTTCAGTGCGACGCACTCATCTTGGATGAGGAGTCGGTGAGTGACACGTACCCGTATATGGAGATTGGTGCTCAGGATGCAGTCATCGGCCATGAGGCCACGGTATCTAAGGTGGCTGATGAGCAACTCTTTTACCTGATGAGCCGAGGTCTGTCAGAAGAACAAGCCATGTCGATGGTCGTCAATGGGTTTATTGAGCCGGTCACGAGGACCTTGCCCATGGAATATGCCGTTGAGTGGTCCCGTCTGATCGAACTTCAGATGGAAGGTTCGGTGGGCTAACGCCCCCAATCCAAGAGAACAATCAGTGGGCTATGCGGCCGAAGTAGGGCGAAGGTCAATAATCCGAAATCCGCCACTCCCGTCTTCGCGCGCTTGCTCCAACGCCAACGGCGCAGCCGCCAACATTTCCCCTGCAGTCACGGTTCCATCGCCTATTGCAATACCAATCGTCATCGGGAATGTGAGTTCGTTTCCAGCTACTTGTACTGGCTCGACAGCGGCAGAAAGTAAACGATACGCAACCCCCGCGGCATCTTGTTCATCGCCGAGGTCCTCGGCAACGACTAGGAACGTGTCGCCCTGCGCAAGGCAGACGCTGTCGCTGCTGCGCAGTTGTTGCGAGAACCGATCAAGGTAGGCGTTGGCAGTTTCCCTGCCAACGGCTGCTCCATAATCTCGCGTTAGGTCGGCAATCCCGTCGACGTCACAGCGCAGAAGCGACACCGGAGAGCCAGTGCGCGCAGCGTGGCGAACCGCAGAGCTAAGAAGTACTTCACAGCCAAGCTGGGTGGGTAGACCGGATTCGCTGTCTTGAGTGACATCACGCGTCTGTTGCATCAAGTTGTGTTGCCGACGTCGCTCGGCGCGAGCCTGCTCGCTGCCGTCACTCGCAGTGCATTCGATGCTGTCTGCTACCCCAGGGACGATCGAGTGAATCATGGTGAAGCTCAGGCGAAGTTTGGGTTGATCGGTGCGAGCCACCCTGGGATCGAGATCTATCGACACGGACTCGGCGGCCCTTCCCACCACCCGAACAAAGCCAGAGAGCACTAAGGCCGACTCCCGAGGATCGCACAGCGTAATCACGTGCGTGCCAAGCACGCCGTCCACGTCGGAGTTGAACAGCGCAGCGAAGGATTGATTTGCCGAAGTCACATGCCCCTCGGCGTCGAGAGTTGCCCGGGCAACCGAAGTTGAAATACCGGGCGGTGCAGTCATCATGGTGGAATCATCGGCAGATTGAGCGCTGAGATTGAGGTTCCTTTCAGAACAATCAGCTAGGTAAAACTACCTGAGCGAACTGTCTGGCAAACTGTGCGAATGCCGATGCGCGAGGGATGTAAATTTTTTGAAAGCCGGACCTATCCGAATGGTGATGCCGTCCGGAAATGTGATCTTGATCTTGCCCCAGAGGCACCCTGGCGCTGCCCAGAGCCATGCGCTGCGTACCAACCACGCTTGGCTGATGTGAATTGGGCTCACGGATCGTTGGTCACTCCGCCGCCACCCCCTGAGCCAGAGGGCATCGGCGCAGACCCAACAATCGCAGCGCTTCTTGATGAGGCCGAAGACATCATCAATGCCGTGGTTGATTCAACTCGAGCAGAGGTCGATGCCGAGGCTCAGTCAAAGTCCGATGGCTTCGGGGGAATTGGGAAACTCAAGAAGTTTTTTAATCGCGGCAAGGGGTAGGGAACGTCGGGAGGGTGGGCCGCCTGTAATTCTCCTACGCAGATAGTGTAAATTACCTGTCGGCCCTTTCACCCCCCCCTTAGCAACGTGAGTAGCAACGTGAGTACAGACTTGAGTACAGATCGCTTTGGCAGTGCAGTAGCTGCTGGCCTAGCTGGCCCGGATTGGCTTCGTCGCCGGCGGAGTTCAGCCGCAGATGCTGCCTCCGAAATGGCCTTTCCCAGCACTGATTCAGAGGAATGGCGCTATAGCCGGGTTGGGGATGTGGATCTAGCGGACTACTCCTTGATAGCTCAGACCGGTGCTGGCCTCGGCTCTGAATCGCTGAACCTTCCGCCTGCAATCCCGGAGTTCCTCAGCAAACTAGGACCACTTGCAGGATCGGTTGTTGTCTACAACGGCCGAGTCTTTGCAACGACTCTCAACGAGTCTCTCGTTCAACAGGGAGTTGTACTTGGCTCAGCGGCCGACTGCCTAGCAGCTGAGGGTGCTGCAGAGGCGCTAGGTGCAGTGATGCATGAGGCTCCAGACC
>JBIKPA010000199.1:0-5103 GCA_044357715.1 Microthrixaceae bacterium
ATCCAAGCTGGTGTTCTCTACAAGGGCGACGGTCACTTGGCTGAAGATGCCGAAGTAAGCGCCACACTCAGCAGCCCATCAGGAGCAACGGTAGGACCGACCGTTCTCACCCCGACTAACGCACCGGGCACGGATAGCTCCGGCGTAACAGCCGCACTCTATGACGCAACCTTTGAGTTGCCTTCCGCAGGCGACTGGTCCATTACTCTCACCTCGCAAAACCCATCGGCTGAGACGGACGGCCAATTCACATTGGCAGAGTCCTTCGATACCACAAGTGCTTCATCAGAACCTGTGACACTTGGCGAGGATGCCGCCCCCGGCACGATGACCGCAGAAGATCAGGTTCAAGCAGACAAAGACGAACTCATTACTTCAGCAGCCGAAACTCAGCAGGTGGCCAAAGACGCTGAGGGCAGCAAACTAAGCCTCTATCTCATTATCGGAGCAGCGATCGGGTTTGTGCTTGCGTTTGTTCTCGCCAGAAAACAGCGCAAGGAAAAGAACTCCAAGGCATCTGTGCCCACCCCCACCGACTAGTACCGCCCATGGCGTTAGCCAAGAACGACTCTGTGCTTGTACTTAGCGGGGGTCAAAGCTCAGGTGTTGGCTGACGTCTCCCCATGCCTGAGGAATCATCACCCGGGTAGCGAACCTCCATTCACCATCAAGGCGCTTCAGTGTGTCTTCGTACCGGCCCACCACCACAGCTTGAAGCGGTAGCGACTCAGTTGCTTGAAACACGGTGAACCGGGACCGCATCTTTAACTCGTCTGGCCCAGATGACTCCACTATCACGTTGGTAATCACATGGGCTGTACAAGGTGTTCCATCTTCGTGCCTGAGCGTCAGAGCCGAATACAGAGCGTGGATTTCTTCCTTGCCTTGAGCAATCCGATTGCCAGAACTGTCAAGCAGTTCGGCATCCGAGAGCAACTCGGCCACACCATCAAAGTCACCCGCATCAATTCCTTCCGCATAACGAGCTAAGAGCTCAGTTGCAGCCGCTCGATCCTCGGCCGATACGGCTGGGCTGAGCAGACCTCCGGCTGGGCTGACTGGATTTGGAGATGGCGTCACTGGGCTACTCATCACCATATGCCAGCAGATTTTATCAAGACCTGCGACCCGGTCAGCGGTTGGCCGGGCAGAACTAGGCTCACCTTTACCAAGCTGACCTAGGAGAAACAGGCGATGGCAAATAATCCGATTGGGCCTCTTGGCATTGCAGATGAAGGATTCAATCACCAGATTGCAGATACCTTCGCAGTAGTCGGAACAAGCGACCCCGCTTGGACTGAGAAGGTCTGCGCCATGGCAATGGCCCGCGATGGGAGCCTGCAGATAGGTTTCGGCCTTGGGCGTTATCCCAACAGAAACGTACTCGATGCCTACGCAGCGGTCAGTCGTGGTGCAGAGCAAATCACCGTTCGCGCTAGCCGAAGCCTGTCTTCAGATTCAGAGTCAACTGCGGTCGGTCCAATGACCTACGAAGTCATTGAACCGCTGCAACAAGTGCGATTCTCACTCCAAGCAAACGAGATACAGCCAGTCTCCTTTGAGATTCTCTTCGACGGAGTTGTGCCACCGCGCCTTGAGGAGCGCACGCATTTGCGCGATCAATTTCGAGTCTCTGCCGACCTCGTTCGCTATCACCAGACCGGCGTAGCTAGCGGGTGGATTGAGGTTGACGGCGAGCGCACTGAGGTCAAACCAGAGTCGTGGGTATGCACCCGAGACCACTCGTGGGGAGTCCGTTACGACGTAGGCCCACCCCCAACAGACCGTAGCGATTCGACAGCCTTCCCAGCAGGCGTTGGTTTCATGATGATCTGGTGCCCCGCGCTGATGGAACGGCCGGATGGCTCGCAGTACGCATTGCACCTGCACTTCACGCTTGTGCAGATGCCCGGCTTTACCCAAAAGACCGTGACCGCAGGTGTAGAGCACATTGATGGCAGCGTGGAAGCAATCCTTGACCTTCAGCCTGAACTGCAATTTGATCCGGAAAATCGACGCCTGCTCGGTGGCACGGTGACTGGGATAATGCAAGACGGCAGCAGCCGACCAATCCAGATTGAAGTACTCGGCGATACCGGTGTTCAGCTAGGGGCAGGTTTGTACTTCGGTTTAGACGGCCATCATCATGGCGAGTGGAGAGGCGAGTTGCACCTAGATGGGGAACGGATCACGGACTGTCGCACGCCAGAGGCTGCTCGGCGACTACATCAGATCCGTGACACCGCGGTGCGCGTCATCGACCCTATAGGTGGAGGAATTGGTTGGGGGAACTGTCAGCCGATAGCGGCTGGCCCGTGGCCCGAACTTGGCCTAGCAGATGACCCTTGGATGTGAGCCGCTCAAGCAACCCGTCCGGTCCACCTAGCCGTGCGTGCTTATTCCGCCATCCACAGCAATAATCGAACCCGTGAGGTAACTGCCAGCCCGAGAAGACAAGAACAAGACTGTTCCCGCAACGTCCTCGGGAGTACCAATTCGTCCAAGCGGAACCCCAGAGGACACCATCTCTTCGCCGCCCTCTGCGTTAAGTATGAACGCCATCATCTTTGATGGGAATGGGCCTGGCGCAATTGCGTTCACCGTGATGTGAGAACTTGCAAGGCGGTGTGCGAGTTGCCGGGTAAGCATATGAACAGCGGCCTTACTCGCCGCATAGGCATAGTTCTCTGTTTCAGGAACACGGATGCCGTCAACAGAGCCAATGTTGATCACGCGAGCGGGGTCCTCGGGGCGTGCAGACTTCTTCAACAGCGGCATCAATTCGGTAGTCAAAGAAAATACTGCCTTGAGGTTGGTTGCAAGCACCTTGTCCCATGCCTCATCGGGGTATTCAAGAAGTGGCGCACCCCAGGTGGCACCCGCGTTATTGACCAAAATATCTACCTGCTCCTCACGCTCCTTGACTGCCAAGGCCAGCCCGCTCACCCCCTCAGCAGATGACAAGTCGCTCGGCAGCGCAAGGCAAGTTCCCAATGCAGACAGTTCTTCGGCTGCTTGTTCACAAACCGTTGCTTTGCGAGATGAGATGTAGACCTTCACCCCCGAGCGAACTAGGCCCTCGGCGATCATGCGGCCGATTCCGCGGGACCCACCGGTCACAACAGCAACCTTGCCGTGTACAGAAAACAGATTCTCAATGTCCATTCACGAACCCTAGCCCCGCCCGCGATCTGACCGATTCTCGCCGCCCACGAATCTGATCTGTTAGGCAGCGCTTTTTACGAACCGCTTGCGCAACCGTGACATCACGCTTGGGTGCTCTGCCTCGGACTCTTGAATCTCGGCATCGGAATCATCGCCACGTAGATGCATCGCCACTGCCTTGATAGCACCGAACGTGGGAACAGCGAAGAGTGCTCCAACGATTCCACCCACCGAGAATCCGCCAATGGCTGCCAACATCGTCACCGGCGGAGACAAACTCACTGCTTTGCCAACCACTAGCGGCACTAACACGTGATTGGTAAAGAGCATGAACACCAAAAATGCAACGGTCATGAATATCGCTGGCCCCACCCCGGCGCTGAGACTAACTACAAACACCAAGCTGAAACCCAAGAGGCCACCGATCTGAGGGATGAGCGAGGTCAGCGCAGACCAGACACCAAGAAGCGGGCTGAGCGGAACGCCAGCAAGTAGCGCCGCGCTTGCAGTCCAGACTCCGTTCAACACTGCAACAAGCAAACTGCCGGCGAAATATTTTGCGAGTACCTGGTAGACGACTCTGGCAATCCCATCGGCAGACTCTCTCTGACTCACAGGAAGTGCAGAACGGATGTTTCTGACAAGGCGGGGTCCTTCAAGCATCGCTCCTGCCATCAGAAACAGAGCCAACACAACTGCGCCAAGTCCGAACGAGACTGATTTGATGAGTCCTCCCACCTGCAGGCCGCTGCCGGTGCTTGACCTTGCTGAGATGGAGTCAAGTGCATCAGTTACTTTGCCCGGCAAGTCTGCGCTCTGAATAGATTTCCCAATCAATGGCAAGTCGCCGAGCGAGGCAACTGTGTTTGGGAGTTGTCGCTGAAGATTCGAGGACTCCTTTACAAGTTGCGGGCCGGCTATTGCAAGAAAGGCCACCACCAAAACCAAACCAAGGAACAACACCAGAATCACCGAAACTGCTCTGCCTACCTTGGCATGGCGCTGAACGGCGTTTACTACGGGGTCAAGCGCCATTGCTACGAACAAAGCCACCACTATCAGGGTCACGGCCCCCGAGGCCGCACGCACGGTGCTCCAAATGACAACAAGAAACGTTAATGAGACCAGCAGCACTAGAACACTCTGATCAGCGATGTCAACAGTGACACGAGGCTGGCTCTGCAAGGGAGAATTGCCCTTCAAGCCAACAACAGGCGGTGGGTCACGCTCTTCAGACATTGCTCAACCTTAGAATCTGCAGTTCAGGACTTGTGGGAACTGTGCCAGACAAAACTCCGAAGCAACCGAATCCGAAATTGCCAAGCATGGCATCGGCAGAGAGCAGTCCAATGACTCATACGTCTCTACACATCTCACCACGTTCCATTCTGAGATCGGTTGCAATTGCTGGCACATACCTGCTGCTCATCACCGTTGCGATGCGGGCATCTACCACACTGGTGTGGTTTTTAGAGGCCTGCGTTTTTGCGGCGCTGAGTTGGCCCGTCGTTCAGAAACTGCATCGCTATATGTCAAACACTGCAGCGATTCTGCTGATTACTGCACTCCTGGCAGTTTCTGTGTCTGCGATCGCAGCAATTGGTCTCAGAGAACTGCAGTCAGAGTCATCCAAATTTCGAAGCAGCGTGCCAACAGCAGTTCGAGATCTAGAACGAACCGAAGGGGTTGGAAGTCTCCTGAAGAAACTGCAGGTTGCAGACGATATTGAAAAGTTCGCGGACCAGATAACGAATCAGGTGCGCTTTCGCAATTCCGATCTTCGAGGCATCGCTTCGCGGGTGGGAGAGGGTGCATCTGCTGTCTTTGTGGTGTGGATCCTGAGCGTCATGCTGGTCTTCACCGGGCCCACAATGGTGAAGGGTGCAATTGGACTAGCTCCTGAAGCGAAGCGAGAACCCATTCGATGGGTGCTCAAGC
>JBIKPA010000201.1:0-4992 GCA_044357715.1 Microthrixaceae bacterium
TCCACTACCGGGTCAGCTGGGCGCGCGCTATACATTTTCTCTGCACCTCGATACCCGATCATCGCCCAGCGGTTACCCAGCTTTCGGATGCGCCAAGGAACGACCGATGCCTTGAGCGCTCGCTCGGAGGGCGTCCAACTGCTGCCGTCGGTGCTGATGCGATGCACTCCTTGGGGTTGGAATCGTTTGGGGTCGGTTCCGAGTTTCATAAACCACAGCTGCAGGCGGTCTTGGTGAATGACCCAGCGGGGTTCGCGCAGGTCGGCACCGAGTGACACGGTGGTTTCGTGACGCCAAGGGCCTTCAGCCCCTGGCGCAGAGCTGACCTCGAGACGAGCTTCGGCTGAAGCAAAGTGCGAGGGCGCTGTCCTCCAAGCCAGCCACAATCTGCCCTCGAAAAGAGTCAGATCCAAATTGTTATTGGCGCTCAGGCAGTTCACCCCCGCCGCAGCAGGCCCGGGAACCATCACGCCCAGCGGTTCAACAGTGATCACCCCCAGAGTCTGCACCAACTGCGGCACTAGACCTGAGAAACCGCCAAATCACAGATCGTTTGTTTGGCTGCGGCTCCTGCCTCGGTACTCCAGCCACCATAGATTTTTGTGGTGAATACCTTGAGCACCTCTTCGGCTGCAGCAACCTGCTCTGCCTCAGATTTGGCAGACCCAGCGAGTTCTCCTGAGTTGATCACTTCCGCACAGACCAGGCGACGCAGCAGTTCGTCCGCATCCAACTGGTAATACCCAGAGTCGAGCTGCTCTTGACTCACCCGAACAGGGTTGTGGTTGGTGAGAACAGCCAGGAACTGCTGCTGCAGTGCAATCTGCTGCTCGCCTTCTGGTTTCCAAAGCTGCCCAAGTTCGTCAACTCGGACGTTCAGTCGAGCGAACAGCTCAGAATCGCCGAGTTGATTACCAATTGCCTCGCAGACATTGCGGTAATACCAAAGGGTTCCGGCAAAGCCGCCCTTGAAGTTTGCCCAGAACTTGGCCTGCTCCATGGGTGTGGTTCCTGCTGCGCGTGCATCAGCAAGCTGGGCCTCAATGTTGTGAACCTTGTCTGCGCAGGTCACCCGCAGACCTGCAGGCTCTGCAGCGTGAATAAGGTGCTCGAAGTGGGCCTCTTTGCGTGGCCTCCAGGGTTGCTTCGGCTCACCATCGGCGGGGTTGGCATCGGTGCAAAGCTCAACAAAGCTTGTGGCCCGTTTTCCAAAGCGCCGCTGCAGTTCATCGGGCTGAGTGGGTGTGTCTTCTAGAACATCATGAAGCAGGGCGGCAATAGCTTGGTCCTCGTCTCCGCCATCCTCCCAAACCAGCGCCGAAACTGCCAGCAGGTGATAGATGTAGGGAATCTGCTTCCCACCCTTTCGTTCCTGAAAGCGGTGCTGCTGAGCGGCAAAGAGCAACGCAGCGTCATAACGCTCGCTGTATTGCGCCGTAGCGACCCTTTTGGGACTTGATGTATCTGTGCTTGATGTATCTGTGCTTGATATATCTGGCATCTTCTCTCTTTCTTGTCGCCCTCAGCGTACTCAGGGGGTGTGACAGTTTAGGCCGACCACAACAGGTACCCCACTGGGTATGGCTAGACTTGATGAATGAGCAAGAAGCCCCCTTCGAGCAAAGACGCAGGCCAAGTACCAACAGCAAGCCCAACGTCATTAGACGGTATGGAGCTTGCTGAAGAGACCATGGCAGATTTGCAGCGCAGGCTTCGAAGAGTCGAGGGCCAAGTTCGCGGAGTTCAGCAGATGCTGAGTGAGGGCAGAGACTGCCGCGATGTGGTCACTCAGATTGCTGCGGCCAATAAAGCCCTAGAACAGGTTGGCTTTGTGATGGTGGCAGCGGGTCTGACTTGGTGCCTTGAAGATCCCGATCGGTCTGCTGCAGCCGGCTATGAAGTTGCTGACGTACAGAAAATGTTTCTCAAGCTGGCCTAGCTGCTCAGCCGGCTTGAACCGGTCGCAACGCGTCCTCGGCCCAGTTACGCAAGGCCTGCTGCGGCAGCGCCCCAACTTGCCGAGCAACTTCGCTTCCTTCAGAAAACATCACCATTGTTGGGATTCCTTGCACACCCAAGCGAGCAGACACCTCGGGTGAATCGTCCACATTGACCTTCACAACTCGCAGGCTTCCCGCAAGGTCCTTGGCGAGTTGCTCGAGCGCTGGAGCAATAGCTCTGCACGGGCCACACCACGGAGCCCAGAGGTCAACCAAGATGGGCAACGCTGATGCACTGACCACCGCGTCAAATTCGGCACTAGATACGTTTGCAATCCACGCAAGGTCCTGGTGGCAACTACTGCAGCGGGGTCGGCCTGCGGAGGCATTTGGAATTCGATTTCTAGTCCCGCATGAAGTGCAAGTCACTACTGCATTGGGGGTTGTAGATGCTGTCATGAGGGCCTCCGACACGCCGAAATTGTGTTCTTAGTTACTAGTGGTTGCCTTACGGAAGCGACTCAAGAGTCCTCGCCGCTCAGCACCAGAACCGGTGGCCTTGGCTGCTGCTTTGGCTGCTGCTTTGTCTTCACGGCAGTGGCAGCGTTCATCGACGGGGACCTGGCCTAGGACTTGCTCAACATGAGCGCCGCATCCGGACCAAGTTGGCTGTTTACAAGATGAACATGTCGTTGCTCTACACATACCCCCTAGGGTATCACAATCATCGAGCCCTTGCTCCCATATTCCCCAACCGAAGCCGTCAGGCCTGACCCCTAAGGGGCGATGACCTCCGCCAAAGTCTTTTCTGGGATCGAATGGAGTAGCCGCCGGAAGATTTTGTTGGCCGCAACTTCTAGCAGCTCGCATTCTTCACCATCACGTTGAATCTGCGCCCAAGCAACCATGCGAGACTCAAAAAAGAACGGAAGGCAGACACTACAGTTTTCGGGAAGATGGTGTTCGCATCGAACACCATTGCGAACGTTTAGGTGAACGTGTCGAGTTCTAATCGCCCAGCACTTCTCGGAGAGAACCGGGGTCTTGTCGAATCCCACTCCAATCTGGCGGAACAGTCGCAAGTCAGTTCCATTGGCATCAACAAGGTACAACGCTAGTTCCGAATCTACGAACACCCGATACAGACAGTCCCAGATCACCTCGCCAACCTCGTGAAGGCTCTGGCAGCGAATCAACATTTCAAGTGCCTCGGAAAGGTAGCCGTCTATGTCTGCTGCCCGCTTCAACTCAGTGATGCTGCGAGAGAGTTCAGCATTTGCCTCGGTAAGGTCGGTTTGAAGGTTAAAGAGTTGGTCAACATCGCGAAGAGTGCACAGCAGAAATGGCGTGACTGGATCGCTCATAAGATTCTTTAGCGACAAGTCATACGCCCGCAGCCCATCTGTTGCTTGAGGTAGCTGAATGACCATTCGCCCCGAACTACTAGTAGCGGCTGAGACATTGTTTATCAGCGTACGCACACCGTCTGCTTCGTCGGCCGGGATGAGGTCTTCGAAGAGCTGCCCCGAGAGATTCTCGGATGGGACGCCAAACAGGTTCTCCGAAGAGTGCGATGCAGTAAGAACTCTTCCATCAGTGCCAAGCGTGAGGCTGACGTCAGAAGCCTCTGCACTGATTCGTTCATAATACTTCTTTGTTGCAATCTCGCTCTCTAGCGCTTTCTTTTGATCTGTGATGTCGATAAATGAGGTCGACACACCAACGAGGGTCATCTCTGAGTCAAAGATGGGCGTAGAACATGCATCGATCCAAGTAACCGACTCAGAGCCCGAGTAGATGCCCATAATCTTCCGAGCTGCTTCAGCAGTTTGGATGGCCTCCATGGCAGGGTGTCGATCACCTGGCAGCAACTCACCGTCCTCGTCGACCGAATGCCAACTTGGGTCAAATGAGGTTCGGCCATACAGCTGTTCCATACTCAGGCTCAGGATTGTGCCAGCCGCATTATTCGCCGAGATGATCTCTCCTTCTGGTCGCTGGACAACAACCCCAACAACAAGATTCTTCAAGATCTGCTCCGACAGCGCCCCAAGAGACCCATCTCCTGTCTCGGCTGTAAGCGAGGTCTGAGGCGACAGGACAATTGGGTTGGGCCAAGATGATGAACTCACTGAGGGACCGACCCTTCGTTAATGCGTGCAGACTCGGTGCTATCGGCACGATCGGTTGCGGCTGTCGCTAGGAGTCTCGGTATTGCACTGTTTTGAACCACAGAGACTTGATTTCGGCCCGAGGACTTGGCCTTGTAAAGAGCCGAGTCAACAAGCGGAGTGAGTGACTCTACGTCGGTGACGCACGCCACTAGATGAAGCAAACCAATAGAGATTGTGCACCGGGGTAGACCCTCACCTTCGCAAGCTTCCACCCCCGAACGGATCTGCTCGGCGACACGCTCTGCATCGACTGCAGAAATGTTGCGCAACACAATCAGGAACTCCTCGCCACCCACCCGCGCCACGGCATCGGACTCGCGGACACTAGCCAGCAGGGTGCTTGCAACATGTTTCAACACTTGATCACCCACATCGTGGCCATAGGTGTCATTTACTTGTTTAAAGAAATCAATGTCGGCCATCAGAAGCGCAAAAGGTTCATTGTTCACAAGGCATGCGTCATAGGCCGCATCCACAGCCTCGGCCGCTCGACGACGGTTTCCTACCGAAGTCAGTGGATCTGTCAGCGCTTGGTCACTCAGGGAGCGTCGCAGCCTTAGATTGTTGAGAGCCAAATTCATCTGGAAAATCATCCCATCCACAAAAGACATTCTTTTGGGTAGCCGATCCGGCGATTCGCTACTCACATCAATGGTGAGCACAGCGAGAACCTTTTCACCATCTTGCAGAGGAGCGCATAGCGAGGCCCCAGAAGGGCCTGCATGACTGCAGCGAGCGGCCCGCTCGGGCAGATTTAAATGAAGGCGTCCCGTTCGCACCGCCCAGCAATCAGTTGCGGTCACCGCACGCCCAAGATCGTCCCCGTGTGCATCGCTCGAGGTTCGAGAACTCTCACCACCTACCCGGTGAAGTACAAG
>JBIKPA010000203.1:0-4980 GCA_044357715.1 Microthrixaceae bacterium
CCCCTTTGAGCAACTGACCGTGACCTATGAGGGCAAGGTCTGTTTGCTCGAGGATCCTCTGCAGATGGCCGACCCGCGCAAGGCCTTTGCAGAGAACCCGATGGTTGACTGCTCGGTGCATCTTGACGTGCGTGGCATCTCGCCGATGTACGGGGGCCGCCCAGTTAACGCCGACGGATCTGATCTAGTGGTGCAAGCCGAGAAGTCCTTTGCCAAGGCCCATTACGAACAGCACACGGCGGTGACGGGCACGATCACCGTGGGCGATGAAGTGATTGAGATTGACGGTCTTGGACTACGAGATAAGTCATGGGGGCCGCGGTATTGGCAGGCTGTGCACTGGTATCGCTGGTTGCCGTTCGTATTTGGACCTGACTTTGCGATGATGCTGTCGATTATCGGCGGCGAAGACCCAACGGTGCCTCCGCGACAAAGCGGGATGGTGCTCGAGAACGGCAAGTACTCGCTAATTCGCGAATGCACCATCGAGTCCGACTGGGACGAGGACAAGTACCAAACGGGCATGCGGTGTTGGGTGCGTACTGATGACAAGGAGTATGAGGTCACGGGCGAAGTGATCTCGCTCATCCCGTTGCGCAACCGCAGAACTACTGAAGATGGCGAGCAACTCGTGACCAGGATTACCGAGGCCATGACTCGCTATCGCTGCGGGGACCGAACGGGTATTGGTATGAGCGAGTACCTAGATCAGATTCGTGATGGTGTTCCCGTCGGCCCGGACGTGCACTGAGGTTCTGCTCGGCGGGCTCGTTCTGCCACAAGCTGGCGGTCGCTGGGCTCAGAGTTCAAGGTCGGCAGCGATACTGGCAAGCCGGTTGGAGCGAATGCCGGCCTGCATCATGTCGGCCTCTGCAGCATTGGTGAGGAACGCAAACGAGATTCCCGTTGCGGGGTCTGCCCAAGCCACCTGAGCGTGTGCCCCGGCGTGACCAAAAGCTGCCGGTGAACACCCTCGCCCAAAAATGGCATAGCGAAGCTCATGCAGGCCGTCATTACCCGCAACGACCAAACCGAGTGTGCGATTTACAGGAACCCCCATAAGGGGATCCTCAAAGCGGCAGCGAATATTGGTTCTGGCATCGTTGAGCACTTCGGTATTCCAGAGCCCGCCCGGGTTGTGCAGCACCCCTTGGTAGAACAGCGCAAGATTGGCAGCAGTCATGATTGCACCCCCGCCTGGATTGCCAGCGACTCGCACCTGTGGATTGTTGTAGCGCAGCAGACTGTCTGTCTGCGCCTCAGCGCTCATGGGTACAAGGTCGCAGATGTCTTGTTGGTTACTCAGTGTGATGCCGAGCGATCGCCCAATGCCGAGAGGGGCGCAAACCTGCTGTGCAATCGCATCGCGAAAGTCTTGGCCAGTGACGCGTTCGATTAGGTCGGCTAGCACCCAATGGGCGCTATCGGAGTGGTACTCAAAGCGGGTTCCGGCGGGCCATTCGGCGCTCCAGGTTGCAAAGCGGGCTCGGCGAAACGCAGCATGGCTTCCCTCTGCCTCGGGCATCACGGCGTTCGGAAACCCACCTGTATGCAGCATGACTTGTTCGAGCGTGACACGGCCTAGGCCTGCGGTTGTTAGCTCGGGAATGTACTGCCCGATCTGGTCAGAAGCAGCGAGCTCGCCGCGGCCAATGAGCAGCCAGATCATCGAGGCGACAATTGGTTTGGTCGTCGAGAAAATGCTGAACCGAGTGCTGTTCGAAGCTTGACCAAAACTGTGAAAAGCAACGATGACCCCGCTGTGGCCTACCGCCACCTGACAGGCCGGGATGGGCGCTGAATCAACCTGTCGCTGGATCTCTTCAAACAGGTCGTCGATGCTCGTCATCTAGGTCCGATCCACTCAGTTCTGTCATGCGAGGGTCCCTCCATGGAGGGTCCCTCGCATGACAAAGCGAGGGTTTTGGCGAGCTGACAAGCTAGCTAACGGAGCGTGCTCCGGTGAGTGAGTTGATCTGCACCCGTGCGTCGCCAACCTGAAGGTCATAAGCGCTCGAGAATTCACAAGACTCGCCCCACGGGCTTGAGTGGCGCGGGTGGTTGCGCATCGGTGTGGCCACATCGTTCACCTTGAACCCGCTGCTGGTGCCCAGACGAAGGTCACCCTCAATCGGGGACACGTAGTGAACGTCGATAACACCCTTGACTCGAGACACCTCAACGGTGGCCGAGGTAATTGCGGCAACGAAGGAGTCGAAGTCTCCGTGGTCGGATGCGCCGCCCACCTCACAAATCCAGACGTTGCTCGGGCTACCAGGAGCGACTAGGTCGTACGGCTGAGTCATGCCTTGTGATGCGGAGTCTGCAGTGTTGATTGCCCTCCACTCGGTTGGCCGCTCTGACCAGAGCGCCACGTAGCCATCGCCTTTGCGGCCAAGAGTCCATCCGTTGGCTTGGCGAACCTCGTCGAAGCGGTCCTGAGGGAACCAAGCCCGGGTGAACTGAAGGTAAGAGAATGCTGGCCCAAGGATCGGGTCGCTTGGCGACGCGTATGAGGGCCGGTAGATATGGATAGCGGCTCGTTCTTTTTGTGCCGTCTTTGGCATCGATGCAGTTCCAACCCAGTAACTGTCGCTTGGGGCTTCTTTGTTGGGGTGGATGGTGAACACCGTGGTTTCTGGCCCGAGGGTGGCCTGCCAAGCGTGTACCTGATCGCCGGCATCGCCCCATCGGTGGTCGATAACACTGGCCAACATGGCTTCAGAGCTACGCCAAGAGTAGGTGTGGGCCTCGCCGAGGCAACCGGCGGCGGCAAAGCCAGCAAGTTCTCTCACCGTGACCTGTGCCAGCGTGGGGTTGACGTCAAGGAAGTCTTTGAGCGCAGCTAGCTGCTGGAACAATTCTGTTTCGAACAGCTTCCACTTCTTTGCGGCGGTGAGGAGCTGCGGCAGCATTTGCCAAGCAGTCAGCGCACCCGTTGACCACCAGAACGGCAGGTTCTTGACATCTTTATAGTCATAACCAAAGGGGGCTTGTGGGTTGAGGCTGAAGTCCTCATGAGGGTTGAGGGGCACCCCGTGACGCTCGCGGACAACAGCTGTTTCTTGGCTCACACCAGCGCGCCGGATTGCCTCGGGTACCCGGTAGGTGCTTTGGCCAATGATGTAGAGCGGGCCGATATCGTTCGTGTAGAGGTAGTCGCGGTCAGTTGTATCGAACAAGAACTTGCATGTGTTGAACGAAGACTCGCCTCTGTAGGAAAGCTTTCCGCCTTTGTAACCGCGACCGTGACTAGCGCCAAAGACACCCTTGAACGTGTTGGTAGCCAAGTCCAGCATTGCAGTGTCTGCAACGCCAGCAGCGAGGGCCAGAATCTCTTCGTCCTGGGCAAACTCAAGCAGAGTGAAGACAGGTGCGTAGGTGTACTTCAGGTAGGTATTTGAGTGCCACTCGAAGAAGCCGAACTTGGACCGTTCCTGTAGCCAATCAATAACAACCTGCCGGGTGCGTGCAGCGTGCTGAGCGCCAGTCAGTCCAGTGAAGGTAAAGACACGGTCTGGAATTGCAAGGCCGCCAAGGTACTCATCGCAGGCAAACATTCCCCGGTGGTTCTCGGACCAGAACCACTTGTTGTCGATATCGCCGGCGGGAATCGGGTCGTCGTAGCGGTAACGGGCGCCCGCAATCTTATTTTCGATGGTGGTGATGATCTCTGCCGGCAGTATTCCGCGGCCCAAGTACAGCGCCCACTGACAATGCATGAGTTCAAAGTCGTCGGTATCTCGGAATGGGTCGCCACCAACAATCGTGGTCGGGATTTGCGTCGGGTCCCAAGTGAAGGTTGGGTCTTGCCGCGCCCGAATCAGGTGCGCTGTGACGCTGTTGATGTTGTTTCCGTCTAGCGAGGCCGTGCTGAGGGCTAGGTACTCGGCGCTGCGGGTTTGGAACCACGATTCGTCAACCAGGCCAGTGGTACCAGGAGCGGGTAGGGGTGTGCGGGTTCCACCAAGTGGCGGCAAGCAAATGTTTCCGTTGCCTGGGCCAGTTGGGGTGGGTGCGCAGGCGGCAGCTGAGGCTGCCAGTGCCGCTGCAGCTCCAGCGATCAGAAATTCTCTTCTTGTTGCCCTCATAGAAATGACCCCCCGGTGGTCTGAATACAGCTCGGAATAGAGTTTGCCTGCAAGTAACGGTCGGCACAAGTAGCAAGTTCACCTACTCTCATCGGCGCTGGAGAACCTTCGTCTGACCCCCACGGAGCCCTCAGGCCAGACAACTGCCCGGGAGGCGCCAACCATGTTTCGACTGATCAATGTTGACGGACGCGCCGCACTCGAGCTCGACGGTCAGGTTTATGACCTTGCCGCACTCTCGGGCGACCCAACCTTGGCCGACCCGATGGTCGCAGTAGAGCGCCACGCAGAGTTGCACGACCTATCTGCAGGTTGCGCGAGCGGTACCGCTACCGGCCAACTGGCCGGAGTTACGCTCGGTGCACCGGTGCCTGCGCCTAGGCAGGTGTTTGGAATCGGGCTGAACTACGCGGACCATGCCGGCGAGTCTGGGCAGCCGCTCCCAAAGGTTCCACTCACCTTCACCAAGTTTCCGAGTTGTATCACCGGGCCGACCGCTGAGGTTCCGATTACCGGGCCAATGGTCGACTGGGAAGTTGAGATTGTTGCCGTCATCGGAAGCGAGGTATCTCACGTTGCCGTAGCTGAAGCCTGGGGTGCCGTGGCCGGACTCACGCTGGGTCAAGACATCTCCGATCGAGGCGTTCAATTCAGCGATAGCCCCCCACAATTCTCACTCGGAAAAAGCTTTGCCGGGTTTGGTCCAACCGGCCCGGCCTTAGTGTCTGTGGATGCATTTGACGACCCAGACGACATTGGCCTGTGGTGCGAGGTGTCGGGAGAGCGCATGCAGGAGGGTCGAACATCGGACCTGATCTTTTCAGTGCCCACGCTCGTTGCCTACCTGTCATCTATTTGTACCTTGTACCCGGGTGATCTGATCTTTACG
>JBIKPA010000031.1:0-16474 GCA_044357715.1 Microthrixaceae bacterium
GGCCTCTCGGCCGCCGTGAAAGCTAAATCCGTCACCTTCGATCGCCAACCTGTGATCGGGGTAGCAAAGGTCGATCCTGTACTGATGGCCAGCCGCAAGCACCCTGAACTGCAAGATCGGTTCTGGCAGACGGGCCTTGCGCAATATAAGGATCAGGCGAGTCTCTAGATCGCTTTCCGCTAGCGAAAGGTCTTTGCTCAAGTTGTTGAGGAAGCGCCTTAGCGCCGCTGCGCCGGGCCGGCCCGGTCGCGAGACTTGCAGAAAGTAGTCCGTGAGCCGATCACCGTGGGTCAGACGAAGTCGAACTGCTCGGTCGAAGAGCAGTTGTAGGTCGCCGGCGCTGACTTGCCCTGCGAGGTCAAGAATCGTGCGAGTTGCATCAGTTGTGCGGATTCCATTGACTCGGGTGATATGGGATCTGCACAGGTCTCGGCTTTGGTGAATCGTGATGCCTTTTGGATTGCGCCCCCCAGATGGCCTTGTGCTGACTTGTGGGCGGCTAGGTGGTGAGTCACTCAGCCCGAGGAGCCATCCGGCACTGAAATGCGAAGCCGATCCACCTGTTTGCCACACAGCACCTTGAAGTGTCCGACTTGGAGTATTGGCCGATCCTGCAACTGCAAAAACCTGCGGCGACAGTCTGCTCCAGCGGCCTTGCGCTACACGATGCGCAATTTGTCTGTCGCTCATGCCGAGGCTGCGTGCATTCTCTCTAGTGATGAGTCCGTGATGTAGCGCTGCGAAGCGGTTGACCTGTTGCTCACTCATTCCAACTGCAGTCAATCTGAGAGAAGGTGGATTGTCAGCGGGGAGCGCGCCCCGCCTCCTGCCCGGTATCGCGTCTGCAGCGGTTTTTCGACACATACTGTCGAAAAACCGCTGCAGACGCGTTTCAGGATGGCTGACAGCTTGAACAGAACCAGATCGGACGTCCGCCAATCTTGAGCACCTCAATGCCTGACCCGCAACGCTTACAGATATCTCGGTGATAGGCATAGAGGCGCTGCTCGGACTTCATACGCGAACGGGTCGCGCCGATCTCAGCTGGATCTGTCGTAACGATGCGCCCCATGCGTTCGCCGATGCGAAGCAGGCGCACGGTTTCACTCCAGAGCAGAGCGAACTCATCCTGAGTCAGAGTCTTTGCGGGCCGTGCAGGGTGAATCCCGCACAGAAAGAGCAGTTCCGCTCTATAGACGTTCCCGATTCCGGCAATGACAGATTGGTCAAGCACCAGAGCACCCACAGCGCTCTTTGAATGAGAGAACTTCGCTTGAGCAGCCGCAACGTCGGCATCGGAGCGAAGAGGATCAGCCCCGAGCCGAGATGTTATTTGCTCCTGTTCGCTAGGGCTGATGATCTCGCAACGGGTGGGTCCTGAAAGATCCCAAGCAATGGCCTCGTTTTGTAGGCGCAGACGGACAGCTCCCACAGGGTCTGGGATCGGAGCTTTTCGAGAGCGAAACTTTCCAATCAAACCAAGGTGAACATGCAGTACATCCCCAGAGTTGAACTCGCAGAACAGGTACTTACCCCAGGCCTCTGCGCCTAGCAGCGTGAGCCCATCGAGGCGCTCGGCGCCGGCAGCGAAACGCCCCTGTGGTGACGAGGCCTGAACAGGCTTGGTAGCGAGTGAGGCATTGAGTTGTCGAGCGAGTCGGTGAATAGTGTGACCCTCGGGCATTGGATCAGTCTGCCGTAATACCAGCCAAGAACCAGCCCAGCCCAGAACCAGCCCACCCGCTCATAGTGCTAGTGAAAGACCACGGTGCGATTTCCATAGGGCAACACCCGATGGTCAAGATGCGCCTCAAGTGCCCGCGCTAGCACCACAACCTCTAGGTCACGACCCTTGCGGGTGAGTTCAACAACGCCGTCTCGGTGGCTGATGGGAGCTACGTCTTGAGCAATGATCGGCCCTTTATCTAAGTCCTCAGTCACAAAGTGCGCAGTCGCACCGATTACCTTGACTCCCCGCTCGAGAGCCTGACGGTAAGGGTTTGCCCCAATAAAGGCGGGCAGGAATGAGTGGTGAATGTTGATGATTCGGTTTGGCCACGTTTCAACAAACTCAGGTGACAGCACTCGCATATAACGAGCAAGCACGATCTGTTCGATGCTCATGGAACGGAGAAGGTCTTGCATTGCCTGATCTTGATCCGCCGGAGAATCGCCTACCGGTAGCTCATAGAATGGAACGCCGAAAAACTCACACAGCTGACGATGGTCGGGGTGATTTGATGCCACGAGCACGAGATTGGCTGCGAGTTCTCCCATATGCCAGCGAGAGAGCAGGTCGATTAGGCAATGGGGTGCTTTCGAGGCAAGTACGGCCAAACGAGGAAGTTCATCGGAGCAGCGAATCAGCACATCCATGTTGAAGCGATCAGCAATTGGTTGAAAAGCCTCGGCCAACTCTTCTCGCGGCACAGCAAAGCCAGTCAACTCAAACTCAACGCGCTGAAAGAACAGCCCCGGTGTGTCTGGATCACTCTGGCTCGTGTCTGTGTGCTGTTCGGCGTGGATGATGTTGCCGCCGTTCTGCCAGACAAAATCACTTACGGCTGCCACCACGCCTGGTTGATCAGGGCAAGAAAGAAGAAGAACTGCAGTTGGTCCCAAGAATTGAAACAGTACTGCCTGCAATACTGAACACCGGAGTCTGAATTCGGTGGCTCACAGCAAGCAGAGCAAGCACAGCAAGTAGAGCAAAGAGCGACGCACACAGATCAAGGGGATGTTGCAGTGACATATGACTTAGTCATCACAGGCGGAACAGTTGTGGACGGAACAGGCGCTCCGCCGCGGTTAGCCGATGTGGCCATCAAGGGCGATCGAATCGCTGCTGTGGATGTACTGCCCACTGCAGATGTGATGAGCGCCGGCAGAGTGATCGATGCAACGGACCGAATTGTGACTCCGGGTTTTGTCGACCTTCATTCCCACCTAGATGCTCAGATTGGTTGGGACCCGACGATGTCATCTTCTTGCTGGCACGGAGTGACCTCGGTAGTGATGGGTAACTGCGGTATGACCTTTGCTCCGGTGCGGCCTGGTCAGGCAGAGCTTCTAGCAACTGCGATGGAATCGGTAGAAGACATCCCGGCTTCGTGCATTCTGGCCGGCCTGCCGTGGGACTGGGAGAGCTACGGCGAGTACCTAGACACCATCTCTACCTTTCCGCTGGGACTCAACGCAGGCGGCTACGTGGGCGATGTTGCCGTTCGGCTCTATGTGGCAGGCGATGCTGCCTGTGAGCCAGACTTCCAAGCGACGAAACAGCAACTCCAAGAAATGGCTGCTCAGGTTGAATCCGCAATGCAGGCGGGAGCGTTTGGGTACTCGATCTCTCGCAGCTTGTTCCATCGAGTGCGTGACGGACGCAACGTGCCAGGGACTTGGTCGGACCCTTCAGAGTTTTTTGCGATTGCCGCTTCGCTGAAGACGCTCGGGCGAGGGGTGCTTGAGAGTGCGCCGCGCTACAACTTTGAAAACAGTCCGGGTTCGCGTGTGGCCGAAGAGTTGGCGTGGATGGCCGAGATCAGCCGTGAGTTAGGTCGACCGTTTAGCTTCAACCTGCAGCAGATCCGATCGCTCGGAGATCATTACCGGGAGGTGCTTGAGCTAGCCGCCGAGGCCAACGCAACGGGAGCGCAGCTACGACCACAGATCACGCCACGCAGTGTTGGCGTGTTATTTAGTTTCGCTGCCAACACGCTCATTGATGACCTGCCAAGCTTTCAGCAACTCTTGGGTTTGGACTTGGCCGGAAGACTCGCAGGAATTCGCGATCCGCAGTTGCGTGCTCGCCTTATTGAAGAGGGCAGCACCAAGTCGCAGGGCTCCTTTGAGATTATGTATCTGATGGAAGCTGTTGGCAGTACTGGCAGCGCTCAATATGTCTATAGCGAGAAGGACTCGATTGCTGGCATAGCGGTCCGCAGCGGGGTGAGTCCCGTGGAGGCGTACCTAGATGAGATGGATCGTTCCGAGGGTAAGTCGATTGTGAACTGGCCCGTGATGAATGAGCGGGAGGATGCAATCAAAGAGATGGTGTTGTCGCCTGTCAGCATCATGGGCCTAGCTGATGCAGGAGCACACGCAACACAGATTATGGATGCCTCGCAGCCCACCTACTTCTTATCGCACTGGGTGCGCGATGAGCAGGTTGTGAGCCTTGAAGAGGGCATTCGTCGTTTGACTTCAGACACAGCTTCATTCATTGGCTATCGAGATCGGGGCGTACTCACCGAGGGCGCTTTTGCCGATCTGAACGTGATCGACCTTGAGGCCCTTGCCCTTGAGACCCCCGAGATTGTCCATGACTTCCCCGGCGGCGCGCCGCGCTTTGTGCAGCGGGCGCGCGGCATTGATTACACACTTGTAAATGGCCAAGCGTTTATGGAGCATGGCGTGCATACCGGAGCGCTCGCCGGTCGCGTGTTGCGCAGCACCGACTAGCCCTGGGCCTAACAAAGGCTCAAGACAGTTTTGCTCAGGCTAGGTATAAGCCCCGGGCGTAGGAGTACCCAAGGAAGGCCAGCATGGCTCCGCTGAGCGTCCATATGCTCACTCGCAGCCAGACTGGCCGCTCGCTGAGCCATTCTCCTGCAACGGCAACTACCGGAAAGGCCGGGATCATGTATCGGCCGAGGCCATAGAAGTCTTTGCTTGAGATAACCGGTATGCCAATGAGCACAATACAAAAAGCTCCGTACCCCCAACCGAACCGCCGGATTACCTTGGGTATAAGTAGCACTGCTCCCACAGCAAGGAAGCCGTGTAAGAGCATTCCGGCGGTCTCTTGGGTCAAACCTGCATTTCTCAACCCGCCGATTACGTTGAGCTTGAGCCAGGTTGCCGGGCCGGGCTTGTGTTCCCAGCCGGGAGCGCTCTCGGCGTCAGCGAACGCAAATGGGGTGCCCTCTGTTTGCCATAAAAAGCCCATGTAGGCCAAAGGCCCGAGTAGCGAGAGCAAGACTCCGGCATCTTTCATCTTGAGCTCGCGTAGACGAAGCGAACGCGGAAAGTGCACCCAGAGCAGCATTCGCCGCCACCGTGGTTCAGGCTCAACAGGTGCAGAACTGCCCGGTACATCTGCTTTTGCCAGCATGGGTGGTAGGGCGCCACGGCGTTCCATAGCGAGCACCAACAACCCGGCTGCTACTGCTAAGCCCATTGGCCGACCTGCTGCTGCAAAGGCGCCGAGCAATCCAGCGAGAACGGTCTTGTCGCGTTCCAATAACAAGAACGCACCGATGGCGCAGGCTGCAAACAAAGCGTCCCCGTACACCGAGAAGTGCATGTACCACGCATAGGGAAAGAGCAACAGAGTGATAACTGCTGCGATCGATGCCATACGAGTCATGCGATCCTGACACCAGCGTGCTAGCAGCGTGATGGTTGCAAACCCGCTCAGCCAGGTGATGATCAGCCCTGCGTCGTATTCGTCATTGGTGAGCAGCGCTAGGCCCCGAATAGACATGGGATAGGAGGGCCAAAAAGCAACTGCCCGCTGCTGACCGGCCGTGAAGCTGTAGCCGTCGTGAGCAATGCGGTAGTACCAGTTGCCATCCCAGCGAACCCACTGTCCGAACCAACCAACTCCAGGCTCAAACTCTTGCCGCCCGATCGCTACCTGATGCTCAATCGCGAGCCTGCCGAGCAAGATCAGGACAGCCGAGACGGCAATGAAGCCCAATGCAGCAACAGCAACGGCTTTGATTGTTCGGCGATTTCGATCAGCGCTCGGATGATCTGTCGCGAGCGGAAGAGACACGAATGTGGAATCTAGTCGCCGCAGTTGCACTTCTTCGCGAAATAAAAGATCTGAGACGACCGAGTAACAGAATCTTGTCTACTCTTTCGCGGCACATACCCCAGCAGCAAGTACCCCCGCAACACCTACCCCCGCAACACCAAAGGGCCACTCGTTCATGAAACTCGAAGACGTTGACCTACTAGACCTCGACCGCTTTGCCCGTGAGGAGCATCATGAGATGTTTACGGTGCTCAGGGCCGAGGACCCAGTCCACTGGACTCCAGAGCCTGATGGGCCTGGCTTTTGGTCAATCACCAAGCACGCCGACGTGCAACTCGTGAATCGCGACACTGACGGCTTTAGCGCAGAAGCCGGCGGTATCACGCTGTTGGAGTCATCCACTCTGGACGAGGGGATGGACATGCGCGGCAAGATCATGGTGATGACCGACCCGCCTCGGCACACTCGCTATCGCCTGTTAGTCAACAAGGGCTTCACGCCCAGAATGATCGGGCTGATAGAGGCTCATCTCGAGTACCGGGCCGAGTTGATTGTTGACACGGTTATTGAACGCGGGGAATGCGAATTTGTAACTGAGCTAGCCGCAGAACTGCCACTACAGGCAATTGCAGACATCATGGGTGTGGCCCAAGAGGAACGTCATCTGCTCTTTGATTGGTCGAATCGTCTAGTCGGCTCAGATGACCCTGAATACAACCAAGACCCCGAAGACAAAGCAGACGCACTTGTCGCTGCGACCGAGCTGTACATGTTCGCAAGCGCTCTGGGTGAAGCCCGCCGCAATGACCCTCGTGACGATGTTGTCACCAAACTCATCAACGCCGAGATCAATGGCGACAAGCTCACTCCAGAGGAGTTTGAGCTGTTCATTTTGCTGCTCGCAGTGGCCGGCAACGAGACCACGCGCAATGCAACGGCCCACGGCATGTATGCATTTATGAACTATCCCGAGCAGTTTGCGAAGCTTCGGGAGCATCCAGAACTCATGCCCTCTGCAGTAGAAGAAGTGCTGCGTTGGTCCTCGCCGGTGCTGTACTTCCGCAGGCAAGCCACTCGCGATTTCGAACTGCGTGGAAAGCAGATTCGAGCTGGCGACAAGATCGCAATGTGGCATGTGTCTGGGAATCGTGATGAAGAGGCCTTTGAGGATCCCTTCACGTTCGATATCACGAGAAGCCCGAATGATCACGTGGCCTTTGGTGGCGGTGGTGCTCATTACTGCCTTGGTGCAAACCTGGCCAAGCTCGAGCTTCGGTTGTTGTTTAACCAGCTCGTGAACCGAACCCCAGACATGCGTGTTGCCGGCCCCGTTGAGCGACTGAGGTCAAACTTTATCGGCGGCATCAAGCACATCCCGGTGGAGTTCACCCCAGGTGAGCGAATCCATGCGCCCGAGCCAAGCCTGAGTAGCTAACCCTTTTCTGCCTGGGAGCCATGACGTAGCCGATCCCTAGGTATTCGCTGTTGCGAGCCTGCCGCTTTGGCGCCGGTAACCGACGGATACCGGCGGTTACCGGCGCCAAAGATTCAGGTTGCGGGGGAGAAGGACTGAACCCTGCAGGTTCGGTCCTTGCCGATGGCTCGCAACATCACAATGGTGCGGACGGGGGGACTTGAACCCCCACGCCCTTTAGGGCACTGGGACCTAAACCCAGCGCGTCTGCCAATTCCGCCACGTCCGCACGAAGCCAACACACTAGTTGGCCCCAACAGAAGGCGTGAACCCACAAGGCGGCACAACGATGTGCTCCGGGCGCGTTATCCTCAACACCTATGCCAATGTCAGATACTCCAGCAGTTCCACCATTCCTACTCGAGCCAGCGACTGCCCAAGGTGGTTCCGGAATGGAGCCCTCAGCCGATATCTACGCTCGACTCCTCAAGAACCGCATTGTGTTCCTTGGCTCTGAGGTAAATGATCAGGTTGCCAACTTCCTCACTGCTCAGTTGCTCTACCTAGAGGCAGAGGACGACAAGAAGGACATCTGGCTCTACATCAACTCCCCGGGTGGCTCGGTCACCGCGGGCATGGCCATCTACGACACCATGCAGTTCGTCTCACCCGACGTGGGCACCATCTGCATGGGACTAGGCGCCTCGATGGGTCAGTTCTTGCTGTGTGCAGGTGCTCCTGGCAAGCGCTATGCACTGCCGCACGCCCGAATCATGATGCATCAGCCTTCGGCGGGAATGCAGGGACAAGCCACTGACATTGCGATTCAGGCTGAGCAACTCAAATACATCAAGCACCTCTTGGCAGACCTCATTGCCGAGCACACTGGCCAAACAACCGAGCAAGTGAATATTGACTCCGACCGAGACCGTTGGTTCACTGCAGAGCAGGCCAAGGAGTACGGAATCATCGACAGCGTGATCCAGCGTCGCCTGCAGATTTCTGCACCTGTTCCATCTGAGTAGAACCTGCGACTTTAGAGTTCAATCCCGCACTGTTCAGAGGCCCATACAGAGATTCGTTGGCTTCGATTATCAATCTGGCCGAGGCGACTGTTGAGTTCTTCTCGCCTTCGTTCAAACTGCCCCGGATCGGACTGCCCCTCTTCGCGTTCCGAGGCAACTAGGTCAATGATTTCTTCGATTGAGTCTGCGACTGCTTCGAAGTCGGCGCGAATCTCTGGCGGAGCCTCACTAGCGAGTTTGCTCAACTGACCTGCTTCAGTTCCAGCTTTGGCTAGGTCGCCGGAGCGCAGCGCTGCCGAGATTCCACTCAAGTCAGCCGCCTGCGACAACGGGGAGCAAAAAGCAGACCGGCCATCCCCGCAAGCTGCGAGCAGCAAGCTCACAGAGAGTACGGCGAGGAGAGCGAGTAGAGCCCCTGAAGGGATTCGCATCGGGTTCTAGGATCTAGCCGCTTCGGCCAAGGTGCGTATCTCAGTCACCGCATGGGCAAGTCCCTCGGGGTCTCGATACAAGGCACTTCCGGCAACGAGCACGTCGGCCCCGGCCGCTGCTGCGCCGCTTACCGTTGCCGGGCCGATACCTCCGTCAACCTCAAGGTCGATATCACGGCCCGTAAGGTTGATCATCTCTGCCACCTCGGAGATCTTCGATTCCATCGTCGAGATGTAGTCCTGACCACCAAATCCTGGGTTCACCGTCATGACAAGAATGAGATCAACAAGGTCCATGACATGGCGCACAACTGAGGCTGGGGTGGCTGGATTGAGCGCTACGGCTGGGCTGGCTCCGAGTTCACGGATATTCGACAAAGTGCGGTGCAGATGGGTGCAGGCCTCGGCATGAACAATGACGATTTCACAGCCGGCTTCTACATATTTGTGTACGAGTTCATCTGGATTCACCACCATAAGGTGCGCCTCGAACGGAATGTCAACAAGTGGTCGACATGAGCGAATCACATCAGGGCCAAAGGTTAGGTTCGGCACGAATACGCCGTCCATCACATCCCACTGGATTCGGTCAACCCCGGCCTTTTCCAAGCTGATGCATTCCTCTCCGAGCCGAGAGAAATCAGCTGGAAGCACTGATGGTGCAATTTGGACGGGGCGCGTACTCAATTGGGTCACCTTCTCGGTTGACTGCGGCGCTCACTCGCCACGGAGCCTTGAGACTAATCGCGCGTGGCGACCCTGTGTGAGCCAAGACCCATGTGAGGCAAGACTTCTTCTCTGCTGGCCCGAGCGGCCTACGGTAAGAGCATGCAGGAGGTTGCCCCGAAAGATTCCGAGCAGATCGAACCGCGGGTAGTCCTGCAGGTCGAACGAATGGTGGCTGGCGGTCTTGGGCTGGGCCGTGACGAGTCGGGGCGGATTCTGCTTGTTGAGGGCGGCCTGCCCGGCGAGCGGGTTGCGGTGCACGTCACTCAGTCTTCTCAGCGAATGGCAAGAGGGGTAGTCCGAGAGGTTCTCGCTCCAGCAGAAGGCCGTCGAGTCGCCCCATGTGCAGAGGTAGACGCCGGTTGCGGCGGATGCGACCTGCAACATGCTCAACCTGATTTGCAGTTGCGAGTGAAGGTCGAGATCGTTACCGACGCGCTCTTTCGTATCGCTCACCTTTCTCAGGTGCCTATCTCGATCGGGCAGGAACTGCCTTCTACGAGGTATCGCACGACACTGCGCTGTGCAGTAACAGCGCATGCAAGTGAAGCACGCCCGGCACTTGAGATCTCCCATGCAGGTCAGATTGATGCAGTGGCTCAAGTTGGAGCGGTTGGCTTTCGGAAGCGGCAGAGCCACGAAGTGCACCCCGTGGCTTCTTGTCTCGTGGCGCACCCTCTGATTGAGGAACTCATGCAAGCAGGCAACTTCGCAGGAGCTACTGAGGTCACCTTTCGAGTCGGTGCGAGAACTGCGGAGCGCATGGTGATTGTTGCTGGTCAGGCCAAGCCCAACAAGGCGTTCGGCCTTCCTGAGGATGTGCGAGTGGTAGCTCAGGAGGCGCTTTCCGGGGGTGCGCAGGCTTGGATTCATGAACACGTTGCAGGGCATCGGTTTCGGATCTCAGCTCGCTCATTCTTTCAGGCTCGCCCTGATGGGGCAGAGGCGCTGATCGCTGCAGTCGCCCGAGCAGTTGCCCCATTTGACGCTGTCAGCGACCGCTTAGTGGATCTGTACGGCGGAGTCGGACTCTTTACAGCGGGGCTGAGCGCTCAGCGAGCAGTACTTGTCGAGCGTTCCGAATCATCTATCTCGGACGCTCGGATCAACCTGGCTGACCTTGGTACCAAAATTTTTTCAGGCTCAGTCGAGCGCTGGAAGCCCGTCGCAGCCGATGTGGTGGTTGCCGACCCGGCACGTGCGGGGCTAAACGTTTCGGGAGTTGCAGCCATCTCCGCAACGGGCGCCGAGCGAGTAGCGCTCGTGAGTTGTGACCCTGCGTCCCTCGCTCGAGATCTTGCATTGTTTGTGCAGGCCGGATTCGAAGTGGGGGGCGTGGAGTTAGTAGATATGTTTCCTCAGACGCATCACATAGAGACAGTGGCTACTCTGAGGCGAGTGAGCGCTAGCAAGGTTGCAGAGTGAGAATCCCCTGGGTGCGCAGCGGTGTAGTCGGATTTGCTCTGACTGCTCTGTTGGCCGGGGGATTGAGCGCGTGTGGCAGTTCGACAGCCTCAGTTCAGATCACAGATCTGGCAAGTTCTTGTGAACTCAACAAACCCCTGAACTTGGTGCCGAAAGTTGTAGCGAAGATTCCGCATCAAAGCGATGCCTACACGCAGGGGCTACTGATGCATGAAGGCACCCTGTTTGAGAGCATCGGTAAGTATGGAGAGTCTGCGTTGCGGGCGCTGAATCCTGCTACTGGCGAGTTACTCGCTCAGGCCGATCTGCCAGATAGTGCATTCGGGGAGGGTCTCGCCGTTGGCCTGAACGGAGAACTGGTACAGCTCACTTGGAAGGAAGAAATCGCCTATCGCTGGTCTGCGCAGAGTCTTCAAGATCTCAATTCCGCAACACCGAGCGGAACCTACCCGTATCGGGGGCAAGGCTGGGGGCTCACTAGGTTGGGTTCTGGAGACTTTGTCATGACTGACGGCTCAGCCGATGTGATTTTGAGAAGTGTGCAGGACTTCTCTGTGACCGGTCGGCATCACGTGTATCGACTAGATGGCCCATCCGAGGGCCTTAACGAGTTGGAGTGGGATGGCGAGTCTGTTTGGGCGAGCAGGTATCAAACTGATGAGATCCTCCAGATTGACCCAGACTGCTGGACGGTGACAGCAGTGGTGGACATCTCTGGGCTGCATGACGAGGCCGTTCAAGATGCCGCACTAGCTGGCACCAAGATCGATGTGGCAAATGGAATCGCGCAGATTCCAGGTACTGACAGATTCCTTGTTACTGGCAAGTTATGGCCCAGCATGTACGAGGTCAGATTCGTAGACGAGTCCTCTGAGGTAGCGGGCTAAACCCGCTTTTGCGCTGCAGAGCGGTTGTTATCGCAACAGCAGTTACGACATGTCTGTTGGTTCCGGTACACAGTCAACAGGATCGGGCCCTCCGTGTTGGGCGAGCCAATCTAGGGTCTCGCAGGTAGCTGGTCCGCTGAATTGTTCCACCGTGATTAACGTCTTGCCCTGCTCGGCCGTGGAGCATGCAGTAGTGAGCGCAAGCAGCGTAGCTAAGCAAACAGCAGCCCCTCGGCTCCAAGTTTTTTGGGTGCTCAGTGCGGGCGACATTCAGCTACCCCTAGAAGTTCGCTTCGCCGTCATTCGCGTCTGGAGCGGAAAATCGACAGTATGTGTCGATTTTCCGCTGCAGACGCGTGGGGTGAGCGTGGGGTGAGCGTGGAGTGATCGTGGGGTGAGCGTGGGATGGGGAAAACTGCGGCGGGGCCCCGATTGCTCCGGACCCCGTGTTTGCAGTGTTTTTGTTGTGCGCCCCCTGGGACTTGAACCCAGAACCTGCGGATTAAGAGTCCGATGCTCTGCCAATTGAGCTAGAGGCGCATATTGTTCTGCCGACCCGGATCGGCAGAACAAGTTTGTAGTTGCCCGGCGGCTTCAAGCACAAGTGCAGTCGGCCGCCGGGCCTTGGGGTGACCGAGGGGACTCGAACCCCCGACATCCAGGACCACAACCTGGCGCTCTAACCGGGCTGAGCTACGGCCACCATGACAAGGAGACTGATCATATACGTTCTAGGCGAATAGTCGAAGCCGGAGATTTCTTGAGCTCGGCTCTCGCTAGCCGTTGTTCTTCTTTGAGCGGTACTATGAATGCAATGTTTGCTAACAGTTCTCAAGGCGCAAAACTTTCTTTGGGAGCACTCTTTGCCCTGACCCTTGGGGTAGTTGCCGCCTTTGCTCTGAGCTCCTCAGCTCATACGACTGGAGCCCAAACCAAAGCCCAAACCAAGGCCCAAACTGCGGCCCCAGCAACGGAGGCCCCAGCAACCGCACCCCCAACAACGGCGCCCCCAGCAACGGCGCCCCCAGCAACGGCGCCCCCAGCAACCGCATGGGATTCCCTGATGGCCCAGGCGGTGGCTCATAAAGGAATCAAGCTCGACCCGTCATGGCCAAAGACCGTGACGCTACTCACAGACTCCGTTGGCCTTGGAGTAAAGGACACCCTCCCCGCAGCCCTACCCGATTGGCAAGTCGAGGTTCGTGGCAGGCCTGCACTCATGTTGAAGGCGGCCACCGCAGAGCTTGCAGCCGACCCAGCACCCGTCGGTTCGGTTGCGGTTGTCGCTCTGGGTTACAACTCGCTCTGGGGTAAAGACCGCGACCGCTACGATATTTGGGCAGCTCAGTTCAACCGAGAGGCGGATGCGCTCATCGCTACGCTGAGACAAAAAGGTGCCAAAAAAATTGTTTGGATTACTCTTCGAGACCCAGACCCCTCGCTCATCCCGCCAGCGGCGCTTGATCAGGCGCAGAAGTACAACTGGTATTTCACCTATGTGAATGAGCAGCTTGATGCACTTGTGAAACGTGATCCCGATGTGGCCCTAGGCGATTGGGCGGCTGTGTCGAACCTGCCCGGACTCACCTATGACGCCATTCACTTGAAGACTCTTGGTGCCAATCTGATGGTAGAAACCATGAAAGCTGGGATTGGTCTTCCAACTGCAGAAGTACCGGGTTTGTAACCTGTATTGACGCAAGGTGTACTCGGCGTGACAAGATCAACGCTCAACACAATGCAAGAGACACTCTTGTCGGCAGCCCTCGTAGCTCAGATGGATAGAGCAACGGACTTCTAATCCGTCGGTCGTTGGTTCGAATCCAACCGAGGGCACTGCAAACTCTCCCCGCTGCCTATATCCCGGGTAGGTCCTCTTCAAGCCCAAGCCAGATTTGAGCAGCGTCAATGTAGGTCTTCTCGCTAATAAAAGCGTGTTGGGTGCCTGTGTAGAGGTCTCGGAAAGCGCGCTCCATGCGAGACCCGTCGCGAATAGCGGTGGTGCCTGCAGCAAGGTGCGCCCACTGGCCAACTTCTCGTGAGGCCTCAGTTGCGTACGTAGCTGCCACGCGCATGTCGGCACGCATTTTTGGGGTGAGTTCTTCGCCTGCGGCAACTGCTTGTTCCGCAGACCCGAAAGCCTCAATGACCCCAGCGCGAGCTGCACGCCACATTCCGGTGAAGTGGGCCAAGTTGCGCTGAAAGGTGTTGCGAAGGGCCAATGTTTCCATGTCTGACATGCGGGCCTTCTTCAGCGCCAGATCTGCAACATCGTCCAACATGCTTTTCGATACCCCAAGTGCCCAAGCAGCATGGCCGGCAGCAGTGATGGGCATCAGTCCCATGCGGAACAAGGGACTGTTCCCGCGCTCAGGGGAGCGGGTAAACAACGGGAAGCAGCGTGACTCGGGAACAAATACTTCTGTCACCGAGTAGTCGTAGCTACCGGTTCCTCGCAGGCCTTGGACATGCCATCCATCGGTGAACTGAACCTGCTCGCGCGGCACGAGCGCCGCACGAATCTCGGTAAGTTCGAAGATCGCCTCGCCGTCGATGACCGGAAAGAAACCGCACGCAATGTACTTGGAGTGGGCAGTACCTGAGCCAAAATTCCATGAGCCAGAAAGCATGAAACCATCGCCGGTTGATTCCCCCGACCCATTTGGAAAGAACTGCCCGCCGACAGTTACCCGGTCGAGCGGATTGCCGAAGAGTTCCTGAAAGCCCTTCTCGGGCAGATAGGCAGATGCGGCCATGGCCGAGGGCATGTTGGCAATTCCAATCCACCCCAATGCGCCATCTTGAATTGCCATCTCAATCCAAGTTTCTATGACCTCAGTAAACTTCGGCTCGCAACCCCCCGCCTGCGGAGTGTTCAAAAATGACAACAGGCCGCTCTCCCAGAGTGCATCAACCAAAGGTGCAGAGATGGTGCGCTGGGACTCGCTAGCTGCTGCCTCAATCTGGCTGATTTCACGAAGGCTTCTTGCGGCAGCGGGGCCGTCGAGAGTCATAGTCATAGTCAATTCTTATCAGAAGCATCCCGGTAAACATGGTCGCCAGAGTTATCTCAAAGCACCCGGGCTCTGCCAACATCAGTGGTGTGTCTAACAAGTTGCCGCTCATTCTCTTGCCCCCATCTGAAGGAAAAGCCACCGGTGGAACCGGCGCTGAATGCAACGCTGGGGCAATGGCCCTTCAATTCACAGATTCAAGCGGCGCCAAGAGTCGTGAGGTCGTGATCAAGGCCTTAGGTGTTGCAATGGCAGGCAACGAAGCAAAGCGCAACAAGTTGCTCGGGGTGAAAGGCGCAGCATTGGAGTCTGCAACCCGAGCAAATCAATCGCTGCTCACATCGCCCACTCTTCCCGCAATTGAGCGCTATACCGGGGTGCTCTACGACGCACTTGATTCGCCGTCGCTACCGACAGCGGCAAGAAGGCGAATGGCGAAAAGCATCTTGATTTTCTCGGGCCTCTGGGGGGCTGTAACCCCAACTGATCTGATTCCCGACTACAAGCTGAAGATGGGAGCATCCTTGGCTGGGGTAGGCAAGCTTTCAACTTGGTGGCGACCGATGCTTTCGCCGCGGGTTGCCGCACTTGCTCAGGGCCGTACTGTTTGGAACCTGCTGCCGATTGAGCACAATGCGGCTTGGACCGCACCCGCGCAGCTCAATCAGATCACGGTGAAGTTTTTTGAGCGTAGACAAGATGGCTCGCTAGTTGCAGTTTCACATTGGAACAAGTTCTTAAAGGGTGCGCTGGTGCGTCAACTGCTGGAGCACCCAGAAACCACCCCGACTTCTCTTGAAAGCTGGCAGCATCCCTCTGGCTACCGGTTAGATCCTGCGCTCACAGAGAAACGAGACGCTGTCATGTTGCTGTCGTTCGTTCAGGAGTAACTGCTGGTCTGCATGCTGCCCGACTGCAACTCAGTCAGCCGCTGAGGGTAAGTTTGAAGAGTGATGATGCTTGCCGAGGTAGAGACCTTTCTTTCAAGGCCTATCGCTCCTACGCGTCGTGTTGCGCTCGGCAACCTGGAATTGCCAGTGGATCCTGCCCCGGGGTTTGGTGGGATTTTGCTTGGAGCTATCACTGCGAAGTTTGCCGCAGAGATTGATACCGACATGCACGCTGAGCTTTTGCAGTTGATGTCTCAACTCGAATCGGGAAACAGCATTCCTCAGCCCAAACTTCGGCATCGCCTACAAGATGACACTGTTGGTTTGCAGCGCTGCGTTCATCGGGTGATTGGCGAGGGCGAACACTTAGAGTTTCAGTTCGAAGAAGAACAAGGAACCCCTGCACAACACGTGTTATGCGCCGTCTACGCTGCGGCGCGGGTACCTTGGGATGTTGTTCCAGCGGTGATGTCGACTGTTCACAAGGGGCTGATGTGGAAGGGCGGCAGCGAGTCAGCCCTACTGGCATATCTCTCGGGTCGCAGCGGTGTCATGGCGATAAGTTCCGTGGGTGATCCCGTCTCTTGGGCACTAGCGATGCTCGACCTACGCGACCCCGATACTGCTTCACCGACAAGAAAAGATGTTCAGCGAGCATTTCGTAGCAGGCTGCGTGCGGCGCATCCAGATCACGGTGCCTCAGATGATGCTGCCGCATCGCGTATTGCCGAGCTCACCGAAGCTCGGCGCATCTTATTGGGTTAGTCCTCGATTGATTCGAAACCGAACAGAGTGATTCACGGATTGATCTCCTCGAGTTCTTTGCCACGCGTTTCCGGAAGGGCAAGAGCCACAAACGCGGCCGCAATCGGAGCGATGGCCAACAACGTGAAGGTAAACC
>JBIKPA010000205.1:0-4914 GCA_044357715.1 Microthrixaceae bacterium
ACACGCCGACCTTGCTGCTCACCTAGTAGGTACTCAGGCCGGCGGCAAGAAGATTGACCTTCAAGGAACTGTCACTCTGGATGGCAACAAGACAGAGACCACTGTCTCATTCACTGGTAGCGGCGTCTTGGGTGACCTTGTCATCAATCAGGCAAATGGATCACTCACGCTGGCAGCAAACAAGGCAACTTTCGTTGGTCTCATTGACGTAGCAGACGGCCCCAACTCGGTGCGCTTCAACGGTTCAATTGTGTGGGACGGCATTACGGCCTATACGCCATTCCTGATGCTTGAAGGAGCTGGAGAGTTCTCGGGCACCTTGCAAGATGGTCAGCAGATCTCGGTATCTGGTTCAGTTTCTACAACAGTGGTTGGCGGACAGCTCAGCGCCGTAGTCACCGGAACCTTCAAGGTGGGCACGCTCAAGGCCACCGGCTCGGCAACCGTTGAAACCAACGGAGCAACCACAACCCTGAACGTGGATGCAAGCCTTGTTGATGCAGGATTCGCTGCACAACTGCAGGGAGTTGTTGTTATCACCGACGGTCGTGCAGAGACGGTGAGCTTGGATGCTCAGGTCACTGGCTCAGTGAACCTAGGGGATGTCACTCTTACTGGCGCCAACCTGCACATTGGCAGCAGCTACGGCAGCCCTATCGACCTCACCTTTGCTGGCGGGCTTCAGATTGGGACTCGTGCAGACCTGAGCGGCTCGCTTGCGGCAAGCTTTGGTCCGAACGGATCACTCATCAGCTTGAGCGGCGATCTGACCGGATCCCTCTCGCTTGACTCGTGGGGACTCGTCAACTTCAACGGATCAATACTTGCAAGCCCAGAGCAGGTAACGCTGTCCGGTTCTGGTGCGGTCTCGCTGATCAACTTCCCGCTGGGCATCACCTTCAAGGGATCGTTCACCTCTTCACTCACCAACCCCAGCTGGTCACTGAACGGATCCGGCAAGCTTCGGATTGCTTCACTCCAGATTGCTTCCGCCCGACTCAACCTGTCGCAGGCGGTTGGAATGAAGGCAACTCGAGCCGGCTTCTACTTCTCCATTCTGGGAATCCCGGTCTACTTCGAAGCTGACTTCTACATGAATCCAACTGGCGGCTGCTCCAAGGTGAACCTCACCGGCGGTAGCTTCCTCGCCCGGCCAATCCTCGCACTGGTCTTGCCAGGTGTGATTGGTTGCCCGGTCAACATCTAGGTCGTTAGCGAACTACGAACGCAAAAGAACCCCTGCAGTTTGCAGGGGTTCTTTCGCGCTCAGTCAGACATTTTTGGAAGGTTGGCAAGGGCCGCAGCTACCTTCTCGCTTGGGTACTCGTAGTCGACGATGCCGCCCTCGAAGTACTTGTCGTATGCGGCCATATCCAACATGCCGTGACCGCAAAGGGCGGTCAGGATCACCTTCTCCTCACCCGTCTCTTTGCATTTGAGAGCCTCGGCAATGGTGGCTGCAAGAGCGTGCGTGGGCTCTGGGGCGGGCACGATTCCCTCGGTTCGAGCAAACTGCACTCCGGCAGCAAAGCAGTCAGTCTGGGCGATTGCCTCAGCCTCGATGAGTCCGAGTTCATAGATATGGCTAATGAGCGGACTCATACCGTGGTAACGCAAGCCACCTGCATGAATGGGGTCGGGAATGAAGTCGTGGCCAAGCGTGTGCATCTTCATCAGCGGGGTCATGCCTGCGGTATCGCCGAAGTCATAGGCGTAGGTGCCTCGCGTCAGCGAGGGGCAGGCTGCAGGCTCAACGGCCCGGATGGTGGGGTTGATCCGACCGGCAAGCTTCTCTCGCAGGAAGGGAAAGCTCAGCCCGGCAAAGTTTGATCCGCCGCCGGTACACCCAATGATCAGATCTGGGGTATCGCCTGCTTTGGCCATCTGCAGCAAGGCTTCTTCGCCGATCACTGTTTGATGCATCAGCACGTGATTGAGAACTGAGCCGAGCGCATAGCGAATCTCTGGGTCTTGAGCGGCTACTTCGACTGCTTCAGAGATTGCGATACCGAGTGACCCTGGGTTTGCTGGGTCGAGAGCTAACAGGGAGCGACCGTACTCGGTCACCTCTGAGGGGGAGGGGTGAACGGTTGCGCCAAACACCTGCATCATCGCCCGCCGGTATGGCTTTTGGTCGTAGCTGGCTCGTACTTGCCAGATCTCGCATTCCAGATCAAACATCTGGCATGCAAAGGCAAGTGCAGTTCCCCACTGCCCAGCACCGGTTTCGGTGGTCAGCTTTTTGACCCCAGCTTTGGCGTTGTAATACGCCTGCGGAATGGCAGTGTTGGGCTTATGAGACCCGGCGGGGCTGGTGCCTTCGTACTTGTAGTAGATCCTGGCGGGTGTCCCCAGAGCGGCCTCGAGGCGCCTAGCTCGATGTAGCGGCGTTGCCCTCCACAGCCGGTAGATGTCCATGACCTCGCCGGGGATCTCGATGTATCGATCTGTGGTGACCTCTTGCATGATGAGGTCCATCGGGAACAGTGGCGCAAAGTCATCGGGGCCAGCAGGCTGATGCGTCCCCGGGTGCAGCGCTGGCGGTGGCGGTTCGGGAAGATCGGCAATGAGGTTGTACCAAGTGGTGGGTACCTCATCATCGTCCAACATGTAACGAAGTGGTTCACTCATTCAATTCCCCAGTCTGGCCCTTTGGGCCACTTGTTCCTTTGGTAGCTCAAACACTATGTCGGTCGTCTTCAGCCCGCTGGAAGTTGCCGCCGGATAAACTCTCACTATGAACAAAGCGAGCTCCGTCTGTGTGAGATTCCTTGTGGGTTTCGTGGTTGTGTTCTCCGCCGTTGGGGTGCTTTCTGCAGTAGCAGGGGCAGACGTGACAGGGTTCACCGTCACGCTGACACCAAGGCGAGCAGAACCGGGTGCCACGGTAGCGATCGCTTCTTCTTGCACGTTTACTGCCGGCGACGAGTTCTCCAAGGTAGAGGTAACGCTTGGGAGCACAACAGTTACCCTGACGCCCTCGGGGCCACCCGTTGCTGATGGCGATGGCTTCCGGCAGGATCTGACCGGATCGCTCACTGCTCCAACTGAGCCCGGGATCTACCTAGTAACCGAACTCTGCCTCACAACTGGGGGCGAGGCCACGGGGAACCAATCCCTTACGGTGTTAGTGCCCGCCACCACGGTCCCAGAAACCACTCTGCCGTCAACCACTCTTCCATCAACCACTCTGCCGAGTCCTACCCCGCCCACGATTACGGTCTCGGTGCCTCTCAAGGCTGGTGGTGTCGCTTCTGGAGTGACCACTGCCCCGCTAGAACTAGCTGCGACAGGTCGTTACAGTGCGCGGCTTGCCCTGCTCGGCAGCGCACTCCTCCTACTCGGAATAGCGTTCTCGCTCTTCTCTCGTAGGGCCGATGCAAGCTAGCTAGGTGCCAAGCCTAAAAGAACGAAACCCCTGCCGAAGCAGGGGTTTGCGTAGAGAGCGGGTACGGAGAATCGAACTCCGGTATTCAGCTTGGGAAGCTGATGTTCTACCATTGAACTACACCCGCAGAACCCTGCGAGAGGGTAGAAGTGCTATTCGGCCAATACCTTAGCGGAGCGAGAGGCCCGTTCTTGAGCCATCACTCGGTCGTACTTGTCGCTGGCCCGAACGTAAGCGGCATCTGCAGCATCTACTCGCCGCTGCTGCCGCTCGTTGAGTATCCGCGGCCCGGGAGTGTTGTACTCAGGGAAGAACCTGTCTTGAAGCCACGTGGACTTCTGCACCAGCGTCACAAAGGCAACACAGCCAATAGCGGCTACAACTGTTATAACGCCCACCATTGCAAGGATCCCAAGCACTCCAACGACCATATTCCCACTCCGTATCTTCCTGAGTCCTGCCCGCCAGCAGAACGTTTAGAACTGTATCAGTGGGTTCTCGGCAGAATCCACCGGGAACTTGAGCAGCAATATGGCCGAGGACGCGCATCTGTCCTGCGTGTGACCCTGTTTTGGGGTGACACGCAGGACAGGTGGGGTGTTGTTGTTGGGGGTTTAGTTGTTGGTTTTTGGTGTGGTGGTTCTTGGGCCTGCGGTTTGGGTGGTTGTTGTTGCGGGGAGGTAGATGGGGGTGCAGACCTGTTGGATGTCGGGGCGTTTGGGTGTGCCTCGGTTGGTTTGTTGGGTTTGTGCGCCGTCGGGGCAGGTGGTGTTTGCCCAGGTGGTTCGGGTGGTGGTGGCTCCGTTGATGTCTGCGAGCCACAAGATGGTGCCGGTCAGGTTGGCGTCGGTGAGGTTGGCGCCGGTGAGGTTTGCTCCTGCGAGGTTTGCGTAGGAGAGGTCGGTGCCGGTGAGGTCTGAGTTTCGCAGGTCTGCGCCGGTGAGGTCTGCGTGGGAGAAGTCAGCGTTTTTGATGCGTGCTCCTTGGGCGATGCTTTGGGCGAGGTTGGAGTCGGTGAAGTCGGAGTCGTTGAGGTTGATGCCTCCGAGTTCTGATCGGAACAGGTTGACTCGTTGTGCCGAGACCCCGGTGAGGTCTGCGTCGACGAGGGTTGATTGTTCAAGTGTTGCTTCGTCGAGGGTTGCGTCGATGAAGGTGCTGTTGGTGAGGTCGGATCGGAAGAGTTGTGCCGTGTCGAGGTTGGCGTTGTTGAAGTTCGCGTTGCGTAGTGTTGACATGGCGAGGTTTGCGCCTTGAAGGTTTGCGCTTTCGAGGTTTGCTCCGACGAGGTTGGATTGGAAGAGGTCTGCGTTTTCGCAGTTTGCGTCTGGGACGATTGCGCAGTCATCGATGACTTCGGTGCCGCCGGCGCTGATGTAGAGCGTGGCGTTGTTCACGGTGATGGTCTCGGTGCTTGCGGTGGGGAGTGTGTTGATTTCTTTGGTGGTTTGGCCTTCTGCGGTGATGGTGATGCCGCCTGATCGGGCGAGTGCCCGGCCGATGTCTCCGGTGGGGACGCTTGAGGC
>JBIKPA010000206.1:0-4864 GCA_044357715.1 Microthrixaceae bacterium
CTGATGCTCCGAGCGAGCGAGGTCTACGAGACCGTGGACCGCCTCGAACCCTGACCCGGGGCCGATCGCCCGTGCGATTCGTCAAGGGTGGTCAGCCTTGACCAAGCTCGAATCGACTGGGGTGTTCAGCGCTGATCACGCGACGCGGCCCCTGCCCACCAGCGGCCCGAGTAGGTCGATGGGCCCGCCCCCCAACCGCCGTGGCTCAGGCGGTCATCGCATGGCCGGCCTTGGGGTCAGGCAGCGGTGCGCGTGGCGATGTAGAAGCCGTAGCTGACGAAGGTCGAGAATCTCTCGTAGAGGTCGATTTCGTGCTTCTCGGCCTCGACGATGTCGTTCGCTGCTGCCGAGTGTCCGTGGCGGTCGAGGAATGCCCCGAAGCGGTTCTGCATCGGCTGGTAATAGTGGTCGAGCCAGCACGACTCGGGCAGAGCGAAGTAGCCGAGCGGCGAGAAGCCGGAAGCCTCCAGGACAGCCAACTTCGTCGAAGCAGTCGCCACCTCGGGGTACTCCGACGTCCAGTGATCCTCCAGTTCGACTGGTCGCCGATCTGTGAGCCACGTGATCTCGGACACGGCGAGGACTCCCCCCGGCCTGAGGAAGCGCCTCCATGAGCGAACTCCGTGTTGGAAGCCGATGTTGTAGATCGCGCCCTCGGACCAGATGACGTCGAGCGATGCCTCGTCGAAGTCGAGTTCGTCCATCGATGCGGCATGTGTGGTGATGCGGTCGGCCAGGCCAAGTCGCTCAGCGCTGTCGTCGAGCCGGTGCAGGAACGGTGAGAGGAAGTCGACGGCAGTGATCTGCGCGTCGAGGTCCTGCGCCAGAACGAGAGTGGAGGCGCCAGTCCCGCAACCGATGTCGGCGATGGTCAGATCCGTCATCGCCTCGAGCCCGGCGAGGCCGATGGCAATCCGGGTGGCCTGATCGCTCCCAGGTCCCTGCCTTTCTCCATCCAGATGGAGGTCGAGGAGGAGCCCCAATTGGCCAGCGATCGAGTCCTCATCTTCTAGGGGGTCGGTCACGGATAAAGAGCATAAGTCGAAGGCGGACGCTTCCCTCAACCGAAGCGCGTCCCCGAGGTGCTGTTACACGGTTGATCCAACGGGGCGCTCCAATTGCTGGCAGCGAGGGTTCCGTGGACATGGTCAGGGCTGACTCTGCGGTCCGCTAGATGTCTGGTCATGACTGACCACACTCGACGCACTCTGGCGCCGATCCGTAGCGTTCGGGCACACACTCGCGCCCAACACCTGAAAGCCGCTTCGCGATCGGACGCAGCACCCTCTAAGTGCTCATGTCGAGCGGTGAGCTCGAGGTCGTGCAGATCGGCCGCTCGGTGCGGATCACGACGGCGTCGGCGAAGCGCCAACCTGACCAACGCAACTCTGACCAACGCCACCCTGACCAACGCGATCTGGTCCTTCACGACATGTCCGAATGGTGTTGTGCAAGATACGGAATGCCCACGGACAGCTGCAGGCTGACCCTCACACCCACTAACTAAGCGAAGGCCCCGGCACGCCATCGGGGCCTTTGTCGTTTTCTGGGCTGGTACGGGTCATTCGAGCCCGGAGGCGCCAACCGGCCCAATAACGGTGAAACCCCCGCCGTAGCGGGGGTTTCGGGTGGTGGGCGTACGCAGACTCGAACTGCGGACCTCTGCCGTGTGAAGGCAGCGCTCTAGCCAACTGAGCTATACGCCCCTACTGAAACTCCCAAGGGAGCGAGGCTGAACTGTAGCGGTCAGGCGAGCGACTCGGCCACATGGCCACTGTGGGCCTAGCTATCGGGCGTATCTGGGTAGGTACGAAGCTCGACAACATGGCCGTCGGGATCGGCCACGTACATCCCGAGGCCAGTCCCTTTCGCGCCCCAAAGCCGCCGAGGGCCACGGATTACGGTGAACTCGCCAGAATCAGCAAGAGCATCCAAATCTGCACCAGGAACAAGCAGCGCAAAGTGATCCAGATTGATCCCCGCCGACTGACTGTCAGACTCCGAGTCAGCTTTGACCTCGAGCAGATCGATCACTGTTGTGGCGTCCACTCGGAGCGAAGGAAACGGCACCTCTCCCCTACGCCATTCATCAACTCGCTCTGAAGCGAGGCCCAACTTCTGCCCATACCAACTCATCGAAACCTCTGCATCAGCAACAAGCAGCACGATGTGGTCAAGGCCCGTTACCTGCACAGCGGGATCCACCTGAGAATCCGACATTTCTTAGCCTCCGGTCGGCTCGACTGGTGAACCAACCACCGACGGGTCAGTCGACACGCAGAAGAACTCGTCTTCCAAGACCACGTAGCTGGTCTGAGCAGGGCATTCTAAAGCGACAGGGACTTTCGTCACGATTCTGCCGTCATTGGGCGAACCGCAAGTCACTCGAGTTGCAGTCCGACCGCTCGTGATTCGCACGCAGTTCCGGTCGGGGGCGCTCGTGACAACCCCCTGGCCACTAGCGGCATCAGAAGTTGAGCGATTCCCTCCCGCATAGGCAGTAGCAACGAACAAAACCAGGCCGAGCAGGACTATGGCAACGAGTGGCCCCCGGCGCAGCAACCAGAAATGCCATTCGCTCAGCGGTTCTTCATCGGGGTCAAGCTCAGCCTGACGCAACTTGGCGTAAAAAGCATCCGGATCGTGCTCCTCTTCGGGGCGTCCCGTCTGCGGGTGGCGATAGGTGTCGTCCACCCCGGCGCCCGCCGCACGAGATGATCCGGGGCCAGAACCGGAACTCGGCCCGGCCGAGGGGGAAGTTCGTTGGGCCCGCAGACTGCGGTCATAGTCGGCGCGACGGCCAACGTCAGACAAGGTGGTCCAAGCCACGTTGACCTCTCGCATACGACGCTCGGCCAATGCCTGCTCGGCCGGCGTTGCCTGACCAAGTCGGTCTGGATGCAACAGGCGAGCAAGTTGACGGTGAGCTTCACGGATCTGCTGTGTGCTCGCCCCTTGCGCTAGCCCCAGAACTTGGTAGTAGCTGCGTTCAGATGGCTCAGGCATTACCCACAGCCTATGGCCAAGCAATGGTCTGAACCCATCAGAAGCTCGCAGCCACTTTTGTGGCGGTAACAGACACTGCCTAGGAAACCCACCCCGCATGGCCTATATTGAAATCGTGGATATAGTTCGAGGATCGAAGTATTCGGATAGCGAACAAAGTTTGCCTCTGGCTGCGCCGACTCCCGGAACCCTCGGGTCTGCCATGCAAAGCAGAGCCTTTCGACGCATGTTTGCCGGCACCTTCGCATCCAATATTGGCACCTGGATGCAAAACATCACGCTGATTGCGCTTGCATACCGACTCACGGGAAATGCCTGGTTTACCGGCGTCATCACCTTCGCTCAGCTCGGCCCCATGCTGTTCCTGTCCCCATTCGGGGGCGCTATTGCCGACCGCTTCAACCGTCGCAACGTCATAATCAGCATGTCAGTGGTGCAGCTCGTGATGTCGATGGTGCTAGCCGTGGTGGCGCTGTCGGATACGCCGAATGAGTTGGTACTTGTAGCTGTGGTTGCCAGCATCGGCTGCGCGAATGCCATCGCTGGGCCCACCATGATCTCGCTGCTTCCCTCACTCGTTCCTCGTAGAGACCTACAGCCGGCAATTGCAATCAACTCGGTCTCTATGAACGCCTCACGAGTGATCGGCCCACTCCTTGGAGGCCTACTCGGCTCCCTAGCTGGCGCATCGGCAGTGTTCTTTGTCAATGGCCTCACCTACTTGTTTGTGGTGTTTGCAGTCCTGACGGTCAAGGTGGACTTCTCCCCAAAGGGGCAGAAGGGATCTGGGCCGATTGAGCAGATGCGACAGGGTTTGCAAGCCGTGCGAGCCGACCGTGTGATCACGAGAGTCATTGTCAGCATGGCCGTTCTGTCCATGTGCTCACTGATCTTCATCTATCAGATGCCCTTGGTAGCTCAGGAGCATTTCGAGTTAGCGGGGTGGAAGTTCAACCTACTGTTTGCCACCTTTGCCCTTGGTGCCGCACTGGGCGCGCTTTCGATGGGGTCCTTCCTCTCTGGCCACAACCGCGCAAAAGTCACTCGGGTGGCGCTCGCGGTCTTTGCATTGGCCTTGGCCGTATTTGGAATCGATACGGTCTTACCCTTGGGGTTTGTGTCGGCCTTTGCTCTTGGCGCCTCATACTTTGTCATTGTGACTGCGCTCTCCACCACCCTGCAGATGCGTGCCCCGGACGAGGTTCGTGGACGAATTATGGGCTTGTGGATGATGGCTTGGGCTGGCCTTGTACCGCTCGGAGCACTAGTTGCCGGGCCGATTATCGATGCAGTCGGCATTGCTGCAGTCCTGCTCTTTGGCGCAGTGGTGGCCGTAGGACTCGCAGTTCTGATCGATCTGAGCGAACCGGAACCTGAGGGCCAGGAGGCCTGACGCGTCTGCAGCGGAAAATCGACAGTATGTGTCGATTTTGCGCTGCAGACGCGGGCAGGAGGACCGCTACAGCAACGCTTGTGCGAGCCGCTCCAGGCCGGCCACCCGGCTGCCTTTGACAAGGACTGCATCGCCCGCTGTTAACGACAGTGAGGTCAGGGCATCCACCGCCTGGGGAACCCCCTCTACAGCAGGCACTCCGTACAGGTCAGTACCTACAGCGATGATCTGGATCTGCAGTTGATCGGCTAACTCAGCCACCGCCTGATGCTCTTTGGGTGCACTGTCGCCAAGCTCTGCCATAAGGCCAAGTACTGCGATTCGCCGACCTGAACCGGACCCAGAGCTAGCAGCAGACCCGGAGCTGCCAGCAGACCCAGAGCTAGCAGCAGCATCACGCGAGCGCACTCCCGGGAGCGAGGTGAGTGCCCGAAGTGCCGCAGCCATAGAAGCCGGGCCTGCATT
>JBIKPA010000208.1:0-4805 GCA_044357715.1 Microthrixaceae bacterium
GTTGTCTTTGAGCAGTACAGATGCCACCAATCACTTGAGTCATCGCACCACCACAAGCAGCCGTCCGGTGACCATTGTGGAAGGCAGACAGAAACTGCCCGATCAAGCCCGCGAGCTTCGCCTCCATCGCAGCCGCCTGCAACCCGCCGCGGTTGCGAAACCCCAATTGAACCGTCGTCGCCATAGTGCAGCTTTGCCGCCCAAAGCTCGGCTGCATCCCAAGGCATATTGGGGTGGTCCCAACGAAGCCAAGCCAAGTTCGCACCGTCAGCCGACAACACCGGTGATGCGGTGAAGTCGCCAGAACCCGCTTGGCCGCGACCAACAAGGAGAACAGACTCACCATGGGTGGTTGACAGCGCCACGAGTTCATTCGCCACTTCTGGCTTTGCTACTGCCCCTGTTGGAGAAGGAAGCCGATCTTTCGAGGTGAGGTGTAACGACTCTCGCTCACAGATCATCCAACCCCCATCGGGGGTTACCACGCCAGCGGCGTAACGCTCGGGTGGAGCAGTCGGTGGCGCTGCGGCGACTCCACTCATGAGTTCGCGTGGGTTTGCGTCAGCCCCAGCGCTCATCAAACGCTGTGTTCCTGCATCGACCCAATAGACGCGACCATCAGTGCGCGGGTCTCCGTGCACCCAAAACGCCCCGCCCCCGTACTCGTTGACGCTAGTTCGAGCCGAAATCTGTGCCCCCTGCAGCAGCTCCGAATTCGTTGCCGTTCGGGGATCAGAAACAAACATCGCAGCGCGCCGCACATAGCCGGGTCGTGACTCAACCCAGATCACATCAGAGCCAAGAAGCTGTACCTCCCCAAAACGTGAAGATCCACTAGCTGCAGCCAGCGGCGTCAACGGCGATGACCAAGAGCCGAACGGCGCTTCTACAGAATGAACTGGTTCGTTCACGCCGCATGTATTCAAACTGTTCCGTTGACTAAAGCAGCGATACGAGAGATTCCCTCTTCAAGGTCCTCATCCCCAAGAGCAAACGAGAACCGACCGTAGCCGGGTGTTCCAAAGGCCTCGCCCGGGACAAATGCCACCTTGACCTCTTCAAGAATCAGATCGGCAAGCTCAACGGTTGTGGAAGCAGTCCGACCCCCAAGATCAACGCCGAGCAGACCCGTCAGGTTTGGGTAGGCATAAAAGGCGCCTTCCGGTGAGATACAACTCACTCCGGGGATCTCATTGAGCATGCGGTGCATGGTCTGGCGACGCCGATCGAAGACTGCTCGCATCTGATCCACTGCGCTCAGGTCGCCCTCAACTGCTGCGAGCGCCGCTCGCTGAGCCACATTGCACACGTTCGAGGTCAGGTGCGTTTGCAGGTTGGTGGTCGCTTTGACCACATCGGCGGGACCTATCAACCAGCCAACACGCCAGCCTGTCATGGCATAGGTCTTGGCTACGCCGTTGAGGATCACACACTGATCAGCCAACTCGGGCACTAAGGCTTGAATGCTGTGATGCACAGCGTCGCCATAGACCAAGTGCTCATAAATCTCATCAGTCACCACAGTGATGCCATGTTTGAGAGCCCATTCACCAATCTCGGTGATCTGCTCAGCCGGGTAGACCGCTCCGGTGGGATTTGACGGCGAAACAAACACCAACAGCTTGGTCTTTGGTGTCCTCGCAGCTTCGAGTTGTTCAACCGTGACACGAAACCCCGTTGACTCATCAGTTTGGAGAATCACGGGAATCCCGCCGGCCAACTCAATCGGCTCGGGATAGGTCGTCCAATAGGGTGCGGGAAGAAGCACCTCATCGCCCTCGTCGAGCAACACAGTGAAGGCTGAGTACACAGCCTGCTTGCCACCATTGGTGACCACCACTTGCTCAGGGGCAATGTGCACACCCGAATCTCTCAGGGTCTTCGCGGCAATTGCAGCTCGCAACTCGGGCAAGCCAGCAGCAGGGGTGTAGCGATGATTCTTTGGATCATGACAGGCCGCAGCAGCGGCCTGAACGATGTAGTCAGGCGTTGCGAAGTCGGGCTCACCGGCCCCAAAACCAATGACTGACTCGCCTGCGGCCTTGAGCGCTTTGGCTTTGCCATCAACTGCCATGGTGGCGGAAGGAGTAATTGCAGCGACGCGTCGAGCGATTCGAGAAGGTGTGTTCATAGACCCAAAGTTACCGGGTTGAACTGCCCACCTGAAACGAGTTCGCCCGTGGCCGCTTTGCCCGCGAGACTGTAGGACTGTGAGCACTCCCGATATTCCCATCCCAGATGAGTTCCTTCCCCACGATGGCCGGTTTGGCTGCGGCCCTTCCCGGGTGCGGCCTGAAGCTGTAGAGATGCTTGCTGGCTCGGCCGGGCATTATCTAGGCACCAGTCACCGCCAGGCTTCTGTTCGTTTCAAGGTCAGTGAACTCCGCAACGGGCTCGCAGAGATGTTTGCGCTGCCCGATGGCTATGAGGTTCTGCTTGGTAACGGCGGCACCACGGCTTTTTGGGATGCAGCAACTTTTGGCCTGATTGAGAACCAAAGCCAGCACCTGCACTTTGGCGAGTTCTCCTCCAAATTCGGCAAGGCCGCCGCTGCGGCACCTCACCTTGGCGAGCCACAGATCATCTCTGCAGACCCCGGTGATCACCCCGAAGCTGTTGCAGCAGACGGGATTGACTCCTACTGCCTGACCCAAAATGAAACCTCAACTGGCGTTTCCATGGAGCTGCGTCGGCCAGAGGGAGCAGATGCAGACTCTTTAGTTCTAGTTGATGCCACTTCTGCAGCGGGCGGGCTGCGCTTCGATCCCAACCAAGTAGACGTCTATTACTTTGCACCCCAGAAGTGCTTGGCCTCTGACGGCGGTCTGTGGCTTGCAGCTTGCTCACCTAGGGCAATCGAACGCATCGAACGCATTGCAGCAAGTGACCGGTGGGTTCCGGCGTTCTTCGACCTTGGCATTGCATTAGAAAACTCGCGCAAAGATCAGACCTACAACACACCTTCGCTTGCCACGTTGTTTCTTGCTACTGAGCAGGTCCGATGGGTCAATGAGAACGGCGGCTTGGAGTTTGCTGCGTCTCGCTGCGATCAGTCGGCAGCAACGATCTACGACTGGGCTGATGCACATGCACACGCAACACCATTCGTTGCTGACCCAGCAAAACGATCACATGTAGTGGCCACGGTTGACTTTGACGACACCATCGACGCTGCTGTGGTTGCTGCTGTGCTGCGAGACAATGGCCTTATCGACGTTGAGCCATACCGCAAGCTTGGCAAGAACCAGCTTCGGGTAGCCATGTTCCCTGCGATTGAGCCATCAGATATTGCTGCGCTCACCGTGTGCGTGGACTACGTCATTGAGCAACTGAGTTGAACATGAATTCCGCCGAGAGCTACCAGGAATCCTCTGATTCTCTCCGCCGGATTCGCGAGCAGCTGACTGGGCCGGGCGGACAGTTCGAAGTTGTCACTGAGACCATCAGCGGCATCAAAATGAAAGCCTACAAAGACCGCTTCTCAGGCCTGCGTGAGGTCGCCGCTTTTGGGGCCTTGCATGGAGATAAGGAGTTTTTGGTTTTTGGGGATCGGAGGATCACCTTTCGGGAGTTTCTGGCCGAGGCCAACTCGGTCAGTCAGGTCCTGACGGATCAATCTGGTGTAACTCATGGCGACCGGGTTGCCGTACTTGCACAGAATTCACCAGAGTGGTGCCTGGCTTTTTGGGGAACAGTCAACCTTGGAGCAGTGCTCGTCGGCCTGAATGGATGGTGGACTACTGAGGAACTCATGTATGGCCTAGAGGATTCTGGGGCGAAGGTGCTTGTTGCTGATCGCAAGCGCTTTGAGCGCATTGCAGACCAGGTGCATGAGTTAGCCAATCTTGAACACGTGTACCTCATCGATGCTGGTCCCGAGGAGTTCGCCGTGCAAGGCGAACGAGGGCCGCAGCTGCACACATTTTCTGAGCTGACGGCTCAGCCCAGCGATGCATTCCCCGCGGTTCCGATCCAAGAATCAGACCCAGCAGTTATTTTCTATACCTCAGGAACCACCGGCAAACCCAAGGGTGCGATTAGTTCTCACCGAAGCATGATTGCGAACCTGCAGAACACTGCGTGCGTATCAACAGCTTCAGTGATGCACTTATCTCGCCGCGTTCTTGAAGAGACAGTTGTTGAAGAGACAGTTCTTGATGAGACAGTTCTTGATGAGACAGCAGCCACATCAAAAGCGCCCACCCAGATGGTTGCGCTGTTCACAGCACCGCTGTTTCACGTTGCGGGATGCCATTCGACGATGGTGGTCGGCATGCTCGCAGGAGTAAAGCTAGTGATGCTGGAGGGCAAGTTTGAGCCAGTGAAGGCTCTTACACTGATTGAGCGGGAACGCGTCACGATGTGGTCCGGGGTTCCCACCATGGTCTGGCGGGTATGTGAATACCCCGATCGACACGATTTCGATACTTCCTCGGTCACCAACGTCAGTTTTGGCGGCTCCCCCTCTGCCGATGAGTTGCTTCGGCGAATCCGTGAGACATTTCCCGGGGTTCGAACCACTACCAACGCGTATGGGCTCACCGAGTCCTCATCGGCCGCGACCACGCTCTCTGGAGCCGATGCGTTTCTCAAGCCCGACTCGGTTGGCCTGGCGATGCCAACAGTAGATATTGCAATTCTTGGGTCGCATGGCGAGCACCTGCCCCCGCTACAGACCGGCGAGGTACTGCTTCGAGGGCCCATCATCATGCCGGGGTATTGGAACAAGCCCGAGGCAACTGCAACAACGGTAATTGACGGATGGTTACACACAGGCGATGTTGGCCATCTTGATTCCGAGGGGT
>JBIKPA010000033.1:0-16099 GCA_044357715.1 Microthrixaceae bacterium
AGCGCGCAGTTGCTGGCGCCGATCTAGTCATCGGGGCTGTACTCGTTGCTGGTGGACGCGCCCCCACAGTTGTGACCGAAGAAATGGTCATGGGAATGAAGGAACGCTCTGTGATTGTGGATGTGGCGATTGACCAGGGAGGTTGTGTAGAGACCATTCACGAAACAACGCACTCAGAACCCACCTACGTGATGCATGACGTACTGCATTACGCAGTTGGAAACATTCCTGGTGCTGTGCCGCATACCTCGACCTATGCGCTCACAAACGCAACGCTGCCCTACTTATTGCAACTCGCACTAGGTGGCGCTCAAGCAGAAAAAAGCGAACCGGCTCTGCTGGGCGGGCTCAACACTTTTGCCGGGCGAATCACCCACCAAGCGGTGGCCGAAGCCCTAGACCTCTAACCCCGTTCTGTTATGCGCCTGACCCTCTGTAGGGGGTCAGGCGCAAGACAGAGCACGTCAATGGGACTATTTGAGCGTGTAGCGAATCGGAAGGTGCTTCACACCACTCACAAAGTGAGTTGGCGTGTACACCGCCGGACCAGCGAGCTCAACCGTGGCGGTGCGGTCAAGGAACTTCCCGAGCAGAGTGCGGACCTCTCTACGAGCCACTTGAGCACCCAAGCAAAAGTGCATGCCTAACCCAAATGACAACAACTTGTCTGAATCAGGGCGAAAAATATCAAAGCTCATCGGGTTGATAAACACATCCTCATCTCGATTCGCAGAGGGATACGAGGTAAGCACCACATCGCCCTTCGGAATCATGACTCCGCCAAGCTCAACATCTTCTTGAACCCAACGAAAGAAGCTGCGAACAGGGCTAGTCCAACGGATGATCTCTTCGGTGGCTTGACCCAAAAGTGATGGGTCATCACGGAGGGCCTGCATCTGATCCGGATGGGCTAGAAGCTGCTCCATTCCGCCACTCAAAGAAAACGAGGTGGTGTCATGGCCAGCAGTGGCCACGATGATGTAATACCACAGCAGTTCTGCCTCACCGAGTGGGGCTCCGTCTACTTCGCCGTTTGCAAGCACCGTTGCAAGGTCATTCGTCGGGTGCTCTCTTCGCTGAGCAGTGAGTGCCTCGAAGTAGTCCTTGAACTTGGCAATGGTTGACCCGACTAGCTCGAGCGGGTCTGAGAAATCGCCAAGATACTCAGCATCAGCGGCCCCAAAGAGCCCTTGTGTGAGCTCCATCATGAACCGCTCATCGCTGCGCGGAACCCCAAAGATGGTCATGATGACCCGGATAGTGAAGGGCACGGCAAGGTCTTGAGCGAAGTCGCACTCCCCGCCCATCTCTGCGAGCTTCTCTACGTACTCATCGGCGATCTGCTCTATGGCTCCCTGAAGGTTTTTGACCGCCGCAGGCTTAAACCAGTCGTTGGTGACTTTGCGATACTTATCGTGTTCTGATCCATGCAGATGCACCAAGGTACGAGGCTGTTCTAGGCCCAACATGTCTAACATCTCATAGGTGACATTCGGGCTCGGTGCAGACTGCTCGGTGTTAAAGAACACGTCACTTCTTCGCGAAACCTCGAAGACATCCTCATGACGAGTGACTGCCCAAAATGGGGTCCAACCCTCTGCCTCTACACGCAGCACTGGAGTATCCCGGCGGATTTCGCGGGCAACTGCATGCCAATGTTCCATATCCCCAAAGGACTCGGGATGAATAAAGATCTTTCCGCGAGGATCACTACCAGCAGACAAAATCGGTTCAGGCATGTGGAAACTCCTAGTTAGGGCTCGGGTTGGAGCTTGGATTGGGGTTGGCTTTACTGAGGTTTTCACCCGCTGCTGCTGCATCTCGAGCAGCATCAGCGTCGGCCATCACATGAAAGCGGCGAGTGAGTATGAATAGCACGGTCACGACCAACAGCGCCGAACCGGCAGCGACGGTCACCTTCTGAATCCCATACGAGTCCGACATCTTGCCCCATATGAAAATCCCGAGTGGCAAGGCGCCCGTTAGGCACATCAAGTAGATCGCTATCACCGTGCCGCGAAGGTCATCACGCACCACAAGTTGGATAGTGGTGTTGATTGTGGAGGCAATGGCTAGATACGCCCCGCCAAAGCACAACAGCGCAAGCACCACCGTTACGTACGTAGGTGCAAGGCCAGTGGCAACTACCGAGAGACCGTACAGAACCATGGCACCACTCAGGAGCTTGGAACGCTGAACCCTCGGAGCGACTGATAACAGAGCAGGGGTGAAAATCACCGATCCAATTCCGGCTGCACCAAAAAGAATCCCGAGCTTCAACCCCGAGACGTTGAATACTTCTTCGCCGTACACGACGAGGTAACTAAAGAGCGGACTACCAAGCCCAGCAACGGCTGCAATCGCCATGCAGCAAGCCACGATGGGAGGCGAGGACAACACATAGCGGCCGGCGTTTCGAATCCCAGCTACTGCGCCGCCCGCAACATTGCGGCGAGCGCCATCACTACGAACGCGCAATCCGAGTAGCACCAGAATCACGATTCCGAAGGAGGCTGCATTTAGGGCAAACGCCCATGAAACTCCGATGCCAGAAATGATGACCCCGGTAAGAAGGGGACCAAGTGCACGAGCAGCATTGAACTGCGCACTATTCAGCGTTACGGCGTTGAGCAGCAAGTCTCGGCTGACCAATTCGGCCACGAAGGATTGCCAGACCGGCGTGTTCAGGCCTGCTGCCAAACCAGAGACAAAGGCAAGGCCTGCCAGCCAAGCGGTGGTCACTACCCCGGTGTAAACCATCACGAATAGCGCTATTGCGCATGCCGCCTGGGCAGCTTGCGTGCTGATGAGCAGCGTTCGCCGGGGAAATCGGTCGGCAAGACTGCCACCCACTAGACCCATCATCATGAATGGAAGGTATTGAAAGAACCCGGTCACTCCGATTGCCCCCGCCGAACCCGTCAGCGAAAACGCCACAAATGGGATGGCTGCGCTCTGCATCCAACTGCCGGTGTTAGACACCAGTGCTGCAAGCCAGAAGCGGCGAAAGTCCTTTTGGCGCAGCGCATCGAATGCCCGCGGAGTCGAGTGCTGATCGACCGAACCGGCGGCCGACATATCTGAAAGCGGCGAACTCATGACGGCAGGACCCGCAACACAGTGCAGCGACTCTCTCGGCAACCCACGAACCGAGGTTACTGCTCATGTCACGCTGCGAGTAGCGGCAGATGTCACGCTGCCTTCATTTAGATACCGGCAAAATCTTTCGGCACCAGAAGTCTTACCGCCTATCATGCAGCCATGGCACAGGAGGGCTCCGATTCAGACAAGTCGCCGAAGAGCCAATCCCCTTCCGATCGGCTCCGCGAGCGCTCTGGCCCATCTAGACAACTCGAAGACGCAGAGCTCATTCATCAAGATCTCACCATAGGAGAGGCGCTCGGTCGCCTTGAGTCCGGTCCGGGCCACGGTGAGCTTGTGAGGCTTCCTCAAGAAGAGCCTCGAAACCCCGACGAACTTGATGAGCGTCGGCGTTCCGATGTCAACGAGTGGGGCCGCTCCGAACACATGCGAGAGATAGCTCGACGCGTGTATGACCCCATCTATAAACACTGGTTCCGCGTTGAATGGGAGGGCCTTGAAAAGATTCCGAGTGGCGGCGCGCTGCTAGTCGCAAATCACGCAGCGGCCATCCCTTCTGATGCTCCTGTGATTATGCACGGAATAGAAACTGAACTGAACCGTCCGGTGTACGGATTGGCTGACAACTTCTTTCGTACCATTCCTGTAGTGGGAACCCTTTGGAACCGCCTAGGCGGCTTACCTGCACACCCCGATAACGCATACCGCCTGCTGCGAGAACAAGATCAGCTCGTGCTGGTATTTCCCGAGGGCACCAAGGGCCCTTCCAAGACCTATAACGAGCGATACCAACTACGCAGATTCGGAAGAGGCGGATTTGTAGAGATCGCCATGCGTGCCGGGGTGCCGGTAGTTCCAATTGCTGTAGTGGGAGCAGAGGAATCAATGCCCACGTTGTTCAGAGTTCCTTCGGTTGCCCGGGCCCTTGGAGTGCCCTATCTGCCCGTTACTGCAAACATGCTCATGGCAGGGCCGCTTGGTTTGGTCTCGTACTTCCCCGCAAAGTTCAAACTGAAAGTACTCGACCCGGTCTATTTCGATGTTCCCGCAGACCGAGATCGCTATTCACGGTCTCGCGTCATGGACGAGTCTGAAGCAATTCGCGATCGGATCCAAGCAGCGCTCTACACCATGTTGCGCGAACGCAGAAGCGTGTGGTTCGGATGACACCTAGCCAACCTCCCGCCCCCACAAGGCTGGCACGAAGAGCTTCCGATGCTGTCAATATTGACCCTGACGGCCCAAGACGCAGAGTCCTAGTAACTGGTCTGGGAACGTTCTGGGGTGGTCGGGTTGCCCAAGCATTAGAGGCCAACCCTGCAGTTGAAGTGATTGTTGGCCTAGATACGACCGAGCCGACGGTTGAACTTGAACGAACTGAATATGTTCGGGTGGATGCCAATTACTCAATTCTTTCGCGCATTGTGCGGGCCACCCGAGTAGACACGATTATCCACACCTTTTTGGTCATGGATCCAACGCAGATGTCGCAGCGTGCAATGCACGAGATCAACGTGATCGGCACGATGAATCTGTTTGCTGCCGCCTCGGCTGCAGCTTCAACGGTTCGCAGCGTCATCGTGAAGTCCTCCACGTTGGTCTACGGCTGTGCCCCCGAAGATCCTGTCTGGTTTACGGAGTCCACCCCTAGATCTCGGCTGCCACGCGAACCAATCGAGCGAAGCCTTGAAGCAGTCGAGGGGTATGTCCGCGACTTCGCGGAAGACAACCCTCATGTCAACGTGGCCCTGTTGCGGTTTTCGAATGTGATTGGCGCAGAACTAGAGACCCCGCTCACCCGACTGCTGCAACTTCCCGTGGTGCCATCGATCTTTGGCTTCGACCCCAGATTTCAGTTTGTGCATGAAGACGATGTGATCAAGTCAATTCTCTTTGCATTCGACAACGACTTACCTGGTGTGTTCAACGTGGCTGGCGACGGCCTCTTACCTTGGTCAGAAGTAGCAGCACTGTGCGGAAAACGCACCATTGCTCTGCCACCTTTTGCTACTGGTCTTCTCACCTCTCCACTGCGGCAAGCGGGGCTCTTGGATCTTCCTGAAGAGTATGAGGGGCTCTTAAAATATGGTCGTGGGGTAGATAACCATCGACTCAAAAACTTCGGCTTCCATTATGAGCACACATCCACCGAAGCCGTCGAAGCATTCATCCGAGCAGTGCGGCTTCGCAAGGTTGTCGGGGAGAACGAGCCTTCGTATCGTTACGAACGCGATGTTGAGCAGTTCTTTCGGCATTCTCCGGCGGTCCGTAAAGACCGTCGTCAGGGTTGAGCCTCTGCAACCCAAGCCCTAGCTTGGTTTGCAAGGTTGCCTTCGATACGTGACCACTCATACAACTCTGTAAAGAGCTGCAACCCTGCTTGGCTGAGGCGTTGTCGCAACTCACCATCAGACATCAAAGAGATGCAGGCCTCGGCGAAGCTTGCTGCGTCATCTGCAATCAGGGCGTCAACACCGTTTCGGAGGGCGATTCCCTCGCATCCAACGCTAGTTGTAACAAGGGGGATGCTATGGGCAAGTGCCTCAACCACCTTCAAGCGGGTGCCAGCACCAACACGAATTGGCACGATGGACACATCTGCGGATTCCAGTTCGGGACCAAGATCGCTCACAAGACCGATGAGGTCAACACCAAGTTCTGAGCCAACCCATGCCACCCGATCAGGATTGCGACCAACAATTCGCACCCGCGCCGCCGGCATCTTTGCCGTAATCAGCGGCAGCACCTCTGAAACAAACCACTCGACAGCCTCTGTGTTTGGCTCATAGTCGAGCGCACCCACGAACAGCATTGTGGGCGTGGCAGTCTGCAGCACCTTTCGGTCTGAGAGCACTTGAACTGGCCGTTGCGCACCATTGCCCACCACCTGAGCGTTTGAGCAGCCCGAACGCTCAACATCTAGATCGCTGCACACCACCACTGCAGTTACCTTGTCAGCACATTGACGTTGCACAACATCCCAGCGGCGCTCATCGACGAAGTCAAACGCCCGAGATATTCCCCAACGGAGAGCTACCTTCAAGCGATCAATCGCACTACTCCTCGGAGCAAATCTGGGCGGGGTGGTGCGCCTGAGCTTCAGCGACAGATTTTCTAGGTTATCGAAATCAACTATTTCAACGGGGATACCTTGGCGCTGAGGCGCAGCGGTCTTGCTGCGGGATTTGAGCGCTTCTTGAACCGGCCACCAAGTATCAAGATGCGAGTACCAGATCAGATCAATAGGGGGGTCAGACTCCAACCGCCTCAGAACCGCATCGACTAGCCCCGTAGTGTCCATGGCCCGCAATCTCCTTGGCGGGCCACCACGCAGCCAAGGCCAAAGCCAAGTACTCATCGGAGTTTCTGGCCCACAAGTGAGCGCTGTTACCGTTCCAAGACCATCTACTGCGGGGGGTTCAACCCGGTTGGAGCTAGCAGAGTGGCGATCAAGCGCGATCAGTTCAACCTCACCCGCCTGACACAGCCCTTCGATCATGTGGCTCAAACGTTGCCTGTACCCATCAACGGGTGGCCACGGGTACAGTTCGGCTACCACCAAGATCCTCACGGCGAGGCACCTTATCTGTTGAGGGGCACTCAGGTAGGGGATCATGTCATCGGGAGCGAGTCATGCCTAGCAATTCTGTGCCCAGAATTACCGTCGAACGAATTGGCCGCGTTGGGCTCATTACGCTCAATGAGCCCACGCGTCGCAATGCCTTGAGTCTTGCCCTCAACGAGGAACTCATAGCGGCCATGGACACACTCGAGAGTGACCCCAGCATTGGCGCACTTGTGTTGACGGGCGCTGGCAAAGCATTTTGTGCTGGAGCAGACCTCAGCCAACTTGGCGCTTCAAAACGTGAGGGCCTCCTTCGCATCTACGAAGGGTTCCTCAGAGTCGCCGGCTCCCCTCTGCCTACCGTGGCGGCCGTGAACGGGGCAGCCGTCGGGGCGGGAATGAACCTGGCGCTCGCATGCGACCTGCGCATCGCCGCTGCTTCTGCCCGCTTCGATACACGCTTCTTAGACCTTGGTATTCACCCCGGAGGAGGCCACACTTGGATGTTTCGAAACATCGCTGGGCAACAGGCAACGATGGCTGCGGTGCTTTTCGGCCAGGTGCTTGACGCTACCGAAGCGGAGCGAGTTGGTTTGGTGTGGAAGACCGTTCAAGATGACACCCTGATCGAGACTGCATCTAGCTGCGCTGCACGAGCAGCGAACGCACCCGCAGAACTCGCTTTGCGGGTGAAACGAACAATCCAAGACATGGGGTCGATTCAGAGCCATGAGGAGGCAGTGCAACGAGAACTCGAGGATCAGGTCTGGTCGATGGATCAACCGGCCTTCGCCGAGAGCCTTGCCGCTTTACAAAAGCGCATCAGCAGCGAAAGCAACTAGTTCGCGGTAAGACGGCGCTGATCATGCGGTAGGTCCTACTGCTTGAACTACCAGACCCATTCAGTCAGAAGCTGATCGCGGCGACTCTGCCACTCCTCGGAAGTAATTGCATAGCGAATGTGATCCTCCCAAGTGCCGTTGATCTCCAGGTAACGCTCTGCCACGCCCTCGTCGCGGAGCGAGAGCTTTTTTACGACATTTCGACTCGAAGTATTCCGAGGAATGATAGAGATCTGCACACGATGCAACAGGAGTTGTTCAAAACAAAACTGTAAGACTGCAACGACCGCCTCGGGCATGTAGCCATTCCCAGCAAGGTTTTCGTCAATCCAATAGCCGATGTAGCCGCTTTGATGTGCCCCACGGTGTATCGAATTGATATTGATCTCACCGCCAAAGTTGCCATCAACAAAGATCCCAAAGCCGTAGCCCGTTCCCAGCTGAATTTCTCGCATTCTTACCGAACAACGAGATGAGAATGCTTGGCGGTCCTCGACAGTATCTGGTTGCCCCACGATGCGCTGAGGTTCCCATTTGGTGAGCCAATCCGTGCAGCGCCGGCGGACCTCACGCCACTCATCAAAGTCATGCAGGTTGAGCGGGCGCAGCAGTACTCGTCGCCCGTGGATCAGCATCGGTGTTGTCATCACTTCGGAGCTTTGCTTGCGGCGGAGCACGATTTGAATCCTAGCCAGCCTGAGTTCGCCCAGTTTCTCTGCTTGCTCCGGTTCTGAGGCTCACCATGACACGCGGCTTGAACTGCTCTCATACGATCTGCGACAAGATCAGGCCATCAAGAATGTCCGCCTCGGAGACGATGCATTCCTCAAATCCGAAATAGCGAAAGATCTCGACGAGGACACAGCAGCCACCGACGATGACATCAGCTCGTTGCGCTTCAAGGCCCGGGTTATGGACGCGATCGGCCACGGCTTCGGTAGCAAGCGTTCGAAACACGTCCTCGGCGGCCTCTTTAGAGAGCACAAACCCGTGAATTGCTTCCGGGGTGTACTCCAACAGGCCCAACTCCACCGCTGCCACATTCGTCACAGTGCCAGCAAGACCAATAAAGCGTGCAGCAGCGCTCGCCCCCGGCACTTCACGCGCAACATCATCAAGATGCTGCTCGATGACGCTGATGCAGTTCGAGAGTTCCTCAGCTAAAGGTGGGTCGTGCAGAAGAAACTTCTCGGTCATTCGGACGCAGCCAACGTCAATCGAGAGTGATTCCTCAACCTGGCTTCGCCCGAGCGCAAACTCCGTTGAGCCGCCCCCGATATCGACCACGAGAGTCAGGATCTCCTTATCTTCTAGGGCATACGTGGCACCCAAGAAGCTGAGTTGAGCCTCTTCTGATCCGGTTAACAACTCTGGGGCTTGGCCCAAAATCTGCTCGGCTGCGACCATGAAGTCTGCGCTGTTAGCTGCATCTCGTGCAGCAGAAGTAGCGGCGGCGCGCAGGCCGACTACCCCGGCGGCATCCATCACCGTTCGATACTCGCGCAATACCTCTAGCGTGCGCTCAATCGCCGCAGGGTCGAGGTTCCCGGTACGGTCAACCCCAGCACCAAGACGCGTGACCCGCATCAAGCGCTCAGTTGCCGTCACTCCATCTGAAATTAAAAGACGAGTTGAGTTCGTTCCGCAATCTATTGCCGCATACTTCGGTGCGTTCACTCAGATTCTCCGGGTTGTTGCGGGCACGGGACCTCTTCTCGGCTGCTCACAGCATGGCGAGCAGAATCGGGTTGTTTTGACTCAAGCTGATTATGCACCCAACGTCCTACCGGGTCGTCTCCACCAACAAGAAACCATGCATAGTGCGTGTGAAGGCATTTGACTCCCCTGCGCGTACCGCCCACTCCCCCGAAGGGTCGAGGACCAGTCCACGACGCCGGGATAAGGGAATCTCGTTGTGCTGCATAAACTGCATGAGCCGTTGCCAATTCAAGTGCATCTACAGCTTCTTCAGCTTGTCTCACTCCACCCGTGGACTCGAGTTGGCCGATACGTCGATTGAGTTTTTTGTCTACGAGCCAGTAGCGCGTAGGCATCGGTGTGCCATCTTCAAGAAGCGGCAGGTTTGCAATAACCATTGGGGTACCCGCATCAGTGCGAAGCATCACCTCAAAGCGGCCTTTCGGGCTTCGGCCGAGCAGTTCAGTTACGGCTTCGATGTCTGCCTGATCTTCCTCGGCGCTCTTTGGGACAGGACGCACTCGGTCTGCTGCGGCTCCATCAACCATTTCGACACCGTAGTGGGATGGTCTACGAGAACTAAACTCGGAGCAGAAAATCAGGGTCGGTGATCAGGGTCGGTGATCAGGACGGTGCAAGGGTTGCTTGCTCAAGAGGTTCTTGCACCAAGTTGTATGGCCAGACACGCGGCAGAACTAACCCAGCGCTTGCAGGGGGAAGAATCGAGTAGGACTCTTCGCCTTCAAGCACTAGGCCGTAATCACGTCGAGCAATTCGCTGGATTTCGGAGGGGTCATCAAGGCGGTCCCTGCGTTTGGTGAGTTCTTGGTTCTGGCGTTTCAGGTCCGTCAGCTCTGCACGATGTCCGGCGATCTCGTGTCGTTGAGCCAAGTATCCGCGAGCAGGTACCAAGAGCAACGCTACGGCCGCTGCAGCCACGAAAACTGCAATTCCAAGCCGTTGTAGAACCACGGCTCGCTCAATATCAGACTTAGTCCGTTTCCTGAACCGTGTTTGGCCACCCGATTTTGCTGAGCCCGGGCGCGGTTTGCCTGAGCGCGCAGTCTTCGCTTTGACTGTCGCTTGTTTGGCTCGGGTTCGGGAAGAAAGTGCACTCACCTCAAGCAGCTCCACCAATTGGGGCAAGAGCCTGTGCGCCGCGAAACACTGCAGACTCGCCAAGATATTCTTCGATTCGAAGTAGCTGATTATATTTTGCGACACGGTCAGATCGCGCTGGGGCTCCGGTCTTGATCTGCCCACAGTTTGTGGCAACAGCAAGATCTGCAATCGTGACGTCCTCGGTCTCACCCGAGCGGTGAGACATCACTGAGGTGTAGCTATGACGGGTTGCAAGTTCCATTGCCTCAAGGGTTTCGGTGAGCGTTCCAATCTGGTTCACTTTGATCAGAATTGAATTGGCAATCCCCTCGTTGATACCGCGACTCAACCTCTCGCTATTGGTTACAAACAAGTCGTCTCCTACAAGTTGGATTCTTGATCCAAGTTTCTGTGTGAGATCTGCCCAGCCTTGCCAGTCCTCTTCGTCCATACCGTCCTCTATCGAGACGATCGGGTAACGATCACACAGATCAACGAGATAGTCAGCGAACTCGGCGGAACTCAGCGAACGACCTTCGCCTGCCAAGTGATATTGCCCATCCGAGTAGAACTCGCTGCTAGCGGCATCGATTGCAATCCCGATCTCTTCGCCAGGGATTCGACCACTTCGCTCGATTGCTTCAACCAACAAGACCACAGCCTCTTCGTTTGAACCAAGATTCGGAGCGAAACCACCCTCATCACCAATTGAGGTAGAGAGCCCGCGCTCATGCACCACCTTTTTCAGGGTGTGATAAGCCTCGACACCCCAGCGAAGCGCTTCGGAAAATGATGCAGCTCCAACTGGCATCAACATGAACTCCTGCACATCGACGTTGTTATCTGCGTGTTCGCCACCATTGATGACATTCATCATCGGTACCGGAAGCACGCAGGAATTCGGTCCGCCAAGGTAGCGGTACAGGGGCATGTCGACCTCTTCTGCAACTGCCTTTGCTGCTGCTAGCGACACGCCCAGGATAGCGTTCGCCCCCAATCGGGACTTGTTCTCGGTCCCATCAAGTTGACAGAGTCTGCGGTCAAGATCACGCTGATCCGAGGCATCAAATCCCAACAACACATCGGTAATCTCGCCGTTCACAAAGCTCACAGCTTGGCTCACGCCCTTGCCGAGGAACCTGTCTGGGTCACCGTCGCGCAGTTCGGCAGCCTCAAATGCCCCAGTTGACGCCCCTGATGGCACTGCCGCACGGCCTATCGCGCCGGAGTCGAGTTGAAGTTCAACCTCAACGGTGGGATTTCCACGGGAATCAAGAATCTCCCGGGCGATGATGCCTTCAATAATGCTCACGTTGCTCCCTGAATCTGGCCGAAGCCTTCTATTTGCACTGTTCTACAGCGCAATGAGTCTCTGAGTCGATCCGGTCAACTCTAGGTAGCTGCGTAGCCTATCTGCCCTGCCGTTTCCCTTTAGGGATTACAGGTTGGAGCGAATAAGTTCAGCGAAGGCCGCTGCACCTGCCGGTCGAAGGTGCGTGCCGTCGTTCGCGAACCACTCGGGGTGTTGGCTCGCTAACCCGAACCAATCAACAAGTACCGCGTTCGGGTGGCGATCTGCAGCAGCGGCGAGTCGCTGATTCACAAGTTCTTGCCAAGGCCTGCCAACCTTTGCGTTCACCAGTACCAACTTGCGATCTCCTGCAATTTCAAACAGCTTGTCCAGATCTGCATCGCTAAAAATGCCGTTGGTGCCAGCGTGAACAACCAGCGTGCTCGGGATCAGACCTTCTTGCTCGTACCACCCCACCACACCGAGAACATCGTTGAATTGTCGCCCCACTTTGGCATCAATACGAATCCCAGGAATTGCTGCAGAGACAGTGGGCGAAGCCCCAAGGAGCACAGAATCTCCTACTGCTACCACGTTCGCTAGTGCCGCTGGGTCTACTGCGGGTGGCGTAGTTACAGGTGGCGCTGGACCCGTTGCGTTCGGATCCAAGGTTGTGGTCGTTGGAGTCCCCGCAGGTGCAGCAGGGCCTTGAATTGTCGATGCGGTTGGAATTGTAGAGCCGGTTTGGGTAGTGGCATCAGCGGCGCCCACCGCTGTGGTGGTGGTGCTATCGCTCGCAGCAGGGTCTTCGACGGGGTTGTCGAGCGAAGGTGCAGATAGCGCTGCAAGTTCGAGTTCCTCGCGCTGACTGCTACTACTCGCTGCTCTCAATCCAACAGTAATCATCACCAGCAACAGTAAGAAGGTTGTACCCATCGTGAGGCCTCTTCTCATCAGCTTTACGCGCTGGGGTCCCGAACTGCTCTTTAGGTCACGCCACCAGTGGCTGAGAAGGCCATTACGGACAGGAACCTCGACAAAGCGGTACGAGAGTTCTGCAGCACCAAAGGTGAGCACCATCCGAAGCACAAATACGGGAAAGCCCTTGAAGGGCAGATCAAGTTCGGGCCGGGTCACCACAAAGATCGGCCAATGCCACAAGTAGATTGCGTATGAGCGCAGGCCGATCCACACCAGCGGCGGCCAGGCCAAAAACTTTGAGAGCTTTGCGGCGGGATGCACAAGCACTGCTATGACCACGATGCATGCAATGTCGAGCGCTAAAAACCCGCCCCGATAGATAAACGGGTCGAACTCATTGACGCGAGTGAGGAACCATCCGATGACTACTAGGCCTAGAAGACCCGAAGCATCGAGAACTCGCGCAGCGCTTCGGGCGGCGGGAATGTTCGAACGCCAAGGTGCCCAGCTGAGCGCCAAGACGGCTCCTACTAGCAGTCCGGCTACTCGCGTGTCGGTGCCGTAGTAGACACGAGACGGGTCGGTATAAGGCTCAAATAACAGCGCCATTTCTATCGTCGAGGCCAAAGCCAAGATGATGATTCCTAGGCGGGCCTTACCTTTGCCGAATTTGAACAAGACCAGCGCAAATATTGGCGGAAACAGCAGATAGAACTGTTCCTCGACGGCAAGTGACCAAAGGTGACGAAGCATTGGTGGACGACCGGCTTGAGCAAAGTACGACTCTTGCAAATAGATGTCCCACCAGTTGCTGACATAGGCCAAAGCCGCGAGCACATCGCCACCCATGCGTCCCGCAGCATCGGTGTACACCAAGATCGCTGCGACTGAAACCACCGCAAGTAGCAGATACAGCGCTGGCAGAAGGCGTCGCGCACGGCGGATCCAAAACTGTTTCAGATCGATCTGACCTTTGGTCATGCGTTCCTCGGTGAGCAGCGTGGTAATCAAGAAACCGCTGATCACAAAGAAAACCTCTACCCCCAAGAACCCACCGGGCAGCAGAACGAAGTCGGCATGATAAAAAACCACAGCCAGCACCGAAATTGCGCGCAAACCATCAAGTGCCGGCTGATAGCCAAGCTTCTTGACTTCCTGTTTGGGCGCGGTGCGCTGAATCGTGGTGTTCACCACCATTCATTCTTGCGCATGGGCTGTGTGTTCTTGCGCCACTCAAAAGAGTTTCGGTGAATCCCGTCAGCTAAGAGAAATCACTCGCGCTCACTCAGGCGAACATTGAACGAACTCACTGCTCGTGCAAAAATGTTGGCCTCAATCACAGGTTCCGAGATCACCTCGGGAGCTTGGAACCGTCGTGTGAGCTCCGCAAAGAGGATCTGGAGTTCAAACCGGGCCAGATTGGCACCCAAGCAGAAGTGTGTTCCGTGGCCAAAGGCTAGATGCGGATTGCTTGGCCTGGTCACATCAAAGCGGAACGGATCATCAAAAACTTGTTCGTCTCGGTTTGCCGATGGGTAGAGCAAGATGAGTCGATCATCTTTTGCCACCGGATAGCCACCGACAGTTGTGTCTTCAACTGCAGTGCGAAAGAAATTGCTCAGCGGGGTAACCCAACGGATCAATTCCTCTACAGCGCCAGGAACAAGCTCCGGTGAATCAGCCAGCAGGTTCCATTGATCGGGGTGATCGGCAAAAACTCTGAGACCGTGCGCAATCACCGTGCGTGTTGTCTCTGCGCCACCTGCAATAAACAACCCCGTCTCGTGGAGCATCCGGCGGTCCGAGTACCCCGACTCGCCAGCAATATCAGCGTTCGCCCAGACCGAGATCAGGTCATCAGCAGGGCACTCAATACGCTGCGGCACAAGCTCTTCGAGCAAGACCACATATTCCGCAATGGCAGTTCCTAAGCCAACCAGCGCGTCCATGTCATGGGATGCCGCGTCGAAGCGCATAATTGCTTCGGACCAGTTCTTCACGTCTCGCCAGCGATCCTCGGGAAAGCCCAACAACATGGCAATGAGCCGACTCGGAAGCGGCGCTGCGAGTGAATCGATGATCTCGACCTCACGCTGTGCCGCTACATCGTCAAGCAACTCGCCGATTCTCGACCGCAGCCACGGTTCATGCTCGCGTGTTGCTCTCGGTGTAAACCGATTGGCCACCAAGCGCCGTTGTTGCTGATGGCTAGGGTCATCCATAGAGATGATGTTGATCTCTTCAGGCGCCCACCAGGAGCGATAGCCGCGTCCAGAAATAAACACAGCACTATTGCGCTCAACTTCGGCCAGGTCCGCATGTCGAGTAACTGCCCACAAAGAGTTTTTGTGGTCTCGATACAGTGGTTCGTTAGCCCGCATCCAGGTAAAGGCCGGATGTGGATCTGCCTGATAAAACTCGGCATCGAGCAAATCGACTTCGAGTCGGCTATCCCCACCGGGCAGTGCTGTTGGATGCGTAGTCACAGTTGACAGTGTGGCACAGCCCACAGAATTGAAACGCTGCTTTGTCTTGCGCCAAAACCCCGCTTTGTCATGCGCCTGACCCTCTCTGGAGGGTCAGGCGCATGACAAAGCGGTGGGGGGTTAGCCGGCTTCGGAATGGGTTACTGCGGGTTCACCCATCCACTCGCGCAGAGTATTTTTCAGCTTGGTCTGCTGAATAAAAATATCGTGTTCGGGCTTGATCCCGCCCTTGGCCTGCGGTGCCTTCCAGTAAAAGCTCAGCCACTCTTGCACGCCCGATTGCCCGGCGCGATGTGCGAGATCTAAGAACAACGCAAGGTCAAGCACCAATGGTGCAGCCAAGATGGAGTCACGACACATAAAGTCGACTTTGATCTGCATCGGGTAGCCCATCCATCCAAAGATGTCGATGGCATCCCAGCCCTCTTTGTTATCTCCACGAGGCGGGTAGTAGTTGATGCGCACCACGTGGGCGATGTCTCCGTACAACTCCGGGTACACCTCGGGCTGCAAAATCGTGTCGAGCACCCCGAGCTTAGATACTTCTTTCGTCTTGAAGTTCTCTGGGTCGTCAAGAACTTCGCCATCACGGTTACCTAAAATGTTGGTGGAATACCACCCGCGCAGGCCCAGCATGCGAGCCTTAAAACCTGGTGCCAGAATTGTCTTCATCAGGGTCTGACCCGTCTTGAAATCCTTGCCTGTGATAGGCACACCACGTTCAAGTGCGAGCTGTTCCATGCACGGAAGATCGATGCTGAGGTTCGGTGCCCCGTTGGCAAAGGGAACGCCGCTCGACAGCGCTGCATACACATACATCTGACTCGGCGAGATGTTCTCATCGTCGGCGCGAAGGCCGGCTTCGAAGGCTTCCACGCTTTGATGAGTAGCAGTGGGTTCTTGGTACGCCTCGGTTGAACCACACCAGACCATGACTAGCCGGTCGCATTCGTTTTCAATGCGGAAGGTTTCAATATCTGCGATGAGTTGCTGGGTGAGATCCCATTTCGATTCCCCGGTTTTTACGCGAATCCCCTCAAGGTTGCGCACCCACCGCTGATCAAACACCGCTGGCATCGCAACCACGCCTTCT
>JBIKPA010000209.1:0-4800 GCA_044357715.1 Microthrixaceae bacterium
GAGATTGAGTCATTAAACCGAGCGCTCGCTGCTAAAGATCGCGATGCAGCAGTAGCGGCGATCTCGGATCGCATGATTGATGCCATTGACATTTGTGGCTCAGCAGCCACGGTTGCTGCTGCGGTCCAAGAATACCGAGATGCCGGAGTAGAGGTTCCAGTCATTATGCCAATGCCTTGGGGTGAGGATCGCGTCGGGGTGATCCGCGCAACTCTTCGCGCTGCTCTCGGCCACGTTGAGTAGTCCGCACGCAAACCCTGAGAACAAGGAAGCCGAATGAAACTTACAAACGCCAATATTGTTGTCACTGGTGCCGCTAGCGGAATTGGCGCAGCTCTTTGTGAACGATTTGCCGCAGAGAAACCACGAGCAATTTCGCTCGTCGACGTAGACGCTGCAGCTCTTGAAACATCACGTCTGAGACTCGCTGAGTCGTTCCCAGAAGTGAAGTTTCACTCGTACCAGATCGACGTTTCCAACGAATCCGAAGTCAGCGAATTGGTCCACAGCGTTACCCAGACCACGGGAACAATTGATCTTTTTTGCGGCAATGCCGGCATTGGAACTGCGCTTGGCCTTGATGCCTCCAATGAGGTCTGGCAGCGCACGATGGATGTGAACCTGATGGCGCATGTCTATGCGGCCCGAGCGCTCATGCCGGCCTGGCTTGACCGAGGGAGCGGCTACTACTTGCTGACTGCCTCTGCGGCTGGGCTGTTGTCGAACCTTGGAGATGCCCCGTACAGCGTCAGCAAGCATGGTGCCGTGGCGCTAGCAGAATGGATGTCAATTACGTATGGCGACCGCGGAATTGGCGTTTCCTGTCTGTGCCCGCAGGGGGTTCGGACCCCATTGCTCTTTCCCGAGATGCAAAGCGCTGCTGCTACGAATGCCAATCCTGCCAACCCCTCACAAGACGCCGTTGCGTTAGCAGTGGTTCGGTCGCAACGCATTTTGGAACCAAGCGAAGTTGCCGAATGCGTTGTTGCTGCGCTCAACATCGAGCAGTTTCTGATTCTGCCTCATGAGGAAGTCGCCGCCTATGAGCAGGCCCGCGCAGGAAATCGCGAGCGTTGGCTTGGCGCAATGCGCCGCCTGCAGGCTCAGATCAGCGGCACCTAGGAGAACAGGGTGCTACTTCACGAGATTCTTGAATTTGCAGCAGCCGAAGCGCCAGATGGGTTGGCGCTCATTGCCGATGAGCGGCGCTGGACATTTGCTCAACTGCTTCGAGAGGTTCAGGTCTTTGCAGTAGGCATCGCGGAGCTCACCAAACCTGGGGATCGTGTAGCGATCATTTCGGATAACTGCCCTGTCCTGCTCATGGCGCTTTACGGCTTGCCCGCAGCAGGTGCCGTTGCCACTCTTGGCAACACAAGACACAGTGTTTCGGAACTCATCGAGATGCTTCAGACAACCGAAGCAAGCATGCTCTTAGCGAGCAAGGAACAACTCGACCGGCTTGTCGCTGAACTTCCCAACTGCCCGTCGCTGCAATCAGTGGTCTGCATGAACGGAACCCATCCAGCAGCTAGCACCGCTGCGGCAGAACAGCTAGGTCTTGCTGAGCTGCCAAGAAACAACACAGCCTCAAGCCCGAGCCATCAGCCTGCCCAATCGCTCACCTCAAACCAAAAAGGGATGAATCCAGCGGCTCCGGCTTGGCTGATTCATACCTCTGGCACCACGGGCAAGGCCAAGGGCGCCCTGCTCAGCCATCGAAGCCTGCTCGCAGCAATACAAAACACAGCGCTCGCTCGACCGATGTCGGCCGACGACGTCTACCTGTTTCCGTTTCCCCTCTTTCATGTCGCCGCATACAACGTGTTGCACGCGCATCTTCGCCGCAGGCCAGTGGTACTGCTCCCCCGCTTCGATGCAGGAGAAGTCCTTCGTCTGATTGAGAGTCAGCGGGTATCTACCTGTTCGCTTGCACCCACAATGTTGTCGATGATGCTTGATCACCCAGAGAGGGCGAATACCGATCTTTCTTCGCTTCGCCAGATCTCCTACGGGGCATCGGCTATGCCGCTCGACCTCTTGCGCCGGGTCCTGAAAGAGCTTCCTGACTGTGGGTTAGCGCAGGGGTACGGCATGACTGAACTTAGTGGGAACGCTGTTTTTCTTGACCCAGAGAGCCACCGTCGGGCAGCCGACACTCACCCGCAACTGCTTGCCGCCGCTGGCCGACCCGGCCCGCTCGTTGCGCTGCGTATTGCTGATGACGAAGGAGCGGAACTACCGGTTGGGGAACCCGGCGAAATTTTGGTGCGGGGCGACCAGCTCTGCGAGGGCTACTTCCGAGCCGAAGTAGCAACGGCTGACTCGCGTCATGGGCCGTGGTTGAAGACCGGCGATATTGGCCTGATCGATGCCGACGGCTATCTCTACATCGTTGACCGCAAGAAGGATTTGATCATTTCGGGTGGAGAAAACATTGCGTCTCGGGAGGTTGAAGACTTGCTGAGCACACACCCGCAAGTGGCACAGGTTGCAATTATCGGCCTTCCCGATGACCACTGGGGCGAAGTTGTATGCGCAGTGGTGGTAGCAACTGCAGACACAACGCCAGACAGTGCTCTTGACAGTGCTCTTGACACTGCAGAACTCATGGCTTGGACCAAAGATAAGATTACGGGGTTCAAGCGACCGCGGGTGGTAGTGGTTGTAGCTGAGCTTCCCGTAAATGCCTCAGGCAAGGTAGATAAAGCCCTGTTACGGGCCATGCATTCAGCAGCCCAGTAGAAACTGCCTATCTCGGCGCAAGGTCTCGAATGGCCTGGCGCTGGTCGTAGCCGAACGGGAGAAGCGCTATCGCTGGTGTGGTTACCCCGTTGGCGACGTACCGATCAATCTGCTCACGACAATGCTCGGGGCTTCCAGAGATGATGAGTTCATCAACTAAAGAATCAGGAATCGATGCAAGCGCACCTTGACGATCCCCCTCACCCCAGAGTCGCCACATCTCTGCAAGCTGTTCGCCTCGACCAAGCCAGTCGTGGAATGCCGCATACACCGGAACCGTCAGGTAAGCCGCAATCGCGTAACGACCCATTGCAAGGACTGCCTCGCGGTCCGTAGTGGGAGCAACAAAGATTCGTGCCACCACCTCCTTCGTAGGGGCAGCTACTGTGCCGCCGCCAGCGGTCTGCACAATCGGGGCAACGGTCGAAACATCCTCGGCAGAGAGCCAGTTGATAATTGCCCCGTCACCCTCCGTGGCGGCTAGGCGCAACATGCCCTCTCGAAGCGCAGCAATCAAAATCGGCGGCTGTTGTGACGGTCGAATCCCCAGACGAAAGCCTTTGACATCTGAGGCGCCGAATCGGCCAGTCATCTTTTCTCCGGCCATAGCTAAACGCAAGAAGCGAACCATGTCTTTGACTTGGCGATACGGCTCCTCGAACGGGATTCCGTTCCACTTTTCAACAATCACGTTCGAGGATGTTCCGATGCCGAACACAAATCTGCCTGGCGCCGCGTCGGCAAGTGATGCAACTGACTGGGCGAGCAATGCTGGCCCCCTTGTATACGCGGGAACAATCGCTGTTCCAAGGCGAAGCGTTGGCGCCCAAGCGGCAGCTAAGGCCAAAGGAGTGAACGCGTCTGCACCGTTTGCCTCGGATGACCACACGTCGGTGTAGCCCAAGTCAGCTAGTTCAAGAATCCAGTCTTTCTGCTCCCCAAGCGGTACCCCGTCAAACGGGATGGTCATTCCATAGCGTCGACCGGGCGGCAGCACACGAAGTGCTGGTTGGGTGGACGTAGCGGTCTCTGAGGAAATGGACATTTGCTCACCCTACGCGGCCCCGCTCACCGGTACGGCAACTTCTTTTGTGCAGCGACTTCCCCCTTGTGTAGCCCTGCCTTAGCTGCGCGGGTTATGCAGCACTGCACTTTGACTAGCCGTTGCCAGCAGCGTGCCATCTTGGGCCCACAAAAATACTGAACCGTGGCCGAAGCCGTTGTTCACTCCATCCACGCGAATATCACACAGAACCCAGTTTGTGGGCTTGAGCCGTTGCACCCGAATCGTGTTGTCCAAACTGTTCGATGGCACCCAGCGACCCGTCGCTTGGGCAATCCCAAAGGGCAAATAATCTCCCAAAATTGCTAAGCCCGCAGCAGACATATCGATGTCAGGAGTCTGTACCCACAGCGCCGAACGACCCCGAGGTACTGGGTTGCCATCGATCTCATCCCAAGGCGAGCCGAGCGCCAATCGGATGTTCAGCCGACCCATGATTGACTCGCTATCTGCGACCATGTCGCTTCGCAAGGGGCAATCATCGGGGTTGGGAACCTCGGGCATCGTTCGCCACTGCTCGTCAATCTTGATGTCTTTCGATCCAAGGGCAGCGTTAACTGTGAGGATCTCTCGATCGCCGACGCGACCAACGGCTCGAGCCTGACTTGTTCGCTTCCCTGCAACGGCAACTGTGACGTCAAGGTCCATGATGTCGCCCACCATGGCGAACGATAGGTACTGCGCAGTTGCCCACACAACGGGGCGTTCGCAAACAGACTCCATCGCCGAGACTGCTGCGCCGAGGCCGCAGCCACCAAACATGAACCGCTCTCTCGTTGCAATCCCATCAGTGATCGGCAAGAACCAGCGAGAAGGGTTGTGTGTCGGTGTGAGTCCCAAAAACTCCGCAGCATCCATTGCTACACAGTACGGGGCAAAGACCTCGCTGCCGACATTGATACAAGTATCCGAGCAGATCTTCGGGCACAGTTCGCCTCTACTGCCCAAGCTTCCTACGATGTACTCACTCGGCCCTGCTCAAAGAGCACAGC
>JBIKPA010000034.1:0-16081 GCA_044357715.1 Microthrixaceae bacterium
ATCTCAACGACCTCAACAGACTCAACGATCTCAACAACCTCACCAGAGTCAACGATCTCAACAACCTCAACGATCTCAACAGCCTCAACAGGCTCAATGATCTCGACAGGCTCAACCAAAGTCAGCGCTGGTTCAGTGTCAACAACTGCCGCCTCAGAGGGCATCTCCGGCTGCAATGTAGAGAGCACATCGTCAATATCGTCCTCTATCTGGTTCGCCGCATCTAACGCTGCCGCCTGCACATCCGCATCGGAGTCGTCAAGGCCCTCAATTGTGCTGGCAACTTCTGCAACTGCGGCACGGAGCAGTTCAACAATGCGGTCACGTCCGCCTCGTGATGCCTCGATCTGACGCCGGGCTGTTGTCCGACGCGCTGCAAGATCCTCGAACATCCGCTCCTTGATTGCTTTCGCCTCGGCGACCATGGCGCGGCCCTCTTCACGAGCCTGCTCCTTGCTCGCTGCAGCAGCCTCTTCTGCAGCAGCTTGGATATCGCTAGCTTCAGCGTTTGCGGCTGCGAGCTTGGCCGCAGATTCAAGCCGCAGAGCTTCAGCAGCTAACTCAGCTTCATTTGTCCGGAGTTCAAGGACTGCCTCGGCCTGTTCGATGAGTTCGTCGTGTTTTTGCAGAGCAGCAGCACTTAGTGCATCAGCAGCCGCTGTTGACTCGGCGCCGATGCGTTCCGCTTCTGCAGTCGCTTCCGCTCGAAGTCGGTTGGCTTCATCGCGTTGCTGTGTCGACTCAGCAACGAGTTCCTCAGCGGCAGCCGTTGAGGATGCTTCAGTCTCACGTAGTAGCCGTTCCGCCTGCTCTTCGGCTTTGGTTCGAATCGCTGTTGCAGCCTCTTTGGCCGCAGTAACAATCTTCGCTGTTTCTTCCCCTAAAACCGAGACCATTCGGGATTCATCGAGGTCTTGAGAATCCTCGACTTGTTGCTCGAGTTTGGCCACTCTCTCTCTCAGTTGCCGGTCTCGTAGCTCCCAAATCCTGAGGGCATCAGCGGCTCTCCCTAAGGTCGCTTGTACCGAAACTGGGTCTAAACCCTTCCGGACTTTCTCGAAGTGAGTGCCTGCCAAGACCGCTGGATCAAGCTCGGGCGGGTCGGGCAACGTGTCAGTCATGCCTGCAATGCTAGAAGTCCTAGGGCCGCTTGTGGCGGAACCTCCCAAAGCTCAGGCCGGAAGCTGAATCCCTTGAGGCGATAGCGCTCGAACTGCCTGATCTAGATTCTTCACCGGACGGAGTTCAACTGTCTTTCCTGCGAGTGCACGCATTTGCCTCTGCTCATCGGCAGGTGTGGATGCAGGATAGATAAATGTCTTTATCCCAGCCCGTTTGACCGCAGAGACTTTCTGAAGAATCCCGCCGATTGGACCCACTGTCCCATCCTCAAGAATCTCTCCGGTCACCGCCACCGTTTTGCCTCTTGTGAGCGATCCAGGGGTAAGGCGATCAAGTATTGCCAACGTCCATGCAAGGCCCGCTGACGGGCCGGAAACAGTTCCCGAGTCCACCTCAACTTGCACTTCTGAATCAATCGACGGTGCATCCGGCTCTGCTTCAATGCCCAGAATCGGTCGGCTCGCCTCATCTGACGAGGCACCGAGGGTCACCTCAAGTTCCTTTCGAACCTGCTGACCGTCTGGATCAACACGGCGAACTACCACCTGGACTTGATCCCCGGGAACACGATCGGCAAGTTCGGGGGCGATCTCCGAGGGCAGCGCAATTTCTGAACCATCTACGGAGACGATCACATCTCCTGGCAGCAATACCCCCGCCGAGGGTGCCTCTGATTGAACTGCGAGAACTCGCGTTCCATCTGCGTCGTAGTTTGCCTCTATCCCGAGGTACTGCAAGGCAACACGAGTTGCCGTCAGTTTTGATAGGTCCATCCGGAGTTGATTCTGCTCTTGGCTCGCCTTGCGATCGCCCTCCGGGTACATCTCCTCTCGAGTTCGGATCTCTACTGAATCATCAAGTAACGCCCGAATCATCAAAGCAGGAGTCGCCTGATCAACAAATACTGTGGTGAACAAGATGTCGCCCCGATTCTCGAAGCTCTCGGCTCCCGAGATGTCAATGCGCTGTTCTGCAGGGCGCACAGACCCCGGTTGAATGAGGTAGTAGGGCAAGCGAATCAAGAAAACCGCAGCGAGAACTGCCGCTGCAAGAAACCCGAGCGCCCCTAGGACAACCCATCGAGTTCTGGAATGAGTTTTTTTCTGCAACTCCAACTGAGCGGGTTGGGCTGGGTCCGCGCCAGCATCGATGTCGCTCTGCTCAAAAACAGAATCGACTGCTGAAGGGACTGTGGTGGAGTCTTCCTTGGTTGGTAGTGTCTGATCAGTCATGTTCACGCTGTTCGTTGGAATCTTTATTGTGGTGCTGAGCGCTCTTGGCTTTGGTTATGCCCTGTTTGGGCGACGACCGCTCCCTCAGCCTGCCACGGGAAGTGCTTCTAGGGTTCCGCAGGACGAATTTGCTGAGTCAATCCCCAGCACGCGCGATTTGGCCCTCAGCGACGATCTTGACCAGGTTGATTCTGACGAAGCAGCCACTACTGGCAGACGAGCACGAGACGTAACGATAACTCCGGCCGTTCGGGCTCGATCAACTTTGCTCTTGCTTCTCGCCGTGACTGGAATCGCAGCAATCATCGGCGTTGTTCTCAGCGTGGTTGTAGTTGGCGTCGTCTTTCTTGTCACCTAACAACTGACGTACTGCAGTCGCGCAAATGCTCGGGCGAACCCGAGCATTTGCGAACCGAATTGGCCATCTAGGTTTGAGTCGCGCCGCAACTCAAACGAACCGAGGATTAACGGCCGAACAAGCCGCGGCGGGTGGGCTGGCTTTCTTCAGCAGGCTGATCGGCCGGAGGAACTGGTGCAGCGGCGGGAGCGCTAGGTGCAGCAGGTGCAGCAGGTGCAGCAGGTGCAGCGAACGGGCTGAATGCTGGGTCTGGTGCAGGTGCAGGCGCAGGCGCTGGTGCCGGTGCCGGTGCGGCCGCTGGCGCAGGTGCAGGTGCGGCCGCTGGCGCAGGAGCAGGTGCTGGCGCAGGTGCAGGTGCAGGTGCAGGAGCTGGTGCCGGTGCGGCCGCTGGTGCAGATCCAGCGCTGAGTGCCTGCAACTTGACCTTGTAATAGGGCTTGAGCTCAAACTTGACCTCGTTCAACTCAAAAATTCTGACGCTATCCACCCCTTGATCATTTCGGATCTTTTCGACAAAGCTCACGGCCTCATCGATCGACTCGAACTGGTTGTAGCCAGGATCGCCATCTGGATTTTGAAAGATAACCATGTGCTGCGACACGAACCGCTCCTCTTGATAGGTATGCGTCTTACAGTGTAGATGTCTCGGAGCCAGTTTGGTGCGCCCAAAACCAAATTCATAAACCGCGTTCACTATTCATTCCGCACGAGCTACCACTCGTCGAAGCGCAATCAGGGAATTTTCTGCATATGTCATCCAACACTCACAGAGACTCTGCAACTCGAAGGCGCAATGTGGTCGCTGCTGGACACCTCGGGCAACTCTCGGTGGCGCAAAGCGCTTTGAGCGATCCCGATCCAGAGGTTCGAGCAGCTGCTCTTGGCGCTCTTCAACGCATGGGCATGCTCAGCGAAGCCGAACTCATTGCTGGGCTAAACGACCCTGATCAAATCACCCGAAGACGAGCAGCCTTGCTTGCCGCTCAGTCCGAAAGCGCCCAAGCAGAACTTCGCCAACTTCTCACTGATCCCGAAGATGCAGTAGTCGAAGTGGCCGCCTTTGCGTGCGGGGAACGAACAGACGCGGATCTTGAAACAGTGCAGGCACTCACCGTCGTAGCTGTCACACATGAAGATTCCCTTTGTCGTGAAGCTGCCGTTGCTGCGCTCGGCTCTCTTGGGCATCCTGCTGGCTGTGAAGCGGTCCTTACCGGGTGCTCTGATCGGGCCACAGTGCGCCGCCGAGCGGTGCTGGCGCTAGCTGCATTTGAGGGCACTCGCGTGACCGAGATGCTCACAAAGCTGACCCAAGACCGAGACCTTCAAGTGCGCCAAGCAGCAGAAGAGCTGCTCGCCATTGAACTCGGCGAGCAGCTCTAAAGCAGCGGATCAGCTAGGTGTAGCAGCGCTGCGCTCACAATGAGCACAGCACCGACCATCTACTTGCCAGCGAAGCTATTCGACTTGCCCTCTTCGTTGGTCACGGGAGCCTTTTCTACCCATGCGCCGTTCTCACGTTGAACAATCCGGAACCCCTCAATTGCCCAAGGGTCTTTCGCTCCATCAGTGTTCACAGTGACCTCATCGCGCAGCAGGCCGAACGTGGTGTCTTGTAGTGAGTACAACGAGTTCATGACTGCCGCACGATCAACAGTGCTTGCGTTCTTGAGTCCCAAAGCGAACATCGCACCGAATCCCCAGCCAACCGAGGCAATTCCACCTTGAATCGCTGCCTCATCAAGGCCCGCTGCGCCACCTTGGGTTACGAATTCCACGACCTTCGGGTTGGACTGATCCGCAGGGTCAGCGGGGTCAAGCGTTGGCTGTGCCATGTAGACGCCCTGGTCTTTTCCTCCTGCAAGAGAGAGCGCTGTCTTCGAGCCACAGGTCACCGAGATCATCGTCATTGGAGTCCAGGTTGCAGGAACAAACGACAAGGTGAGCGGGCAGGCTGTTCCGCCGACTCCAACGATGAAGGTGTCTGCGCCGGACTGCGAAAGCTTGGTGACTGAAGCCTCGGTGGTGCTACCTGCAAGCGGGTTGAAACCCTCTTCTGCCACCAAGGTGATCTTGGTTCCTTCGATGGCCTTCTCGATGGCAGCCTTGTAGCTCTGACCAAAGTCATCATCTTGGTACAGCAGCGCAATCTTTGCGGTCGGATTGACCTCTTCGAGGTAACTCACCCAGGCATTGGCCTCGGTTGCGTAACTTGGCAGCCCAGAGATGTACCAAGGGTAGGCATCGGCGTCTCCCCATTGTGTAGAACCCGTAGCCAACGCAATGTTGGGCACGCAGTTTTCATTGAGGTAATCACGAACCGACTTGTTGGTCTCGGTGCCGATATTACCAACGAGAGCAAACACTCCATCTTGCTCTACGAGTTGCTTCACCAAGGCCGGAGTCTTGGCAGGGTCGTACTCATCGTTCTTCTTGATGAGCTCGATCTGATACTTCTTTCCATCGGCCGCAGGCAGTCCGCCAGATGCGTTTGCAGACTTGAAGTAAGCCTCAAGGCCCTTGGTTACATTGTCGTAGATGGCATAGGAGCCGGACTCGGGCCGAACCGTTCCGATCTTGATGGTGTCTCCTGTGACCCCTTGCGTGCCCTTGTAGTCGGTGCAGTCAGCGGCTGGATCAATAAAGGCAGCTTCTGTTGAATCGCCTGCTGTGGTTTCAGTTGACTCGCTAGAACTCGAGTCATCACGGCCTCCGCAGGCTCCGGCTATCAATGCGAACCCAAGCAGCAATGCTGCGCTGATTTGTACTGAGGTTTTTTTCATCTGTACTCCTATTGTGGGCGAACGAATCGGCTCTATTCAGTAATCCTGAACGGTGCTACTTGCCGGTACTACATAATCAGATCTGGATCCGAGTTTTTTCGACTGCTTCTGCGAGCAGCAAAGTTGGCTTGCAGCGAACGAAAGCCACCAACTACCCCACCCGGAGCTAGCAACATCAACAAGATTAAGAGAACTCCTAGGATAACCGCCCTAGCGGGCTGAACCCGATCAGGCATCTGTTGAATAATCACATCCGAGAACAGACCATAAAAGACGGCACCGATCGCCGGGCCGATAATGCTTGAGGCCCCACCCACCACAACTGCTACGAGTATGTAGATCGACAAGACAATGGTGAACGAACTCGGGTAGAGCTGCCCCTGATCAAGCGCAAACAGGGACCCGCCGATTCCAGCAATCGCTGCACTCAAACCAAAGGTCAGAATCTTCACTTTCGAAACGGGGATTCCCGAGGATTCCGCAGCAATCTCATTATCTCGAACTGCCACCAAGGATCGCCCAACCCGGCTCTTGATGAGGTTTCGAGACAACACAAAAATCACCACGGTGACGGCCAGAAACAAGAAGTACTTCCACTGGTCGTTCTCTAGGCCAGCAACGGGCGACTCCACACGAATTGGCCGTTCCCTCATCTCACCCCGATACAGCTGAGGGCTCGTGATCTGCAGGCCACCGCTGCCACCGGTGATTGCACTGAACTGCTCAAGCAACAGCGGAAACAGTGTGGCCACTGCCAAGGTAACCAGAGCTAGGTACAGGCCCTTGATTCGCAGAGCAGGCAATCCGATGAGCAGTCCGAACAAGAAACAAACAACGGCCGAGGCCAACGTTGCGCCGAACAAGGGAACGCCAAACTCCGTAATCAAAATACCCGTTGTGTAAGCACCTATGCCGAACAATGCCCCGTGGCCAACCGAGATCTGCCCGTTGTAGCCAGTCAGAAGGTTGAGTCCGCAGGCTGCAATAGCCAGAGTCATCCAGGAACAAAACTGCTCGACCCGAAACGATGGAAACTGAAACGGCAGCATCGCAAGAATCACAAACATGACCACCCAAGGTGCAACCTTGAACGCCCAGTCTCGGGGTCCACGCTGAGCAGATTGTTCCGCAAAAGCAGTGCTGCTCATACTCGGCTCACTTGCTTCTTACCGAAGAGACCCTCGGGTCGAAACAGCAACACGGCAAGAATCAGAATAAATGCGGGGGCCAGAGGCATCTTTTCAAAGATGGTGATGTATCTCGGCATCACCGAAGACAGCGCACCAACAACAAATCCGCCAACGACTGCCCCAACAAGTGAATCAAAACCGCCAAGGGTGATTGCTGCAAAGCCAAAGATCAACGTGAGCTGCATGAGATTTGTTCCCAACCCAAGATTTGGCGCAATGAACACTCCCGCAACTGTTCCCACTGCCGCAGCAAGGCCCCAACCCAGCATCAATAAACGTGGTACCGGAATACCCACTAGGGATGCCGACTCAGAGTTTGAAGCTACGGCACGCATCGCCAAACCAAGCTTCGTATGCTGAAACAACAAGTAAAAGAGCAGCACCATTACTCCTAGAACGATGACGGCGCCGATCTTCTGCCAAGCAACTGCTACACCAAATACGGTGACCTGCCCGCGACCAAACAGCGGCGGCATACTCCGATCAAGCGTTCCCCAGATCAGCTGTGCTGCTCCGTTCAACGCCAGAAAAAGCCCGATTGTGACGATGACTACCGCGAGCGGCCTTTCGTGTGGGTCCCCAACGGGCCGAACTGCTACTTGATGCACAAGCGCACCAACGCAGAAGCCTCCGGCCATTCCACCCAAGATTGCCAACCACATCGGCAAACCGAGGCTCCACATGGTCCACACAATGAATGTAGAGAACATCGCCATCTCGCCTTGGGCAAAATTCAATAATCCTGTAGACCGATAAATAACCACAAGGCCGAGGCCCAGCATGGCGTACACAGCGCCATCACCAATACCCACAAGCAGAATCTGCAGAAAGTCCCTCACGAACCCAACCTCTCATGCAGAGCCCAGCCTGCTGTTAGAGCCCGGCCTGCTACAGCGGCGCGGCTTGTCACGTGCATTGTCTCAAACACCGAGGTAGGCCCTCTGGATTGCAGCGTCACCCTGAAGCTCCGCAGCGGCACCCGAGATCACGATATGTCCGGCCTCAAGCACGTATGCACGAGCAGCGAAGTCCAACGCAAGATTCGCGTTCTGCTCCACTAGCAGCACGGCCGTACCGGTGGACTGCGTGATCAACCGAAGGCGATCAAAAACTTCATGAGTTACCAACGGGGCAAGACCCAAAGATGGCTCGTCGAGTAACAACAACTTGGGACGAGACATTAACGCTCGAGAGATCGCAAGCATCTGCTGCTCACCACCAGACATCGAACCGGCAAGCTGATCCCGCCGCTCCCCCAGCCTAGGAAATGCATCAAACCAGTGTTCAATATCTGATTCGATCTCATCATCAGAACGCACAAAAGCACCGATGCGCAGATTCTCCTCGACCGTCAGCGAGGTCACGGTGCCGCGGCCTTGAGGCACATGAGCAATTCCCCGCTTCACAAGTTGGTCCGGGCGACGGCCCAAAACTGACTCGCCTAAGAAACTGATCTGACCAGCGGCCGGGATCATGCCCGAAATCGCCCGAAGTGTCGTGGTCTTTCCTGCCCCGTTCGCTCCGAGCACAACAACGACCTCACCGGGATCAACAACGAGATCAACGCCAAAAAGTACCTCGACGATTCCGTACCCGGCACTGAGGGCACTCACCTCGAGTAGGTGTCCTGCCGAGCTCACGCCATCACCTGCCGAGCTCACGCCATCACCTGCCGAGCTCACGCCATCATCTGCCGAGCTCACGCCGGGGCCCCCAAATACGCTGCGATCACCCTAGGATCCTCTGCAACTTCTTCCGGCGTGCCCTCGGAAATTTTTCTACCTAAGTCCATCACCACCACCTTTTGTGAGATGGCCATCACCATCGACATGTGATGTTCAACTAAAAGCACCGTGAGCGAGAACTCATCTCGAATCTGCTGAATCAGCAAGCCAAGCTCCTCTACTTCACCGTGAGTTAGACCGCTTGCTGGCTCATCAAGCATGAGCAACTTAGGTTCTGCTGCAAGCGCACGAGCAAACTCAATGCGTTTGAGCGTCCCATAGGGAAGCCCAGTACATGGCCGAGAGGCAACCTCGGCTAGGCCAAGGCGACCCAAAATCTCTAGAGCCCGGCCGGTCACGCGACGTTCCTCTGAGCGAACGGGCGGAAGCCGCAAAGTGGAGGCCCACATTCCACCACGGCTACGGCCATAGGCACCGATCATCACGTTTTGCAACACTGTCAGCCCAGGAATCAGGGCCAAATTCTGGAAGGTACGGGCCACACCGAGATCCATAATCTTTGAGGCCGGAACCTCTAGTAGGTCATGTCCGTCGAATCGAACCTGACCCTGTGATGGCTCGTAAATGCGAGACACCACGTTAAACAACGTGGTCTTGCCCGCCCCATTTGGGCCAATCAGCGCGCAGATCTGTTCTGATTCGATAGAGAAAGACAGGCTTTCAAGTGCCAAAACGCCACCAAAACGCACTCCGACATCTTGCACTTCGAGTAATGACATAACCCCAACCTAACTAAACGGCAGCGAGCGCAAACCTAGTTCCCTCTTAGCGGCGAGCACCCATAAACATGTCTCGCAACTCCTCGTAGGATTCCACAACCCGGCCTGCACCAAGCACCACCGACTCGAGAGGTTGACGCACCAACTGCACCGGAACCTCGCTCTCGGTGGCGATCCTCAAATCAAGACCCTTCAAAAGTGACCCGCCGCCCACTAAATGAATCCCGTGTTCAATCAGGTCCTGAGCAAGCTCTGGCGGTGCCTCTGACAGGCAGGCCAGCACAGAGTCAACCATCGTGTTCACCGGGTCCGAAATAGCTATACGCACTTCGGCAGCAGACAAAATAATGGTTCGAGGAAGCCCAGACATCAGTTCCCTACCGCGTACCTCTGCTCTACCCTCTTCTGGTGTGGGGTGAGCTGATCCGATCAAAATCTTGATCTCCTCGGCTGTCTGTTCGCCGATTGCGATTCCATATTCGCGACGGATATAAGTGATGATTGCGGCATCGATGTCGAACGAGCCCACCCGCACGGCTTGCAGAGCGACTACTCCCCCAAGCGAGATCAGAGCAGTCTCTGAGGTTCCGCCGCCGATATCGACCACCATGTTTGCCATGGGCTCGTTAATCGGCAGTCCGGCCCCGATCGCTGCAGCCATTGGTTGTTCAATCAACTGAGCTTCTGTTGCACCGGCTTTTCGTGCCGCTTCTGTGACTGCTCGCTTCTCTACTGCAGTAATAGCCGACGGTACGCAGATCACCACCCGGGGACGGTTAAACCTATTGACTCCAACCCGCTTGAGTAGCAGGCGAATCATCTCTTGAGTGACCTCAAAATCTGTAATCGCACCCTTGCGAAGTGGCCGGACCGCCACGATGTAGCTAGGGGTGCGGCCAATCATCTTCCACGCGTCTCGACCCATTGCGAGCACTTCGTTCGTCCTGCTATTGAGCGCGATGACAGACGGCTCGTTCAAAACGATGCCTTCTCCTCTGGCGTAAACCAACGTATTGGCAGTACCCAGATCTATCGCTAGGTCGCGTGCCAGATCAAGCTCCCCTGTTCGATCGCGAGTCGCCCCGAAGAGGCGGAGCGCCCAAAGGGTCTTCCGCGCTGGGATCAGGCGGAGCGAGCGCCTGCATCTTGTCTTGGAACTGATCTACTGATGAGCCTGGAGAAATTGGATCGCGATTCTTTACCCACAAAAGCAGCATGCCCAGACAACTCAGTCCAACCACGATCAGCAGATACACCATGTTGTTCACGACAGGTGCCTCGCCTTGATGTGAGTGAGAAGCAGGTTTACCTGCAGGGCGTTATTCATGGGCTTCGTTAGAGTCTGCGGTGTCGACACCGTCTGTATCGTAGGAAAGATCTTGTTCATGGTCCCACATCGTTGAGCCAATCTGGAGGTGAGACCTGAGATTTCTTGCCCTCTCAACTGATATCAATAACTAAAACTAAACCATCTTGGAGTGCCGCTCACTAACTAGCCGCGACGAAGTTTTTAGAACGGCTCGCTAACCTTGCAACAATGACGGGGAGCGAACCAGAAGAACTTGGCTCAACGCCCCTCGGACAACGAGCAACTGAGCGGACTTGGCAACACCCGAGCGAGGTTGGCCTCGAGACACGGTGTCGGGTCGATCAGAAGCGGGCAGGGTGGATTGCAGGATCTGTACTCCTTGTCTCGTTGTTACTGCTTGGAACCGGAGTCTCACTCGGAGCTGCGCAACCCGCAGGCCCCTCAAAGCAAGCAGCATCCCCGCCGAGTCAAATCATCAGTGCCGCAGCAGAAACCGCCGATTCATCAATTCGGCCAGACGTGTTGGCCCGGATCACGGTGATCAGACAAGGAACGGCAACCGTGGCAATCGCGCTTCGATTCGACACCAAAGGCCACCTGCTCATGCCCGCGCACCTGCTTGCTGCAGCGAATGAAGTCTGGGCAACTGGTGTTGATGGAGCACAAGAAGAAGTGAAACTCGTTGATGCCGACCTAGGAGCCGACCTTGCAGTGCTTCGCCCCGTAAGAGAAGGTTCGGGAAGTGCAATCGCTGCAGCAGAGTTACCGAAAAGGACGGGAGCGGTTCGCGTTCTCTATGCAGCGCCGCTAGCCGGCCTGATGGCCCGCTCGGGCTACCTCGCCGAGGGGGATTCTGGAACCGCAAAAGACCCAGAAGGTGCTCTACATGCAGAGCTCGGACCACAGAATCAATCAGAAAAACGCTCATGGGCCTCTTCGCCCACCTCGGAGCCCAGCGTTCCTACTCAGGCAGCAGACCCAGAAATGCTGACCGGTGGTCTGGTCTTTGGTTCGGCCGGGGAGTTCATCGGAATCACAACTTTCACCGAGGCCCGCCCAGTTGGTGGTTCCAAAACATGGGTCGTTGAGCTCCAGTCAGCGGAGACTGCACTACAAGCTGCTAACAAACTTCTGAGAAAGTAAGCATCCACAAATCTCAGGATCATCATGGCCTGAGCTTCATCGTTGCCACCAGACACCTAGCATGGCCCTGTGAGTTTCTCTGACCCTTTTGGTTCCGACCCCTCCGGGGACGACAACCCGTTCGAATCCATGAACTTCTTCCTGCAAGACCTCTCCAAAATGTTTACGGGGAACTCTGCTGGAAGTTGGGACACTGCCCTACAACTAGCAGGGGCAATTGCAACCGAAGGCCAACCCGAACCAAACGTTGATCCTAAAGACCGCTTAGCAATCGAGCAGCTCGCACGAGTAGCTGAGCTACACATCGGCCAGGTGACTGGTCGAGATGTAGAAGAAGCTGTGCGAATCGAGGCGCTGAACCGCACCCAGTGGGCCAAGCGCTTCTTGGATGAGGAGCGGCCACTTCTTGAGGAGCTCTCGGGGTCTATCGGGGCTGCGTTGCAGTCTCAGCTCGGCGACCTAGATGCGGATGGTTTCGACGAGTTCAATTCCGAGCAGATGCCGCTTCCTGGAATGCCTCCCGAAGCGCTCATCAGACAGATAATGGGAATGATGGGACCCATGTTGCTCGCGATGATGGCCGGAAGCACCGCCGGCCATCTTGCCACCCGCGCACTTGGTCATTACGAGTTACCACTTCCCCGGCCTGCGCACGAACCGCTCACCTTGGTCCTGCGCAACGTAGACGAGTTTGCAGATGATTGGAGCTTGCCCAGAGAGGCAATCCGATTATGGGTCTGCCTCTCCGACGTTGCCCATCAACACGTTCTCAATCTCGATCATGTCAGAGCTCATCTTGACGGACTGTTAGGCGAGTACGTATCTGCGTTTAGTCAGGACCCTGCACAGATCGAACGCCGGATGCGTGAACTTGGGATCGATGACGAGCTTGGCGGCTCGGAGCCTGAACTCGAAGCGCTTCAGCGCCTTGCGGGAGACCCCGATGTGCTACTGAGCGCAATGCAGTCAGATGAGCAACGCGCCCTGATGCCAAAGATCGAAGCGCTTGTAGCAACAGTTGAAGGCTACGTAGATTGGGTACTCGACACTCTTGGTGCTCGCCTCATCCCCGAATACGACCGGGTGACTGAAGCTCTGCGTCGTCGCCGCGTAGAGGCTGGACCGGCAAGCAGATTTGTTGAACGACTCTTTGGGCTCGAACTCTCGCAAAACACATTTGATCGCGGATCACAGTTTGTTGACGGCATTGTTGCACGAAGCGGTAGCGATGCACTGAGTCAACTCTGGAAGGACGAGGCTCACATCCCGACTCCTGCTGAGCTTGACGCACCCGGGCTCTGGCTAGCCAGAGTTGGGATTGACTCCGAAGAACTAGTCCTAGATGACCTGCCCGAGTTTGAAATCCCAGACTTTCCCGATATGGAAAGTTAGAAAAGAACCTAGGAGCCAGCTCGGTTTTTTGGGTTTCGTCCCTTTCTCACCGTTTCGGTAAGTCCTTTGGCCGTGGGCAAGCGCGGTGGCACCTGCCCCTTCTTCATGGCCTGAAGCGAAAAACCAAACAGCACTACAGCAGCAGCCGCGACTGTCATCACGATGGCACCTCCAAGGCGGGTGGGCATCGTAATGACCACAGGCACTGCAGCTCCTAACACCCAGATGACTTGAAAACGGGACTCGAATCGGGCGAACGAGCGCCCCCGGTTGACATCGGGAGCATCGCGCTGCACTACTGCATCAAAGGCCTGTTTGCCCGAAGCTGCAGCCATCGCAATTGCACCGGCAAGCAGCGCTTGCCCCGCAAGGCCCGGGAACACTGTGCCTGCTACACCACCGCAGACTGCTAGACCGAGTGCCCCAAGAAGCAACAGTTCTTCTCGAAGGTGACGGCGAATTATGGGTGCTACTGCCGCCCCAACCAATCCACCGATTCCGGTGAGCGCGATGATCACACCAAAATGCCAAATCGGTGGAACCCCAGGCGAGGTCACCGCCGAGGTTTCTAGGGTGCCATCTGGGTTCTGCAAAAGATGCCCCGTAGCCATTCCTAAGCCTGTTTCGGAAGAGGCCCCCCGCAAGGCAAAGGCCAAAAGGAACGTTACGAACCCAACGATCCAACGCAGCGTGCCCATGGCCGTTGCGGCAGACAGAACTCCTGCTGTTCGTAGTTCAGCTTTTTCTTCTTCGTCCTCGGCTTCTGCTGCAACCACAGTCACGGGAACGCGCAATGAGGCGAACGATGCCGCCAGAAATACCAGTGCGCTCAAACCGGCCACAGCGCCTGGGCCACCTATGACCAACACAAGCGCCCCCGGTGCCGCAGCAGCAAATGCGGCCAAGCCAGCTAAGAGTTGCAACTTGGAATTGGCCTCGACGAGTTCAGCGTCGCTGTGGACCACTGTGGGCACAATTGCTGCCTTTGCCACAGAATAAGATTTTGCAAAAACCAACATGAGAAATGCTTCGGGAAAGAGCAGCAAGCTGTTTGAGCCAGCGCTTGCAATCATGGCAACTGCAACGACTGCTCTGCCAACAGTGGAACCCACCAGCATCCAGCGCCGCCCGCCTTTGGCTCGATCCATGGCGGGCCCAATAAGTGGGCCAACGATGGCAAACGGTGCCATGGTGAATAACAAGTAGAGCGCGATTCGCCATCGGGCTCCCGATGGGTCGACGGAAAAAAACAGCGACCCTGCTAGCACCAGAGCAACAAGTGCGTCACCACCCGTGGCCAGTGCGTGAGTTAGCGCTAGGCCACTAAACGGGTTCGACGGGTCCACTCCAAAACGAGAACGATCTCTCGATGTAGGGGAAGACTCAGCCATGGAGGCCATGTTAGAAGCAGAGCCGGAAGGCTTGCTTCGAGCTACTGAAGGCTCTATCTGTTATTGGCGTACTTGTAACCCAGACCGCGAATGGTCACGATGCGCGTAGGGCGTGCTGGGTCATCTTCGATCTTTGAGCGGACTCGCTTCACATGAACGTCCAAAGTCTTGGTATCTCCCACATAGTCACTACCCCAAACTCGGTCAATCAAAGTTGAGCGCGGCAACACCCGCCCGGCGTTCTCCATGAGTAAAGACAACAACTCAAATTCTTTCAGCGGCAGGTTCACGACCTCGCCGCGCACGCGCACCTCGTGAGAGTCTGTATCGAGTTCGACTCCATCTAGGGTCAGGACTTCGCGAGTGGGATCCTCCGGGTTTGATCCCTCGGTAGCTGTGACTGCGCCGTGGCGGCGCAACACTGCACGCATTCGGGCAACCAACTCACGCAACCGGTAGGGCTTGGTGACATAATCATCGGCTCCCACCTCTAGGCCTACAACCGTGTCAATCTCGGCGCCCTTAGCAGTCACCATGATGATGGGCGTATCGCTCGTTCGCCGGATTTCCCGGCAGACGTCGAGGCCAGAGATGTTTGGAAGCATCACGTCTAGTAGAACCAGATCGGGCTTCACTAGAGCGAAGCGTTCGAGGGCCTCGGCACCGTCTCTAGCGACTTCGACAATGAACCCTTCGCGACCTAAGCCAACAGTCAGGGCATCGACGAAGGCTTCCTCGTCTTCGACGAGTAACACGGTGAGGGGTGCCGAACCCGAGGCTGTAGAAGTTGGGTTCGTGGAACGAGTAGTTGTGTTCATGGATTCTCCTGAAGAGGTTGAATTGCTGCGAGTGAGAGTGTGAAGGTGGTTCCCACGCCTTCGATTGAGTCCACAGAAACATTGCCTTGGTGATTACTCACCACGTGGCGAACAATTGCCAAGCCCAGCCCTGTGCCGCCAGTGGCCCGCGAACGAGCACGATCAACTCTGTAGAAACGCTCAAAAACACGGTCGAGGTCTTTGCGCGGTATTCCAATTCCGGCGTCAGCCACAGAGAGCTTGACCACAGTTCTAGTGGAAGAATCGCTGAAGTTGCGGCCCGAAAGAGCCTGGTCTGAGCCGCTACTCTCAACTGGTTCAACGATTGCAGTTACTAAGATTTCTGAACCTTCGGGCGAGTATTTCACTGCGTTGTCCAGAAGGTTAAACACCGCAGAAACCAGTTGGCGTCGATCTCCGAGCACCTGAATCTGCGGTGAAAGGTCAACTTTGAGCTCAATACCCGAGTGCCCTGCAGCCGCTGCAATCCGCGCAGTTGCTTCGCTTACCACGGACTGCACAGAGATCTCATCGAACTCGGTTTCATCTCCAAATTCGATGCGGCTCAATTCCAAAAGATCATCAATGGTGTGTGCCGCTCGATCAGCCTCAACGATCATGCGCTCTGCGAGCCGAGCGACAACCTCGCTCTCTGGCTCATCACGAATCGTCTCGGCCAACAGTCCAAGCGCTCCGATAGGGGTTTTCAACTCGTGACTGATATTTGCTACGAAGTCACGCCGGACAGTCTCGGTTCGACGCTGCAGAGAGTGGTCCTCAACAATCGCTAGTGCGCCCAGACCAGCCCCATCAGTAAATGGCTGAGCAGACACCACAAATGATTGTGCCGGCGGACCAAAGAGCTCAACCTCACGCCGCACT
>JBIKPA010000210.1:0-4787 GCA_044357715.1 Microthrixaceae bacterium
CGTAGCACTCAATCCAGTCGAGTGCCCTGCTCACATGCGGCTGAAGTCGCTGCACAAGCTCATCGTCAATTCCCCAACGTCGCAGTTCTCCCGCAAGCATCACAAACAACGGTGTGGCATCAGCCGTGCCGTAGTAGCGAGACCCGCCTCCAAGTGAAAGCGTCGAAGTGTTTTCAAATCTGATCTCGTGAATGATGCGCCCCGGTTCTTCCTCGGTTGCATCATCGACGACTTGTCCCTGCAGCCTTGCAAGCGTGGTGAGAACGCCGCGCGCAAGTGTGGGATCAGCAATGAGCGCCATCCAAGAGGTCAGCAGAGAGTCCCGTCCGAACAGGGTCATGAACCATGGCGCACCAGCAGCGACCACCGAGTCTTGAGGGTGTGCCGGATCAACTATCTGCAGCGCACCAAGATCATTGATGGCCGAGGCAATGCTTTGCTGAAGCGCAGCATTGCTGGTCTCTATGACGGGTGTTTGCTCGTGCCAATCGACTTTTCGGAGAGTTGGCTTCGCCGAGATATCGCTTCCCCCACAGGGAAACAACATCTGCCCCGTGACGCCGTTTAGGGCCAGCTCGCACTCGATACAGATGTCTATAAGCCCCTTAGGAGGAATCTTGAGTCTCCACGTGATCAAACCTGGCTCAACTTCTGCTGCTAGGGAGAAGCGAACAGTTACGCGTTTGCTCTGATGCTCCTCGGTCTGCTCAAAGCTCAGCGAACGCGAGTTGCTCGACAGACTGTGTTGGCCATGTCTTTTGACACGATTGTCTTTCACTTCGAATACATCTGCGAAGTCAGCGTCAACGTGGATCTCTGCTGTGACATGTAGGTCTTTTTGACCAAAGTTACGGAACTCTATTTGCTCGCGCATTCCGTGCCCGACATCTCGTCGGCGTGTCACGAGTAGCTCGCTTTCTTCCTGTCGCCCTCGGGGTCTGCTTCGCCCCAGAAATGTGGCATGAAAGGGTTGGTCACACGTTGCGGCCAGCGGTTCTAGGTGACCCCCGGAGACGTGCAGTTCCCATCGAGAAAGCACCCGAGTGTCAAGCACAAATAGCCCATGAGGCTGATGTGTAGCGATGTCGCCTGATCCGTTCGACACGCAGAAGGTGTCTCCTTCAACCAGGGTCACCGGCAATCCAATTCCAGTGAGGGATGTCGCTGGCCCCGCACCAGCCCACCGTTGCGTAGCAGACTGAGTCGGGCTTACTGATGCGCCCGAGGGTGAATTGGGGGTCTGCATTTGTGGCGCCTCCGTCGGACGAATGAATGCAGAGTCTGGCCGGAGAGCGATGAGCGCGGGTAGGGCCAAAGGGCACCGACTCAAGCAACGGCTATCAAGGCTGAGCAAGCGATATCGAGTGGAGGGGACTTTGGGCACTGGTTCGCTGTTCGCTCAGTCGCGAGTCTTTGTCTGGCAACTATGCAGAGTTCACAGCGGTGTGTTCTGAGCGAGCACAGAAGGCGCACAAATGACCAACCTTGAAGTTGAAACAAAACTTGTTCCGCCCCCTAGCTTCACTCCCGACTTGTCGGGTGTGGTCAGCGGAGCCACCATCGTTCAGTTGCCTCCGCTCCGACTCGAGGCTCACTACTTCGATACCGCCGACCTAGCGCTCCTGCGTTCTGGCATAACGGTTCGTCACCGTTCGGGGCCTGACTTCGGGCACTGGACGGTCAAACTGCCACGAACTAGGGGCGGTAAAAAGCGGATGACCCGTCAAGAGATTGACCTTGACGGATCGGTCCACTTTCCGCCAGCAGAGATTTTGGGGTTGCTCGTGGCGCACCTCCGTGGCCGAACGCTGCTGGAAGTGGCCACTTTGATCACGGATCGCGCTGTGCTGCGACTAGACAGCCCACAGGAGGGAGAACTTCTTGAAGTAGTTGAGGATCGCGTGCTTGGGACGCGACCAGACGGATACAGCGTTGAATTTGACGAGATTGAGGTTGAACAACTCCAAGTTCCCGGAGCCGAGCAGGCAGGCCGGGAGACAGTCGAGGCGCTGAGACGTGCGGGCTGTCAGGAGTGTGCACAGGTGCCGAAGGTTCTTCGCGTGCTTGATCCGGACCGAAGCATCCATGCCGAGTCCGACTTGCCCGAATTTTCGGCTACTCCCTCGGTGCAGCAGATAGTGACGCACGCCCTATCTCGATCAGTTCAACAGATACTTTCGCACGACCCGCTTGTTCGTCTGGGCCTTGAGGATGAGGACCTTCACCAGTTGCGAGTTGCAGTTCGGCGGCTGCGATCCGACCTCAGAACCTTTGACGTCGTGCTAGATCCTCAGTGGAGCGAGACCATCCGTCATGAGCTTGGATGGCTTGCCGGTTCAACAAATACTCGCCGCGACCTAGATGTGCTGCGTTGCAGGCTGACTGGTTATCGAGATGTTCTGGACTCCGCAGACCTTCCAAGCTTGGAGCACATAGTGCAGGCCTGTGACGCTGAAGCTGAAGTAGCCCGCTCTCAGATTCTGGAGGTGCTCGAAAGTGACCGCTACCTCAACTTGCTCTCTGAACTTGTAGCGACGGTCCAGACCCGATCACGCTGTGACCTTGAGACTCAACAGGACAATGATACCCAGGAGCACCAAGTTGAGCGAGAGCAACTGACTTCTGCGATCGGCCATCGCTGGAAGCAGCTTGAAAAACAGATTGGCTACCTGAAGACTAAGCCGACAGCAGCAGGGCTGCATCAGACCCGGATCAAAGCAAAGCGTTGTCGTGCAGCTATCGAGGCTGTGGCGCCTTCGGTTGGCTCGCCGGCGAAGAAACTCGCTCATTCACTTGCCGAGTTGCAAGATGTTCTCGGCGATTTCCATGACTGCGAGGTAGCTGAAGCTTGGTGCCGCCGAGTGGCTCAGGAGCAGCCGCAGCTAGCTTTCGTCGCCGGACAACTCGTGACAGACACGAGACGACAGGAAGCTCAGCTTGTAAAGAAGTGGCCTGAAGTCTGGCGTCACTCGAAGAAGTTGCATCGTCGCATGAACAAGGCAAAGGGTCTGAGGCCCATCTAGAACCCGGGCGCAGTCACCGGTTGCCGCAGAATCGTTCGTAGTTTTTCGGGCGCGCAACGTCTTGGGTCGGATAGATAAATCTCGTGGTGTTTCCCGCTCTTGTCTAGGCCTAGACCTGCAATGAATTTGTGTAGTCGAGCGATAGTCGGACCCTCTTCGTTGTAGGGGCCTCGGTGCAATATCTGAGCAGACTTGCCTTCCTGAAACTTCTCAACACGCGCCTTCTTTGTCGAGGCGGATCCCAGCTTCTTCGCAGCCTTGTCAAATGCTGCCTGATAGAGCTCGGGCGGAACCTCGGAAGGCTGACGGATCATCATCGTCCACTGCCAAGCCGAGCGGTCGCCCGTGTCTTCGCCGAATACTGCCATGTCATCAGCCCACCAGAGTCCTTCAAGTGGACCCACCTTCAGGCCGGTCGCGCCGCTTTTCTTGAGTGTCATGACCACGGGGTAGCTGATTGAGTAGAGAGTTGAGACGGCCGACTCAAACTCGGCTGAGTTGTTCGGGTCTCCCCTTCCGTCAACCATCACAAACTCAAACTGAGGAACCTCTAGTAGCACTGGCTGAGGGGAGGGCTTGTAGAGCAGCTCAAGGTCCGTCGGCATCAGCACTTCTTAGCGCAGTGATTGACGGAGTCGATAGGGACATTTGGCCCTAGTGAGACCACCTTGGGCGCTTTAGCGTGACCCCCAACTTACGAGCACCCAAAGAAGCTTGGTTCCCAATTGAACTAAAGGCGGCCTTGGGATTTTGTGGAAACAGAAGGGATTTTGAGATGGATCAAGTTCCAGCCAAGAAGGCGGGCACTGCCAGGGCCGACCGTGTCAGCCGAGCGCTTCCAACTCAGATCTGGAGTGTAGATACAAGACGGGTTGGTAGCGGCACCGCACTGCTCATCTCATGCGCTGCAGTTCTAATCTTTGCAGCAGGACAGCTAAGAAGCGGCGAGGTCGCACTGGTGTTGTCCTTTTCTCTCGGCATCCTGCTGGTACCACTACTAGCGTCCCCATTGGAATGGATGGTGCACCGGTTCGTCTACCACGAGCCCGTAGTCCGTGCTCTCCGGCCGATCTACACCGTTCATACTGCTCACCACTACACCTACTTTCCGACCTGGAGGTATGTTACGAGCGGGGCGCCTCGGCGGCTTGGCCTGACCGGAGATGGAGCGCCAAGCATCCGGGAATCGAAGTGGGGAAACGCTCGAGTTCGTCTCGCACACTTCAGTTGGTATATGGGAATCGGTGCGATAGCAATCTGGATTCCAGCCTGGCTCCTCACGGGCAATCGGGCGTTTCTTGTTGGGGTCATTGTGTCCTCCGCGATTGTCTCCAATCTGTTCATCGCTGTCCATGACACGATTCACCGACCAGGCAGTCATCGCTTGATTGAGGCTCAGCCGTGGTATCGCTTTTTGGACCGGCATCACTACATCCATCACGTAGATCTGGGAGCGAACCTGAACTTCTTGCTGCCTCTAGCAGACTGGATTTTCGGCACACTGCGAACAGAATTGACCACTGAAGAGATTGCGTCTCACGGCACGCTTGAGAAGGCAAAAGCAACGCCTATCGGCCAAGGTGATAGGGCACGCGAAGAAATCTCCAACGCAACTCAAGCAACTTAGGAATCGTTCATGATGACAGCGAGTTCCGCACAGACGAGCAAGAAGCGATGGCTGCCGCTTGTCGCACTCGCAACTGCTCAGTTCGTCATGGTTCTGGATCAGTCGGTGATGAATGTGTCGATCAGCACACTTGTGGA
>JBIKPA010000035.1:0-16018 GCA_044357715.1 Microthrixaceae bacterium
AGACCGCTGGCGATACTGGTGATTCGGCAACAATTTCAGCAGCGGGTTCGAAAGCCTCAGCATCGGACCGGTCAGGTGGCAGTTCAGTGCCATCCGGATCAGACTGCTGCTTCTGCGGCACTGCTTTTGCAGAAAAATAGCCAAGAGCAGCAGCAGCAAATAGCCCCAAAATGAGGATCAGCAAGGAGGATGCGGGCACTAGACATGCCTCAGCTGAGTCACGATGTTGACTCAGCTGCAGTCAAGGTATCTACGAGACCTACCGGTTCGCTACCTCGGATCCCTGTCAGCGCCGTGACCACCGGATGGCCTAGGGCCACAAGTGCAGTATCTGAGTCTTCGGGTAGCACAGCCGTGGTTGGCACAAATCCAAACTCGACTCGCTCCTCGGTTCGCAACAGGAACTCAGTGTGGATTGCGCCTAGTGATGCGAGTTGCCCCCACCTGATTTCCTTGAGATCGTTCCTACTCAAGTCGGGAACACTCAAGTTGATACTTGTGAGCGAAGCGCAGCTTGGCAGCCATGCAGCAACTTCGGCTGCTAGAGAGGCTGCAACATCAAAGTGCTGTATCGAAGCCTCGTGGCCGGCAATACTGACTGCCACCCCAGGCAAACCAAGGTTCGCAGCAGTCAGTACGGCCCCGACGGTTCCCGAATGCAAAGTAACTCGCCCAGTGTTGAGGCCAGGGTTGACCCCCGATGCCACCAGATCTGGCCGTGGACCGAATGCCCCAAGGTGCGCAGCAAACACGCAGAGCGCTGGTGGAGCGTCGAGCTCATAAGACTCGACTCCATCTAGGCCCTCGAGTGGCATCGACCGGTATCGCAGGAAGGATCCATCGCCGATGTTGCCGATTGCAGCACCGCAGCCGCTTCGATCCCCTTCAGGTGCAAGGGCAATTACTTCATGGCCGGCGGAGCTCAATGCTGATGCAAGAGCATGTAGGCCGGGAGCGTGAAGCCCATCGTCGTTGGTGACCAAAATTCTCACTGGCCCGCCCTCATGGCCTATCGGGAAACTCGCCCAAACTGTCATCTGAGCTCAAGTCGGATTCAACCGCGGGAGCTGTTCCCTCAGCGTCATTCGAGCTATCGCTAGATTGCACATCCGCTTCTGCTTCTGCCTCGCGGAGTCGCTGCCGAGCAGCGCCGCTCTTCTCTGGAAGCCATCCCGTGACCATATACATGACTCGCTCGCCGATGTTGACTGCGTGGTCGCCTACCCGTTCGTAGTAGCGGCCGATCATGGCCATCTGCACCGCGCCCTGCAGATTCAGATTCATTTCGGAATGCGAGCGGAAGATGGCCTGCACATAGGCGACTTGGAGTTCGTCAAGGCGATCGTCGATGTCGTCGAGCGCAGAAGCAAGCGAGGTGTCAGCATCCACATAGGAGTCGATTGCAGCTCGAATCAAGAAAGTTGCTTCAACACCCATCTGCTCGATCAAGCCTCGAATCTGAGGACCAAACTCAACGTCATAGATACGCCGTGAGGCCTTGCACACATTTACAATCAAGTCGGCGGAGCGTTCAAGTTCGCTGATAAGTCGCAGACTGGTGAGCACAAAGCGAAGCTCTCCGGCAATAGGTGACTGCAGTGCAAGCAACCGGTAACAGCGCTCCTCTAAGCCTAAACAGAAATCGTCAATGACGTCATCGCCATCGATAATGACCTGCGCTGCATGAAGATCCCGATCTAGTAGGGCTGCGGTTCCGCGCCCTATCGTCTCTGAAACCATCGCACCAAGGCGAATCAGGTCTGATCGGACCTCTTCGAGTTCGCCGTGATAATGGATTCTGGTTTCGTTCATCTCAGTCCCCCGACTAGCTGAGTTCTCATCCGAACTTTCCAGTGATGTAATGCTCAGTGCGTTCGTCTGAAGGGTTGGCAAAGATCGTTTCGGTGCGGTCAAACTCGACTAGCAGGCCAGTTCGAACATCGCTCTCTGGGTTGACTTCAGTGGAATAGAACGCCGTTGCGTCGCTCACGCGTGCTGCCTGTTGCATGTTGTGCGTGACGATCACAATCGTAAAATCTGTTTTGATCTCTCGCATCAAGTCTTCGATCCGAGCAGTCGCAATGGGGTCGAGCGCAGAACACGGCTCGTCCATCAGAATGACTTCTGGGTTCACCGCTATCGCCCGAGCAATACAAAGTCTCTGCTGTTGGCCGCCAGACATTCCCAGCGCCGAGGCTTTGAGGCGGTCCTTTACCTCGTCCCAGAGGGCGGCCCGCTTCAGTGAGTTTTCTACAATCTCATCAAGTTCGGACTTCTTCTTGATCCCGCCGATCCTGGGGCCATAAGCCACGTTTTCGTAGATGGACTTCGGGAACGGGTTCGGCTTTTGGAATACCATCCCGATGCGACGGCGAACCTCTACGGCGTTGACCTTCTCTCCGTACAGATCAACCCCGTGGTACTCAATCTTGCCCTCGACTCTGGCCCCCTCGATGAGGTCATTCATTCGGTTAAAGCATCGAAGAACGGTGGTCTTGCCACACCCAGAAGGACCGATGAACGCAGTAATCTCGTGCTTACGAACCTTCATGTCTACGTCTCGCACGGCACGGTATTTTCCGTAGTAGACGCTGAGCTTGTCAACGTTGAACACCACTGACCCAAGCTCAGCTGGCTGCTCGGTCACATCAGTTGACAGATGAGGTGCAGCAGTTAATGAGGCCTCACCGACGTTGACTGAATTGACTGACGAAGTGCCTGCTGAATCGTTACGCTCATCGGCACCGTTGACGACGGGCATCGCCGTCGTGACGGGGTTCGCTGCAGTGGCCATGCTCGGCTCCTGCTCGCTGTCTGCCTGCATCGTGTTCTCCAGAGAGGTCATGTTCGTCCGATGGTCAATCTGCTGCTAATTGCGCGAGCCGTAAGGGTCAGCACCAAGACGATGCCTACCAGAGTAACTGCAGCACCCCAAGCAAGTTGTGTCGCAATGCTGCCACCGTTGGTGAGTTGTGAATATATCTGTGCAGAGAGCGTGGTGTTCTGGCCACGCATCGAAAAGTTGGTGGTGGTCACATAGCCAATGGTGAACACCACCGGCGCAGTTTCTCCCGCGGCTCGGGCCACAGCAAGCAAGCAGCCCGAGGTAATCCCTGCGCTAGCAGCGGGCAGAACTACTTTGATTGTGGTCTTCCACGTGCGGGTGCCAAGTGCAGCCGAGGCTTCACGCAGCGCATTGGGCACAAGCTTGAGCATCTCTTCTGTTGATCGCACCACGATCGGAAGCATCAAACATCCCAACGCTAAAGATGCCGCAAAGGCAGACTTTCCGTTGGTACCAAAATTGAGTACCCAAATGGTATAGATAAAGACACCCATGACTACTGAGGGGACTCCGACCATAACGTCGGTCATGAAGCGAATGAAACGCGCCAAACGGCCAGTCTTGCCATACTCATGCAAGTAGACAGCACCAAGAATTCCAAGCGGTATGGCCATCACGGATGCACCAAAAACGGTCAAGAAGGTGCCAACAATTGCAGGCTGCATACCCTCCACTACAGAAGTGGAGGATTCGCCCGACTCACATTCGGCAGCGTCACCAAACCCAAGACCGCAGAGGTCTTCATTGCCCGCTAGGTCCGACCTGCCAACGTCTCCTGGAATGGGCTGCGTCCACCAATCGACGCTGAGTACAACGCCAAGGCCCTGAGAGAGCACGCTCGCACCCATGGCAAAGAGCGGTATGGCCGCAACAAGGAAGGCTCCAACCATCGCAACCGAAGCTGCAGCGTTTCGAAACCTGCGTTTGTTAGACATATTGGCCGAAGTAAGGCTCTGAAACACCTGCTCTGTGGACTCAGAACTTGTGTTGCTCATACCGTCCCCTTGATCCGTCGGTCGATCAGGATCACCATCCGTCGAGCCGACACATTCACCACAATCGTGATCACGAATAGGCAGACACCAAGGCCGATCAATGCCGAGCGGTACACGCCTCCTGCCTCTGACAAGCTCCGAAAGATCTGAGCAGGCATCGTCTCACCACGCCCAAAGAGGTTGGCCGAGATTTGTGGCGAAGCCCCGATCAGCAGCGCAACTGCAACGGTCTCTCCCATCGCTCTACCAAGGCCCAGCATCACCGCACCAGTCAGTCCGCCAGTGGAATGCGGAATCACTACGCCTTTGATCATTTCCCAACGAGTTGCTCCAAGGGCAAGCGAACCAGACTTGTCGTTCTCGGGCACAGTGAGGAACACCTCTCGAGTCACCGAAGTGATGATGGGGATGATCATGAGTGCAAGTACCAAACCTGCGCTCATAAAGCTTGACCCAGATCCAGTGCCGAAGATGACGTTCAGGACGGGAATCGAGGAAACGGCATCGGCTATTGCGTTGAAAACAGATTGAAAGATTGGGATGAGTTGATAGAAGCCCCAGAGACCAAACACCACAGAAGGCACGGCGGCGAGCAGGTCAATTACCAACGTGATGGAACTGCGCACACGTCGATGGGCAAGTTCGGTCACAAATAGCGCTATGCCAATACTGAGCGGTACGGCAAAGAACACAGCTATCAGAGACACCAGCACGGTTCCGAATACCAGTGGAACAATGCCGTAGAGACCCTCGGATGGAATCCACTCAGTACCAAAGAAGTACGAGGCTCCAAACTCAGAGAATGCCGGCCAAGCCTGCTTCGTTGTGGTGACAGCAATGAGTACCAGAATGACCAGAACGGCCACCCCAGACAGCAGCGTGACCCGCCGGAAAACTCCGTCAGCGAGTGCACCCGAGCCCTTCTCTGTCAGCGGGTTGCGGGAAGTCTCCTCGCTCTCGGCGGGAGGCCTTTCAAGCTGGGTAGTCATAAGCAATCAGTTCAGACATACGAACCCTTTGAACTCATTAGGTAAAAAGAGAGGGGCCGGACCGCAAGCGATCCGGCCCCTCTTTAGATCAACTTGAGATCTTGTCGATCTGCGCAATTGCCTTCTCGGCAAGTGAGCTAGGTAGTTCGACATAGCCGGTCTCGGATGCTTGGGCCTGGCCAGTGGTCAACACATACTGCAAGTAGGTCTTGATCGTGGCGGCCTTTGCAGCGTCGGCCTGCTTCTCCAGAACCAACAAGAACGTTGGTGCAGTGATTGGGTAATCCTTGTCGCCAGCGCCATTGAGCGGGTTATACGTCAGGTTCGGCTCAATCGTTGCATCCTCGAGTGCAGCCTGAACACCTTCTACTGAAGGCGCAATGTAGTTGCCCGCAGAGTTCTGGATACTCGCAAAATCCAACCCTGCTTTTCCGGCGTCTGCAAGGTCAACATAACCAATGGCTCCAGATGTCTGCTTAATGAGCTCAGCCACGCCTGAATTCTTCTCTGCGCCCTGAGTGGACTCAGGCCAGTTGACCTCGTCGCCACTGCCAAGAGTCCAAACCGATGGGGATGCAGCCGTTAGGTACTTCGTGAAGTTGTTCGTGGTTCCAGAACCATCTGAACGGTGCACCACGGTGATGGGCGTGTCAGGCAAGGTTGCATCTGGGTTATCTGCAGCAATCTTGGGGTCATTCCAGGTGGTGATCTGTGCCTGGAAGATTCCGGCAATCACATCGGGGCTGAGTTGCAGTTCGGTGACACCATCAAGATTGAACGACACGGTGATCGGTGCGGCAACAGTTGGGAAGAACAACACCGTGCTTGGGAAGACCTCGCCGTCCTTGGGGAGCGAATCGCTACCGGCAAAGTCAACGGTTCCTGCAGAGAGCTGGGAGCGACCGTCGGAAGAACCGCTCTTTGCATAGGTAACGCGCTCTGCACCGGCAACGGTGTTGAAGTCTGTGTTCACAGCTTGGTAGAACGAATCGGGGAAGCTTGCGCCTCCACCAGAGACAGACGCAGTGAGTGCCTTGATCGAAGCATCGCTTGGTGCCTCGCCCGCTGTTGCTGCGGTAGTCGTAGAACTCTCAGAGGTTGAATCGCTCTCTGACGTGCTGCACCCAGCAGCGAAAACTGCAAGAACAGCAATTAGGGCGATACTCGCCCCAACTCGACCAGTAAATGATTTTCCACGCTTGACATTCATTCAGTTTCTCCTAGGGGTGGAGCGGCGGGATGTGATTTCCGTTGGCCACTTGAACCAACGAGACCCAAAGCTAGAAACCAACCCTGTACAGACGGGGAGAGTTAGGTGAACGCAGAGTGAACCGATACTAAACATATAGAGTTGGCCGTTTCAGACAGCATGAGATGATGTGAAAAATGCCTTTTTCTATCGTCCAGATATTGACATTGAGTGAACAACCTCAAGGTCGGAGGAAAAAGTACAGAGCGTGGGCAGGTCATCAAAAGCCACCCAGCGAAGCTGGTCAACCTCATCGTTCGGCTCAAATCCATGATCGGTTTTTACTCTCATCGACCAGAAGCGAACCGTCTTTTCATCACCGCGTGGAGTCAAATAATGAATGGTGAGCAGTTCCTCTCCAAGTTCGCACTCCAAGCCTGTTTCCTCTTGCACTTCACGCAACGCCGTCGCTTCTGCTGACTCGCGCTTCTTTGCCTTACCTTTCGGCAGGCTCCAGTCTTGGTACTGCGGCCGATGAACTAGTGCGAACTCTAGATCTTTTATGGCGCTCGGTAGTTCTGGCTCACCTTTCGCCACGACCGGTTCGATCCTCCTCCACACAAGACCACCAGCGGCTCGAATTTGTCTTGGCAACGAGTCAGTCATCGTTTACCTCCAGCAGCAAGCGCACCTCAGCGAATCTCAATCGAGGCTCGCTCCATCGCCAGTCGCTGAAGTTCTAGGTGAGTCTCTACCGTGCGCCGACGAGTCACGGGAGTCCAGTCGCTATCGGCTAACTCCCAAGCAAGGGAGTCGTCCGACAAGCTCACCTGCAGCACATCGTCGATTCTCTGAGCTAGAACGGGGTCCTCGATAGGTACCATTGCCTCAACGCGGCGATCAAGGTTGCGTGGCATCAAATCAGCTGAGCCAATGAAATGAAGCGGCACCGAGGGTCCTCGGCCGTTGCCGAATCGATAAATCCTTGAATGTTCCAAGTAGCGTCCAACAATGCTGCGAACGGTGATGTTCTCAGATAATCCCGGCACCCCAGGTCGCAGGCAACAGATTCCACGAACAATAAGTTCTATGCGCACACCTTCTGCAGAAGCGGCATAGAGCTCTTCGATAAGTTCAGGGTCGGCCAAACTATTCATCTTCATCACGATGTGGCCTTTGCCTTTGCCAGCCGTGCACTCACTGCGAATGAGCGCAACTAGCCCAGAGCGAAGCGAATGTGGAGCCACAAGCAGTCGCTTATATTCGACGTTTCTTGCATAACCAGTGAGATAGTTAAACAACTGACTCAGGTCTGCCCCAGCTTGTTCATCTGCAGTCAACAAACCGATATCTTCATAGGTCCGGGCTGTTTTCGAGTTGTAGTTACCAGTCCCAATATGGCAGTACCGACGCACGCCATCGCCCTCTTGGCGAACCACCAAACATGTTTTGGTATGAGTCTTCAGGCCCACAAGCCCGTACACAACATGCACTCCGGCTTGCTCAAGACGCCGAGCCCACTCAATGTTGCGCTCCTCGTCGAACCGAGCTTTTAGTTCAACCAAAGCCGCAACCTGTTTGCCCTGTTCTGCAGCACGAATCAACGAGGCAAGAATTGGGCTGTCACCCGAAGTGCGATACAAGGTGAGCTTGATGGTCAGCACTAACGGATCCATCGCGGCCTGATGGATGAACTCTTCCACCGAAGAGACAAAGCTGTCATAGGGGTGATGCAGAAGCAGATCGCCGTCTGCAATCACGCTAAAAATATCTGGGGCCTCATCTTCGATCTCAGAACTCAGCCGAGCCTGCGTCAGCGGTGCGAAATCCTCATATTTTAGGTCGTCTCGCTCAAGGCCATACACCGTGAATAAGCCACCAAGATCAATTGGGGCGGCGTGGGCAAACACATCGTCATCTTCAAGTTCGAGTTCTTGGCGAATCAACTCAAGCGATTCCGAAGAGATGTCCTCTTCCACCTCAAGACGCACTGCTTTACCGAATCGGCGCCGGCGGAGTTCCATCTCGATCGCTGCAAGCAGATCATCTGCCTCTTCATCTTCCACCGTGAGGTCTGCATTGCGCGTGACCCGAAACGTCACGCAATCCTCTACGTCCATCCCCGGGAAGAGATCCTCCATATGTGCAGCGATAACCTGCTCAAGGGCCACAAAGCGCACACCATCCGACAGCACCATAAATCTTGGCAACAACGGCGGAACCTTCACCCGAGCAAAGCGACGCTCCCCGCGATCGGGGTCACGCACAATGACACCCAGGTTAAGAGACAGTGTCGAGATATAAGGGAAAGGGTGGCCAGGGTCGACTGCAAGGGGGGTTAGCACCGGGAAGATTCGCCGATGGAACTCCTCGGTCAACCACTTGCGATCAGCGTCGGCAAGCTGCGACCAGGTGGAGAAGGTGATTCCATTGTCGGCTAACCCCGAGCACACTGGCCCGAGGAACGCTTCATCAGCGCGAACCGTAAGTTCCCGAGCCATCTTCAAGATCAGATCAAGCTGCTGCTGAGCAGTTCGGCCATCGATGCTTCGCTTGCGAACTCCCGCAGCTATCCGGTCTTTCAGGCCAGCAACTCGGACTTGGAAGAACTCATCAAGATTCTTGCTAAAGATCGCTAGAAACTTGACCCTCTCAAGCAATGGCGTAGCCGGGTTCTCTGCTAAGGCCAGTACACGTGCGTTGAAGTCCAGCCAGGACAACTCACGGTTGAGGTAATGATGCTCAGCTGAGTCAGCGGTTTGCGTACTCGTCATCACCGAGGTCCCAGTCCAATGAGATGAGCTCACGCTCGGCATCTCGGTTGACTCGCTCCTTGTTCCTGCGGAACTGCGGGTCATGAGGCGGAAGTAACATTAAACGAGCATTCACTCGAGTTCGAAAGCCACTCACCAGTTGCTGATCGCCAGATTCGGAACGGATATCCCAATGAGGTGCTACGGCTCCTAGGTACACGATGGTGACATGTGCCTTCGGGGGTTCTACTGGTGCATCCGGGTCAATCTCTGGCTGGTTATACATAGAAGCCGAGCTTACTTGCTACTCCTCGGCAAGCAGGATTCGGTGCACCCGAGAGGTGGGTGCACCGACACTTCACTTCGTTCCGAGGGTAGCTGTGACTTCGAGTTTCTCACCCGAGCGCTCAAACGTCACCACTATCTGATCTCCCGCTTTCTTCGATTTCACTGCCTGCCCAACGTCTGAGGCAGTACGAATTCGGCGGCCATCCACAGCAACGATCACGTCTCCGGCCTGCATGCCTGCAGCCTCGGCACCACTGTCAGGAGAAACCTTCTGAACAAAGGCACCCGAGGTGGCACTGATCGAGAAACGGTCGACTACTGAAGTTTCAACTCCTGCCACATCAAGGGTTTCAACCCCGAGCACCGGACGTTCATTGCTGACCTCACGACCCGAACTCACGTCATCGATGATGCTCTTGATGGAGTCGATCGACAATGAGAAGCCAATGTTTTGCGCATCGGCAAGAATTGCGGTGTTGATTCCAACAACTTGGCCCCGACTGTTAATGAGTGGGCCACCGGAGTTTCCTGGGTTGATTGCCGCATCTGTCTGAATGAGGTCCGTCAGGGTCTCACCGGAGGGCGAGTCCAGCGAGCGCCCCAGCGCAGACACGATTCCCGTCGTCACACTCGGCTCCTCACCTAGGTTGAGCGCATTACCAATCGCAACTACGTCGTCTCCTACCTGCAGGTCGCTCGAGTTTCCAAGGTCAGCTGGTACGACAGGGTCTCCAAGTCCTTCTGCTTTGACAAGCGCAACATCATTTTCTGGGACTGCCCCGATCAGGCGGGCTTCGACGGTGCGGCCATCAGAGAAGTCAATCTCGATCGTGGTTGCCCCTTCCACCACATGCGCATTGGTCAGAACCAAACCATCTTCGCTAATCACGACGCCCGAGCCCGCTGCCTCGCCTTGACGAGTTCCCGTATGAATAGCAACCACCGAAGGGCTCACCTTGGTCAACAAAGAGCGCACGTCCAAGCTTCCCCCTGGAACAGTTGCAGAGGGTCGAGCGTTCTCCGAGGTTGCGACTGGTGTCGCAGAATTAGAAGTTGAGCCCCCGCTGTTCCAGAGCCCCGCTCCTACCAGACCACCGGCGACGATTGCACCGACTAAGCCGCCAACGAGCGCAGAGCGAACCCCGCTGCTTTGACGTGGTGGGGATGAAGCCTTTCGACTCACCGGGGGTGCCTCCTGAGGCGCCGACGGTGCAGTACCGCCAAGGCTAGAACTCGGTGCGCCCAAAGCTGACGGCGCAACGGGGCTTGCCCATCCGGTAAAGGCCGGTGGCTGACCTGCCCCAGCCGATGATGCAGCCTGTGGGCCAGCGGTCGGCGGGCCTGCAACAGGACCTGCAAGCGGTGGAGCACTTGGCGGGCCAGCCTGCGAAGCGTGAGGCGTGGGAACCGAAGGTGGGGTCCACGGGGGATTGATATTCGAATTGTTGGGTGTGTTCGCCTGATCCATGACTGCGAGTATGCGTCATCCGCAGGCAAATGCCGAGCGCGAATCGCTCAGATCAAAGAGAGTTCTCAGAGGCTCATGAGCTTGATCTCAGAGTCAGCCTCGGAATGCAGCCATGACACAACAAGGTGAGCTACGCGACCAGCCGCCAAATAGGGTTCGGCCACGCTTGGGCGAGTGTGCTCTGAGTTGACTCTCAGTTGTTGAAAATAATTGGGAACACTTTTGGTGCGAAGCGGGTCAGACTCAACATATGAAGGCTTCACCGCTAGATACCAAATGGATGGCCTCGGGCAACTGCGCCGAACAACCCCCCAGTCAGTTCTTTCCTTCAGACGGGGTGGGTGTAGATGCGGCTCGTCGCATCTGCGTGGACTGCCCCGTTAAATCTGAGTGCCTCGAGTACGCACTCGCACATCGGATTGATCATGGCGTATGGGGAGGAACCTCGGAGCGAGAGCGTCGACGAATCCACAAAGCTAGGTCTGCAAGACCGTTCATCCCTGTTAGCGCAGGCTAACCACCGACAACACCGCGGTAAGGGCCGCACTCCCGTGCGGGGAGTGCGTTAGGTCACAAAGCGAGAGCCATTGTTTGACCCGCTGCCCGACTTGGCTGCCTAGTTGTCTGAAGGTGTTTCGGAAGCGGCAGGGGCTCCCGAGGTCTTTGGCGCAGAAGAAGGAGCAGTTGGCGCTTCTTCGTCTTCCTTGCCCTCTGCAAGACCCTTCTTAAATTCCTTCTGGGCCGAACCCAGATTTTTGGCAAGCTTCGGAAGCTGTGACCCCCCGAAGAGAACCAAAGCAACGATTACGACTATGAGCCATTCGTTTCCACCGAACATAACTTCATGGTAGCGCCATCGGCCACAAAATGGGGCATCACTCGCGCATGCTTGCTCGAGCGGCATCATCTTGTCTGTGACTGAGCAGCCAGAAACAAGAAATGAGCTTCGTACCCGGCTGAGACAGCGTCGTCGGGAGTTGCTACCCGAGCAAAGGAGTAACGCTGAGCAAGCAGTGGCCAAGCAGTTGGCAGAGTTCGTTGCATCACGGCCCCCAGGTCTGGTGTGCACCTATGCGCCAACCGACGGTGAACTTGACCTGCGACTCTGCAATGAGCAGTTGCAAAATCTTGGGTGGCGTGTTTTCTTACCGGTAATCGGACAGGGCCGGCAGATGAAATTTGCCGAGTGGGCTGCTAGCGGGCATCTAGAGCCAAACCGGTTTGGGGTTCTGGAACCTGCTGAACCTAAGGAGTTGCGAACGGCGGGGGAAATGAGCCTTGCGCTCATCCCCTGTGTCGCAGTTGACTCATCGGGTAATCGACTGGGGTTTGGCGCAGGGTTCTACGACCGGGCCTTCAGCAAAGAAGGACTCCAAACGACTGATTCCTTAAAGAGCGCTGGGCCAACCTTGGTGGGTTGCGCGTTCAGTCTGCAGGTAGTCGAAGAGTTATCGGCCGAGACTTGGGATGTGCCCATGCATTACATCCTCACTGAAAGGGCCATGATGCAATCGCTTCCGCCTGTGACCTCATCCTGAAGCCCCAGTTCAACGAGCTGAAATCAAGCAGTTCGTGGCTGTTGTGACTGTGTTGCTCGAGCGAGCGCACGCTGACGGCGGATGCGGCGACGCTCACGCTCGCTCAGGCCTCCCCAGATGCCAAACTTTTCGCCGTTGGCCAAGGCGTACTCCAAGCAATCCTCTCGGACTACGCAACCCTGGCAAACACCCTTGGCTTCTTTGGTAGAAGCGCCGCGTTCGGGGAAGAACAAATCGGGATCGACGCCGAGACAGTTCGAGAACATTTGCCAACTCTCGGCGCCTGTTGCCTCTTCTGGAAATGCCATTTCATCCTCCAAGCCGATCCTCATATGACGATCCCCCCAGATCTTTCATTGGGCTAGCCCGTCGCCCAGAAAAGTGTCATACGTCTCACGGCAGTGTAATTACGTCGGTGTAAGTAGGTCATAGTACCTGTTTCTCGCGAAAACACAAGAAATTTTTCTGCACCGCGCGAGACGCGCGAATCACTCAGAGTGACTTACCGGGCAAACCGGTTTTAGCGGCGAGCGGTGAGCAGCTTGCGACGATGCTCTAAGAAGTCCACCAGCACGTAGTCCCCCAGGGTTTGCGGTGTCGTGAAGAAGGCCCGTCCGCCGTTGAGTTTGGTCATTTGCTCAATGAAATGCTGCAGACTGCTATCTGGGTCCAGCATGAACGTGTTGATCAAAATGCGGTCTTTGGTGCAACGAGCAACTTCGAGCAGCGTTGCATCAACAGTGGCTTTGACCGGCGGATAATGAAACTCCGGTTCACCATAGGAGTTGATGTGCGCAGTCGGTTCTCCGTCAGTAATCATGATGATCTGCTTGGTACCGCTCTGACGAGACAGGAGTTGCCGGGCGAGTTGGAAGCCATGTTGCATATTGGTTCCGTAAACAAAGTCCCAAGAAACCTCGGGAAGCTGTTCAGCCGTGAGCACCCGCGCCACCTCTGAGAACCCAACGATTCCTAAGTAGTCGCGTGGGTACTGCATGGTGATGAGTGCATGCAGCGCCATTGCCACTTTCTTTGCCGGCAAGAAGTTGTCTCGCATTGGCATCGAAAGAGACAAGTCGAGCATCAGCACGGTAGAGGAACGGACGCTTTGCTCAGTCTCTTCAACCTCAAAGTCTTCTGGGCTGAGATGCACCGGCACACCTTCACCGCGCAGAATCGCGTTGCGAATAGTCTTTTCGATCTGCAGGTTGAACGGGTCTCCCCACTGGTACTGCCGAGTCTGAAAGTTGCGTTCGTGACCGATGCCGCTGTTATCAATCTCGTGCTGGCCGAGTTGGTCTCGATCGAGCTTTTTGAACAGCTCGGCTAGGGCATTCTGACCAAGCTTTCGCATTCCCTTCGGCGTTAATTCAGCACGGCCTTCCTTCTGCTCAATGAGGCCCGCCTCGGTCAGTTGCCGAGTGATCTCGGCCATCCGCTGCATGCTTTCGGCGGAGTCTTCCCCGAGCAAATCACGCACACGCTCGATGTCTGCCGATGCGAGCGCCCCGGGGTTAGATGCACCACGCATGAGTTGCTCAAGCTGATCTAAGTCTCCGAGTTGGCGCATCAGTTCGCCGGCAGAACCCATATCTATCGGCTGCGAGCCCTCGAACTCGTAGCTGGAATCCCAACCCGCATCAGGGAAAGCCCGCTGAAGGTTCTGGCCGAGCTGTTCCACCTGCCAGCGCAAGTCCATGTCTTCTAAGAGCTGATCTACGAGTTGTTGCATCTGCGCTCGCTGCTCAGGGGTCATTGAATTGAGCATTGCCTGAGCAGCAGCCATCCGCTTTGCCATGATCTGCAATAACTCGTCGAGCGTCTGAGGATTCTCGGGGAAGAAGTCTCCGAACTTCTCCATAAACCCTTCAAAGTCGGACTCCTCACCGCGCTCACGCTGCTCCAACATTTCGTTGAGGGCGGCCATCATGTCTTTGGTGCGAGCGAACTCTTCGGGAGTCATCTCACTGACTGAGCCAGACATCTCATTGACATAGTTCTGCATGAGTTGCTCGCGCAGCTTTTCCATCAACTCCTGAAAGTGCTGCTCAGCCTCTGCCGAAGTGAACTCATAGTTACTCAGAGCCTGCATCTGCCCCGCAAGATCGGGGGGCAACATGTCAAGGTCCATGTTCTTGCCCAAGGTTGACTCACTAGTGAGTTCTTTGCGGCGCTCATCGCCTGACGCATTGGCTTCATCAAGTTGACGCTGTAGCGCATCACGCTCTTGTTGGATAACTTCGCGCAACTCGTCTGCAATCTCGCTAAAGACTCCACCCAAATCGTAGTTTTCTAGAGTCTCTTCGCGGCGCTGCCGAATTTTTTCGAGCATTTCACGGATGCCTTGGACGTGCTCTCCGTTGCGGTCCTCAAAGCCCTGTTGCAGCATTCGACGCAAAGCAGCGTTGATATCTCCGTGATACAGCAGATCGTCGGTGAGCTGCTCCATAACGTCGAACGCGTCAACCTCGAATCCCTGCTGTGTTCCATCCCAAGGGGAATAGCGAAAGCGAGGTCGTGACATGGCTTGAGGGTACTCCTCTGAGTTGGTCTCGGACCGGCAGCTAGGTGCGTGCCCGGTATTGTGCGCGGCCAGCTATTGCGTCTTTGTTGAGCCGCTTAGCTAAGTGCAGTCCCTCAAGAATCAGCTCAACCGCCGAGGCAACCGAGGCTGGACTGGGGTTCTCGCCTACTAGTTCAGCCACCGGAGCGTGCAAAGCGGGTACCTGCTCAAGCAGTTCCGTATAGGTCGACGAGGCCACATCCTCTCCCGCGTCAACGGGGCCGCGCTCCTCGAGACCCGCAATGACAGCAGTCAGATTCTCGGGGGTAACACGCTCACGAAACACGGTCAGGATTGCTGCGCGAATGAGATGATCCAGGATCTGACCTTCTCTGCCTTCTTCGATGGTCTCAATCTCGATCTTTCCGGCAGTGGCAGCAGGAAGCGCTTCAAGGTCGCAGATGCGAGGCACCACTTGGTCTTCGCCTGCGATCAGTGCGCGTCGAGCGGCGTTTGCCACCATGACCTCATAATTCGATACCGAGAGACGCACCGAAACGCCTGAGCGCTGAGAAATATGTGGGCTTTGTCTTGCTTGTTGAGACAAAGTGGCAACGATGTCGGTCATGAATTCCGGAACGGATACTTCAATACCATCGGCAGAGAACGGTGAGGCCTCTTGCAAAATGATGGCCACCTCGGTCTCTACGTCGAGCGGGTAATGGGTGCGCACCTGCGAGCCGAAGCGATCCTTGAGTGGGGTAATGAGTCGACCACGGTTGGTGTAATCCTCGGGGTTTGCCGAAGCCACCAGCATGACGTCAAGAGGCAAGCGAATCTTGTAGCCACGAATCTGCACATCGCGCTCCTCGAGCACGTTGAGTAAGCCAACCTGAATTCTCTCGGCCAGGTCGGGCAACTCGTTGATCGCAAAGATTCCGCGATTGGTCCTAGGGACTAAGCCGTAATGCAAGGTGAGTTCGTCGGAAAGGTAGCGACCCTCAGCCACCTTGATTGGGTCGACCTCTCCAATGAGATCGGCAATTGCAGTGTCTGGTGTAGCCAACTTCTCACCAAAGCGGAACGAACGGTGCACCCAAGAAATCGGGGTGTTCTCACCGTGCTCAGCAAGGAGTGATCTTGCGTGGAACGAAACTGGCGCATAGGGATCATCATTGATCTCTGATCCCTCAACAATGGGCAGCCACTCGTCAAGCAGGTCAATCAATGACCGAATAATTCGGGTCTTTGCTTGGCCCCGCTCCCCCAAGAAAATCAGATCGTGGCCGGCGAGCAAAGCGTTTTCTACCTGCGGAAAGACGGTGTCCTGGTAACCGAGGATTTCGGCGAACAAGGGTTCACCGCTGCGGATGCGCGCAACTGCGTTTCTGCGCAACTCCGACTTCACCGATTCAGACTTCCAACCGGACTCACGCAACTCGGCGAGTGT
>JBIKPA010000211.1:0-4760 GCA_044357715.1 Microthrixaceae bacterium
GGGGTCTCTTCGCTCAAGTCAACGCTGAACTGCGACGGTGTAAATGTGGGAATTAATCTGGGGCGCGCTGCTGGAGGGTCCCAGACCGATCATCTTCATGTGCATTGCGTTCCCCGATGGATTGGAGATGCCAATTTCATGGCCACCGTTGGTGGTTCACAGGTGATGCCGGTGGCTCTTGAAGATGTATGGCAGGCATTACAGCCGTTCTGGACTGCTTCAGATGCGCAGCCTGATTCAGCCGGGACCGCTCCTGTTGCTACCGTTGAGCCATGACTGACTCAAGAGACCTTCAATCGGGGCAGCCTCCGGTGACCCCAACTGATGGCGAGATCGTCGATGTTCTCCCCGAGGACTTAGACCTCTCTGGGTTTGTTGGCCCACAGACGTTTCCTAATAACAATCGGCGACGGATTCCCGCCGGCCTGTACTTGTTATTTGGGTTAGCAGCCGTAGCTGTTTATGCGGTCAACGGGCAGAGCTCGGTGCTTGTAAACCTAGGAACCTTGTGGGCCGGTGTGGGCCTTGTTGTCTTTGGTGCATATGGCATGATCGCCGGGTGGACCTTGAAAGTTGATGAATCAGACGCGCTAGTCAGTGCTTCTACAAAGGTGGGATTTCCAGTCGGTCATGCGGCTGCGCAGATGGCTTGGCGTGGCTGGTTGTCTCGTCCTACCTGGCGAATCTTGGCTTACTCAAATGAAAATCCACCTACCAAGCGGGGAATAGTTCTGGTAGACGGTGTGAATGGCGAAGTCATCGAGGGGTTCTCCGAGGAGAACCCAGAGGATTGGACCCAGTTTGACCCGGAGGATGTTGCCGGAACCAGCCTGAGCGTGCCCGCTCAGAGCGAGACTCAGGGTTGATGACTGGAGTACTTCTTATACTGAAGTACTTCCTATTGAGCCCATAAGCGAGTAGAGTGCTAACTGTAGTTAGCACTGTCCGTAGTAACGAGAGATGGTCGACGAGCGAGGTTTTCGAAAGGTGTTCTTCACCTAGCGATTCACCGCTTCACCGAGGAGTCAGATGTTTGACGGAAAATGGCGCACACAAGTTGATGCCGCAGTAAAGCCCATCGGTAACAGCTTGAAAAAAGCCGGAATCTCTGCAGACGTCATTACTGCTACTGGCATTGTGATGGCCGTTGCTGCTTCAGTTGCGATTGGTTCAGGACACCTGCACCTTGGACTTGTTTTGTTGGTTCTAACTGGCATTCCGGACTTGCTTGACGGTGCAGTTGCCAAGGCCTCCGGTAAGTCCTCGCTGCGCGGGGCATTCTTCGATTCGGTATCAGATCGGGTCACCGACGGACTTCTCTTTGGCGGCATTACCTACTACTTGGTTGAGAGTGATGGACGGGCTTGGGTAGTCATGTTGCCTGTAGCTGGCTATATCACGGCATCAATCGTGTCGTATATCCGAGCGAAAGCCGACGCACTTGGTTTCGATGCGCACACAGGAATCGTTGAACGAGCCGAGCGATTTCTGTTACTCGGCATCGGACTGCTGTTCTATAGAAATCTGTTGATTCCGATTCTTGCTCTCATCGTTGTCCTCAATGTGATTACGGCCGCACAGCGCTTTATCAAGGTCTGGGGCCAAGCAACCCGCCAAACCCCTGCCTTGAGTGATCGCCGCCGCAGGCGGCCACGCAGCGCCGATCGCACCGTGGCTCAGCGTTGGCAGTCCCGCAGTGCCTCACGCGGTCGCCAAGGCGGCTCTCGGCGCCCGCCCACGTAAGGGCAGTGAGGTAAATGCAGCTCTCAGTTCGTAAACTCCGCGCGGCTTCGGCGCTCGCAGAACATCTCCCCTCGGCTCTTGCTCGGCCACTAGTCACTTCTGCGAGTAGAGCCTTCGCACGGCGTTCTCCCTCAGAGCGACTCGTGATTGAGCGTTACCTTCGTCGCATTTATGGCATGGCCTTAGATGGTGTGACTCCCGACCCCAACAAGCGCACTTGGACGCTTCCCAAGGATGCTCCGATTACGGAAGCGCAGCTAGAAGAAAAAGTTGAGCAGGTCTTTGAAAGTTTTGGAAGGTATTGGCTAGATGCGCTGCGGTTGCCCTCTCTGAATTTAGATGAGCTTGATCGAGTCTTTACCTATGAAGGCCTTGAGCATCTCATCGTTCCGGCTCAAGCCGGGCAAGGAGTCATTGCAGCGATACCTCATCTTGGGAGCTGGGAATCGGCGAGTCGCTGGCTGGTGATGACCCACAAGCTTGCCGTGGCTGCTGCGGTTGAGCACCTTGAGCCACCAGAACTCTTTGAGTGGTTCCTCACGTATCGGCGCGACCAACTGGGATTGAACGTCATTGCGGTTGGGCCGACTGCTGCTGTTGAACTTGCAGGTGCGCTGAGTTCTGGCTCGGTGCTGTGCTTATTAAGTGATCGCGATCTCACTGGGGACGGTATTGAGGTTGAGTTCTTTGGGGAGCGAACTTCTTTGCCCGGCGGAGCGGCGCTTCTGGCTCTGCGGAGCGGCGCACCCTTGGTGCCCGTAGCTGTGTTCGTTCAGGGGAACATCCACCATGCAGTTGTTTTACCTCCGCTCGATACTCAGCGCCGCGGCAGACTCCGAGCCGATGTTCAGCGAGTCACTCAAGATATGGCCAATGCTCTAGAGGTCTTGATCTGCAGAGATCCGACCCAGTGGCATGTTCTTCAACCGAATTGGCCGAGCGACTTCGCAGCTCTTGGACTGCCCCTTCCTGCATGGGCTGAAGCCAAGAGTGAAAAAGGCCGCTCCGACGCGTAGTGTTGGACGGTGCGCATCGGTCTGGTCTGCCCCTATAGCTTGAGTGTCCCTGGGGGAGTTCAGGGTCAAGTTCTGGCGCTTGCTCGATCATTGCGAAGGCGTGGCCACGAAGCGCTTGTGCTTGCCCCCTGTGACGGCCCGCCTCCCGAGGTGTTCGTCATTCCGCTCGGCAGCAGCATCCCGACGGCTACGAACGGCTCTGTTGCGCCTATTGCGCCAGATGTTCCAGCGCAGCTTCGCACCATGCGCGCATTGTGGGATGAGGACTTTGATGTGGTTCACCTGCATGAACCATTGGCCCCAGGCCCCACAGTGACTGCAGCGTTACTCAAGACTGCCCCCCTTGTGGGCACATTTCACGCAGCGGGGGAGCAGCCTGCGTATCAGAAGTTGTCTGCCCTCGCGACTTGGTTTGGTAATCGCCTTGATGCTCGAGTTGCAGTGTCGGAGGATGCAAAGGCCATGGTTGTTGACGTCATGGCAAATGATGTTCGAGTTTTGTTCAATGGAATTGAAGGCGAGCGCTTCCGTACTGCGACCCCGTGGCCCACTGACGGGCCAACGGTGTTCTTTCTTGGTCGCCACGAACCCAGAAAAGGCCTCGAGGTTCTCCTCCAAGCGGTTGCTCGCTTACCTGCAGACACTCAGATCTGGGTCGGCGGAACTGGTCCACAGACTGCCGACTTGCAGCAGCGCTACCCAGACCAGCGTGTGCAGTGGCTCGGACGCATTAGCGACGAGGAGCGTGAGCAACGCATGCGTGCAGCAACGGTGTTTTGTGCGCCCTCTCTTGGAGGGGAGTCCTTTGGAATCATCCTGCTTGAGGCCATGGCAGCCCAGACCACCGTTGTGGCCTCTGCCATCTCGGGGTATTCGCAAGTAGCAAACTCCGCTCACGGTGTTGCGGCTGAACTCGTCGAACCAGGCAACTCTGCGGCGTTAGCCGCAGCGCTGAACACAGCCCTGCATGATCAGGTGTTAGCAGCAACGCTTCAAAGCGCAGGGTTGTTGCGTGCTCAGGAGTTCGACCTTGAACTGCTTTGCGATCTATACCTCGAGATCTATACCGATCTCGTCTCCGCCGCGCAGCAGGCCTCGAAAAAAGTAACATCGCTCAGAGTCAGGGTTCGCTAAGGACCATACTCAAAGCCGCTAGCCCCCTCCTGTAACGTTGTAGGCAATGCAGGCGCAGCGGTCCCTCGATCAAACGGCAAGCAAACTCGAGCACAACACCCTCTTTCTAGGGGTGCTCATTGCCGTTCTCCTTGGAGGGTTTCTCATGCTTCTTCAGCCCATTGTTGGGGCTGTGGTGGCAGTAGTTCTCTCTGTGCTTTGGATTGTTCTGCTACGAGCCAAGATGGCCTCGGGCATGCAAGCCATGCTCGCTGGTCTGGCTGTAGAACCACTAGTCGAGGGTTCGAACCCGCAGCTTGAGAATCTTCTTGAAGGCCTCTGTGTCACAAGTGGGGTAACGAACCCTGATGTATACCTATTGAAGTCGGCTTCGATGAACGCATTTGTGACAGCAAACAAAACAGCTTGTTCTGTCATCTTGACCACCGGATTGGCAGAGGGTCTTGGCCGTCTCGAGCTTGAGGGCGTGCTTGCAAACCTTCTTGGCAGGCTGCGAGATGGTTCGGCCCGGTATTCCACCATGGTGATCTCACTATTTGGTGTCTCTGGTTTTGGCGCTCGCAAGCTGGCTGCTGGCTTAGGGGAGCAACGCTCCGTGCGCTCAGATATGGCGGCGATCGATCTGACTCGTTACCCGCCCGGGCTCATTGCCGCATTCCTTCAGATGCAACAGGTTGGCACTGCGGTTGAACACGCTCCGGCGAAGACCCTGCCCCTCTGGATAGCCCCGGCGACTGAAAGCGCATCCGAAGAGAGTTCTCCACTAGCCGAAACATCAATGCAGCCACTGACCTATCGAATCGCAGTGCTAGAAGAACTGTGACTGAGCCAAAATGAAGGTGACAGAACATGTCTGATGAGACCCCC
>JBIKPA010000036.1:0-16001 GCA_044357715.1 Microthrixaceae bacterium
CCACGGGGTAGGGGACCGCAAGGTCGGCCATCACATCCCCGCCACCTTGCTCTACGAAGCGGTCAAGAACTGGCAGCAGTAGGTCCTCGATAGTTGATCGAAGTTCTTCGACTCTACGAGGAGTAAACGCACGACTTACCAAGGAACGAATTCGCGTATGGTCCGGAGGGTTGATCAACAACATCGTGGTTTTTTCTTCTGAAACTCGCCGCTCATTTCCGGCAATCGAGAGTGGCAAGTCCATATCTGCTTCGGCCCGACCTAGCTTGGGATGGCGCAAAACCTCTAGGCAATCGTTGTAGCTAGTAAGCACGGTTGATCCAGCTTCGCTACGCCACCTACCGGGAGATTCGCGTAACTGGCTGTAGGCGGGGTACGGGTCTTGGCGGCCTTCATTGGTTTGAATGGTGTATTCCAGAAGTTCATCGGCTTGTGCGGGGGTCAGAGAAGGGCTCTTGGGCATGGCAATAGACTGTCATGCACCGACTACTAGTTGCAGGTCAGCGGTCGATTTGACCGTGAAGGGTTAGAGCGGGTCGAGAGCCACCGTCAGTATTTGATGAGGTCGAACCTTGAGTTCCTCGGCGAAATCTCCAAGATGATTGCCGAGCAGGTCAACTATCTGCCCGGTGCGACCCGGAATCCGCATCCAACCCGCCTGGCCCAAAGGCTCATGGCACCGAATCACAAGTCGACCGCTGCTATTGGTGAGTACTGCGTCAACTTCCATTCCGCTGATAGCAAGCTTTGAGCCTGAGTCATTTAGTCGGCCGCCGCCAAGTGATTCAACAATCTGAAGAGGGGACCAGACCCGGTCGGCCAGCTCGTAGGGGTCGGGGTAGTTGAGTGCGATTGCGTACTCCAAGGTGAGGGATTTTTGCAGTTGAGATCCGAGCAGTTCGTTCTCTGGGCCGGCTGGTAATGGTCGAGAGGCCATCGGTCCTCGAGAGAGCCATCCGGTGCAACGCAAGAGTGTGAGGGCAAGTGTTCCTGCAGTGGTCAGCGGATCTTCGGGGTCGCCATCTAGGTCTACAAGTTCGTACTCGCAGAGTCCCTCATGAGTAACCGTCAGGTCTCCTGCTGTGACAAACCGTCGCGAGGGGAAGGTCGGCACTCCCCATTCGTTTGGTCCTCCCTCGGCGGCGAGTGGCCGTTCCGCAAGCCCAAACGCGCATTCAGCGATGGAGCTTTGAGTGCGGGTTTGTAGCGGAAAATGGACGCGCATCCGATGGTCTTGGACCTGATTCAGCAAGCTGCTGCTGACTCGCAGGATTGCTTCATCAGCGCGCAGTTCAATGACAGTTGTTACGGTCTGGAGCACGCTCGGCGGATCGTCAAGGGCTTCGCTCGGAGCGCAGACCGGAAGAAGGTACTCAGAGTTAATCTGTAGCTTTGAGCGAAGCGGCCCCTGTTCGATGCACTGAACAATTGTTGACTGCGGCTGAAGGGTGACCATCTCGGGCTGTGTCGGACACCAGTTGTAGGTATCTCCTACGTCAACCTCGTCGACGATATGGCCGTATCCGGGGTTGCCGTTGATAGCGAAGGTTCCGTTCGTAGTGTCGACCTCTACTGAAATCAGGCTATTCGTCATGCCGCATGAACCAAGGCTCTGAACCTTGAAAGACGGAGCATGTGGCTGCCAGATTGACCATCCGAAACCAGGCACCTGACCAGACATCGTGAGCACTCGCGATGATGCCTCGCGGTGATGCAAAACGGTGCTGATATGTAATCCCGGGTCGCGCTCGCACCGCTGGCCGAGCTGACTCAGTGCATCAAGTGGGCTCAGCGCATTGAGTGCTTCAGTGCCAACTTCAGCATTCAACAAGTGAACCTCTAGGACAGCATCAGAAGCAGAACCCGCTAGATGAGACGCGGGTTGCTCAATCAGTAGAACCTGAGCTGTTTCGGGGTGTTCAAAGATAAGTTCCCGGGCAACAATCAATGGTGCATCTGCAGCCGTGCTGACATGCAGTTCCTCTTGGGCTGCTCGCTCTGAAAGTACCTGAAACCAGGTCTGATCGCTGCTCTCAAAGCCTTGCTCCGCACTGAACTCTTCGGCCAGAGCGCTAGCAGGCAGTTCGATCTCAATGAGTTCCACTCGCTGTCGAGCAGACGGGTTGAGCAACAGAATTCCGCTCGTTTGTGTCTGCGAGGAGGCAGAGAGCATGGCCGACTGAGCTATTGCTTGAGCGGTTCGGGTTGCCTCGGCATAGCGATGAAGCACTGCATCGACAACCTCGTCATGGCTGCAGGCGCAGATTGAGTCGTGAGCCGCGTTTCGAATGACCTCTAGCCAAGCCAAGTCCAGCAGCGGCTGCTCCCGGATGGGATCAACGGACCACAAAGCGCACAGGGGTTCGGCTAGCCGTTCGAGTGAGCGCTCCGCCTGCGCTGCTGCGATCTTGACATCCACGCGATTCGAGGTGACCCCCATTAACAAGTTGGCCCGAGCCCCGGAGCGCAACTCGCCGCGATGCGTAGGCAGATTCGTTGAGGGAGCCGACTTCAAGTACTCGCTGAGGGATCCAATCCGAAGATCGTATAATTCTCGTTCTTCTTCTTCTTCTCCGTCGGGGTGAGAGCGCAGGGACTCTTGGGCTTGGAACTCGGCCACCACGCGTGACAAATGCGGGGGAGGAGCCTCATGGTCCATCCCGGCCATCCACAAGACGGCTTCTCCCACTAGCTCGCCTTGAACCTCGATAAACATTTCGATTCGCTCTCGCAATTGCAGAGCGTCAGTGGGCATGCCGGAGCCGTTGCCGTAGCCAGCCGATAAGTACTCTGCACGAACTGCGCTTCCATCGGGAGACTCCCACCAAAAGGCCGGTCGATCAATTGAGAGTGGCACACCACGCCAGACCACAGCATGCTCAAACCCAAACAGGCGGAGTATCTGAGGCATGGCGGCCACATGGCCGAACATGTCGGGTAGGTAGCCGACCTGCATAGCTCCGCCAAATTCTTCGGCCCGAGCAATCCCAAGTTGCAGGTTTCGGATCAGTGTCTCGCCAGAGACCAAGAACTCATCGGGCAGAACGTACCAAGGCCCCATCGAGAGCCGACCAGCAGTACTTAACTCGCAGATCAACTTGCGCTGTTCCGGGCGGACTGCGAGGTAGTCATCTACAACTGCCATCTGACCATCTAGTTGGAAATGAACAAAACTCTGATCTGCCTCAAGTCGAGGCAGAAGCTCGTCGAGCATCGAAACGAGTCGGCCACGGAAAGTGGGGAACGGGTCATACCACTCGCGGTCCCAGTGGGTATGAGGTAGCACGTGCACGGATCGAACCATGGATGCATCGTATGGTCATGGGTCAAGACGTGCAGAGTTGGGTCAGCAACTAACGTGGTGCTGTGGGTGGACTTCGAAACCGAAAACGAGCTGCTCCAACGCTTGCGCTAGAGAACAAACTCTATTTGCAGGGATATGAGGTTATCGTCGGCCTTGATGAGGTGGGACGTGGTGCTTGGGCTGGGCCGCTCAGCATCGGTGCGGCAGTGCTTGGTCGCGACCGTCGGGTGAATGGTGTGCGGGACTCAAAACAGCTTTCTGAGCCTCGACGCGAAATGCTCTTTGACCGCATTGCTAGCTGGTGCACAGCTTGGTCGGTCGGGCATGCGAGTCACCAGGAGTGCGACGAACTCGGAATGTCCGAAGCTCAACGCCTAGCTGCTCGGCGAGCACTTGATGGGCTAACGGTGACTCCAGACATGGTGCTGATGGACGGTAACTGGGACTTTGTTGGCGGCGACCACACCGGGACAAAAAGCACCCAAACAATTGTCAAGGGCGACACAACCGTGTTGTCCATTGCCGCTGCTTCAATTTTGGCGAAGGTAACTCGAGACCGGATGATGCGCGATCAAGCCGAGAACTATCCGGGGTTCGACTTTGATAGGAACAAGGGCTACCCCTGCCCGCGGCATCAGCTTGCCCTGCGCGGGTACGGCCCAACCCCGATTCACCGCCGTTCTTGGGCATTTATGGATTCAATCCCTTGGCTGGGAACCCGAATCGAACCTGCATCAAGACCGCACACCACAGTTAGCTAATGCTTGCTAGAGTTTGCAACCAGTGACATACTGCTTCGATTGGCACTGCAGGCGAGAAGCAGTGATCAAGCAGCCACAGAGCAACTGCTCAAGAGGTGTAGTTGATGAGTGAAAACAGAACGCGTGGAATCCAATTTGGTGCACCCCGTGTATCCATTGCCCCCGGTGGGACAGGCATTGAGCCACCGGTCCCAGAATGGGTGGATGTTTCTCAGACCCTTGAGCGTTGGTTTGCCTTTGTGGATGTTTGCGGCTTCACCTCATATACCGAACGCCACGGCACTCCCGCAGCACTTGCAGTCCTGACTAGGTTCCGAACTGCCGTACGAGGAGTCACAGGCAGACGCGGTGTGCGCGTGTTGAAATGGCTTGGCGATGGCGCAATGTTGGTTGGGGTTGAGCCTGGGCCAGTAATTGCAGCCGTCTGCGAACTTGGACTGCGTTTTGAAGAGGACAACTTTGATATTCACGCCGGAATCGCGGGCGGACACGTCTTGTTGTTCGAAGGCGACGACTACATAGGCCCCGCTGCAAATCACGCCGCACGACTTTGTGAGGCAGCAGAGTCTGGTGAGATTCTGGCGCTCGGCGTTGCCCCTCATCTGCCTGAATGGGTCAAAATCGTTCGTGAAACGCAGGTGCAGGCGCATGGCCTTGGCCTGCTCCCACATGTCTTGCAGCTTGAAGTTGTCGACCTAGAACTTGACCAGCAGGCCACCGGTTAAAGAGGAACCTGAGCCGGACTGCCTCAGGGTTGGGTGCTGTTAACTGCTAGGTCCTTAAACGCCGTTGTCGAGTCGATCCCTGGATCTTTGGGCAGCCCAAGGACCCGTTCCGCAACGATGTTCTTCATGATCTCGTCGGTGCCTCCGGCAACGCGCATGCCGGGAACGCCGCACAGCATCTGCGAGAAAGCGTAGGCACCCCACTCGCCGCCGTCAGCAGCAATGCGAGGTCCAAGAACAGCTGCGACCCATTCGGTAAATGCCGAGAGGTTGTTTGTTAGGGCGAGCTTTGCTGTTGACATTTCTGGTCCCGGCAGTTGCCCTGCCCGAATCTTGTCGAGTGCCCTCTGGTTGTTCCACTTCGCCACAGTGAAATTAACGTAAAGCCGCGTTGCCTGATCTACTAACACGGCATTGTCGCAAGCCCCAAAGTGTTCGAGCATGGCATGTAGTCGCTGCGGGCTAAACAAGCCGCCCCCACCGCCTCCGCCACCAGCACCGATAGAGGAGCGTTCGTTCATCAGAGTGGTAAGTGCAACACCCCAACCGCTGTTCACATCTCCGAGCCGGTGGCTGTCGGGGATCCGCACTTCATCGAAGAACACCTCATTGAAGCTCGCGCCGCCGGTCATCTGACGCAAGGGTCGAATCTCTACTCCAGGTGCGTGCATATCCACCACGAACACGGTTAAGCCCTTATGTTTTGGCATATCCGGATCGGTGCGGCAGATGACTTCCCCAATCTCAGCTAAGTGCGCAGCAGAGGTCCAGACCTTTTGTCCGCTGACAATCCACTCGTCTCCATCACGGATTGCCTTCATAGAGACCGAAGCCAAGTCAGACCCAGCGCCCGGCTCAGAAAAAAGCTGGCATGCAACGCGATCACCGCGGTACAGGTCTTTCAGGTACAGGTCGTGAACCTCTGGAATGCCATGCGCCAAAATTGTGGGGGCAACCATACCGAGGCTGATCGTGAACACGCCCATATTGGGAGTTAGGAATTGCGATTCAATGGAGTTGTAAGCCCGTTCGTAGGCTGCGCCAAGGTCGCGACCGCCAAACTTTTCTGGACCGCCAATCCAACCAAACCCGGCGTCGAATCGCTTGCGTCGCCACTCTTTGGCAAGTTCTGCTCTGGCGGATTCCGATTCGCGATCCATTTCATCGAACATTGCGACATCGTCTGAGCCTTGACCCCAAACAAACTCTTTGACGGGTGGCCGAGGAGCAGCGTTTTGCTCAAGAAACGCTCGAGCCTCTAAGGAGAATTCCTCAATCGTGATGCGGTCTTGCTGCGTGGATGTCATGAGTCCCCTTGAACGTCAAATAGTTGATTAGCGCAGTAGTTGGCGTATCAACTTGTGGGCTAGTTGGGCGGTAAGCGGTCGTTGACCTCAAGAGTTGACTGCGAAGTCAAGCGACGGCGAAAACTTACTACCCCGAGCAACGCTAACTTTGTCGCATGACTACTAGGTCTGCGATCAGCGTTGGTTCCTTCTTGATCTGGACTGTGTTCGTCTGGGGCATCGTCCGAGTCCGCAACATCATGGGAGATGCAGAGCTCAGTAGCTCGGAACGAACTTGGCCATTGATTCTGGCTGCAACGTTGTGGGTTCCTGCAGCGGTTCTGCTCGTTTCACTCGTGGTCGCGCTCATTCGCAAACGGCCCTTTGCACAAGCCGCCACAATTGGTGTTGCCGTCCTAGGCGTATGGACCACGCTGGTATGGATGGTTCGTGCGTTCGATATTGCCTTGGCGAGCAATCGCGAGCTTCCCTTTATCGTGGTGCACCTTCTTCTGGCAGTGATCTCGGTTGGCCTTGCAGTGGCAGCCGCTCGAGCGCTGCGCCCCCAACCAAAAAGCATCCCAGCGGCCTAACGCACTCACCATCGGCATCTATCCCGAGGCAAATCGCTTAGGTGATGAGGGGGGTGTGTATCAGGTCGAACAGGTGAAAGAAGTTCAAAGTGGAGTGGCGTTCGCCACCCTTCCCCGACTCGCAATCCTGCTGTTACTGCGAGATAATGATGGGGTGGTAGTAACCACGATTTGTGTCATCCTCCCATTCACCCTTCCTCTCCCACGGATGACACAGGTCGAGGGCCTTCCTTTCACTAGCGGTGATGGGGTCTAGTGCTTGGGCGGCCCTCTCTATTCGTTCTGCCCTAAGAGTCCTGAGGGGCGGGCAGGACGCATGCGCTGTCTAGGCCGAGAACGTGATTGAGTCGACCGAAGGCCAACCAAGACCCTAAGCACATGCTCAGTTCGACAATTTCAGCATCGCTGTAATGGGCCTTCATCCGTAGCCAGAACTCTTGATCAAGACCGTGAGGGTCTAGCGCGTAGCGCTCTGCATACTCGGCGGCAAGCTTGGAGCGAGCATCCAAGTCAGAACTTGTGCGCCAGTTGGTGACTGCCTGATCGAAGGTCTCTTCAACTATCTGACCGTCCATCTCAGTGCGCCAGTCTTGGCAGAAAATGCACCCGTTAATCTGCGCCATCCTCAAGCGCGCAGCCTCAAATTCACGCAGTCCAAGTGTGGTGTCCTCATAGACCTTCTGAGAGAAGTTGGCGGCGGCTGGTCCAATCCCAGGAACCATTTCACCCCAGACATACATGATGGGGTGCTTGCCCTCGGGTACGTCAATAATCATGAACTCTGCCCCTGCTGTTGACTTTGGATCTTCGCAGTGAGGCCGAGCCGACCCACTGCCGGACTGAGTGGCACATCAAACGCGTCGTAAACGCTAGGTGTTGCCTCGAGTAGCCACGGAATAGCATTGACTAGCCGCGCAGCAGCTGTTGCGTTACCACCCGCAGCGCGGTTCCCACCCTCATCGGTTGCCTCAATATTGACCTCGATTCGAGGGCGACCCTCAAGAACTACCTTGTGCGCACCAGCACCACCATCAGGGGGAGAAGGCCAGTCGGGTGCAACGCCTGAGTCAATGCGTGTGATGTGTTCAATGATGATCAGAGGTTCACCATCGACAATGCCTTGCACCTCGAACCGCAATCCCCCTTGGGTGCCTGCATCGAAGGTCCCCATAGCGTTAGTTACCGTCTCCTGGAGTGGTACCCGGTCAACGGTCTCGCGTACCTCATCAAGTGTGACTCCTAGGGCTCGAGCGATCATGCGAACCTGCCCTCCCCAGACCATTGTCGGCACAGTTGGTGCCACCATCGGTGGAACCTCATCCATGGGCTGCCCAAATCCCACTAGGTACCGCACTGCATCTGGCTGGTCATAGGTTGAGTAATCAAATATCTCTTGGCATCTGATCTGATCGATGGTGCTTGCTAGGCCCGTCATAATCACTGGCAGAATATCGTTGCCCCAACCGGGGTCGATGCCGGTCACCAGCAAAGATGCGCCCCCGCTCTGAGCGATTTGCAGAAGTGGTTCGAGCAGTTCTGCTGGTGCGTTGCGTGGGTCGTAAAGCGGGTAGACCGAGGGGGTAACCACGGTGATCCCAGCTGCGAGTGCTCGCTGAATATCGTCAAGTGCGTCATCAGGGCGAATGTCTCCTGATGCTGTGTAAACCAAGGCCGCAGGGGAGCGATCGAGCGCTGCTGCAACATCGTTGCTAGCAGCAACTCCGAGCTGATAGCCAAGTCCGGCAAGGTCGCCCGCATCCTTGCCTACCTTCTCAGGATTATTGACAATGACATCCACTAGCTCAAGGTTTGGGTGAGCAGCCACTGCGCGAATGGCAGCTCGCCCCATGTTGCCAGTACCCCAAACGACAGTGGCTATGCGTGAACCATGTGAAGACATGCGGCGATAGTACTGCTCGGGATCTTCTCCTAGCAGTGCAGGCGTGCGAGAGGTCCGCTACCCGGGGGAGTTCAACAAATGTTGCGCAGACATCTCGAAGTATTCACGCATTCGATTCCGAAGAGTTTCTTGTAGTTCGACATCCACCGGGGCGCTCGGCATCGTTGAATCTAGAGCCACGAGCATTGCGTGCACCCAGTGGTCCCGTTCGGTGGCGCCGATCAGAAAGGGGGCATGGCGCATACGCAATCTTGGGTGGCCGCGTTGCTGGGAGTAGGTATCTGGCCCACCCCAATATTGGCCGAGGAATAATGCAAGTCGTTCGCGTGCGGGTTGCAAGTTCTCTTGATCGGGGTACAGGCGTAACAGCACATCATCCTGCGCGACCTGTTCATAAAAGTGCCGAACTAATTCGTCGAAGAAGCCTTGGCCGCCGACTGCTTCATAGACAGTGATCTGCTGATCCTGTGTTGTGTTGGGCTCAGCGTTGTCATTCACAGCACCATGGTGGCAGCGATCTGGCATTTGGGCCAGATCATGAGGCGGGACGGTGAGTCCGACTGACTGCGCCTGAGTGTGGCACAAGCCGTATTGAGCAGTACTGTCTAGGTCTATGGGCCAGCCAGTAACTGTCATTGAAAAGCCATCAAGCCAAGGCGGCGTTGTTCGATTTGAGATCAATCGCACCCTGACTGGTATGGGACATGAGCGTTATCTTGCAGATCAAACTATTGAGGGCGATCGGCCTCCAGACGAGTTAGCCCGACGGTTATTTGCCAGAGGTGGAATCGAAGGAGTTCACATCAACTCCAATCTGATTACGGTCACCCTTGAGCGAGGTGCCAACACTGAGGGGCTTTTGCAGATCATCGGATCCTTGTACACCTTCTACGGCGAAGGTGTGGCAGTTCCCACATATGCCGACTTTGGTTATATAGAAGAGGAATAATCATTTGTAAGTATCGAACAAGTGTTCGATACTTGGTTGATGCGTGCAGTCGACTCCCAAAAAAGCCCTGTTGCAATTGCTCAATTGCGCACAGCGTTAGCTTCTACACGCCCTGTTGTTCTAGCTGAGCAGCGGCGACTGCCACTTTTGCAAGCCTTTCAAGAGGTGTTCCCGGAAGGCGGATTGCAACGGGGCTCCATCGTGCATGTCAGCGGAACAGTTGGAGCAACAGCTGTTGCGTTGGCCATAGCGGCGGGCCCCACCCAAGCGGGTTCTTGGGTTGCTTGCGTAGGTGTCGACCAAATGGGCTGGGCTGCTGCTGCCGAACTGGGGGTGCAGTTGCAGCGTGTAGCCGTTGTTCAAACTCCTGCTTCTTCTTGGGCCACTGTCACTGCGGCATTGGTGGACTCATTCGACCTTGTACTCTGCGGTTCGCAACATGCGCCATCGGCACAAGATGCGCGACGCCTCGCTGCTCGAGCTCGTGAACGTGGGTCAGTAGTGATGCTCATCGGCGGAGAAACACCAGGGCTTCCTCGCTCAGCTCGGCCGTGGCCCACTCTTGCCGATGTTGAGCTTTGTGTTGTTGATGCCGAGTGGTTCGGAATCGGTCATGGGTCTGGTCGTTTGCGTCAACGCCGCATCACGCTCGATGTGCGTGGCCGGCGCAGTATGAGTCGTTCGCAGCGGCTTGAGTTGTGGCTTCCTGATATCTCGGGGGGCATAGTCAGAGCCGAGCAGGTTCGAGCAACAACCTCTACCGAACTGACACCTTCTGCTGGGCTAATCGGCGCAAGGCTGAGGGACGCGGGGTGACATGTCCAGTGCAAGCAGTCACGATGCTGCAAGCAGTGCTGAACGAACGCTAGTTGTGCTGTGTGCCGATTGGCCGGCAGTAGCAACTGCGCGACCTAGCAAAAAGCCGCTCGTGGTGGTACATGCCAACAGGGTGATCTCGATGAGTCAAGGCGCGCGAAGACAAGGTATTGCTCATGGGTTCACGGTGCGTGAAGCACAAGCACATTCCCCTGCAGTAGAGGTAGTGCAATGCGACCAACAAAGAGATGCAAGAGCATTCGAGCTAGTTCTTGCAGCAATTGAAGAATTTGTGCCCCGAGTCGAGGTCCTAGAACCTGGGCAGTGCGCCTTTCCGACGCTTGGCCCATCGGGGTATCACGGAGGGGATCGTGCTTTGGCACAGCTTGTGCTTACCCGTGTACAAACTGCGGTGCTGCAAACAGCGCTAGGGCCTGCTTGCGGTGTGAGCGTGGGGGTGGGTGTGGCCGATGGGCCTCAGGCTGCACAGATTGCGGCAAAAGAATCGATTCTGCAGTCTGATCTTTTGGGTTCTGAAGTTTCGCAACCAGTAGTTGTGCAAACAGGAAAAACTGCCGAGTTTCTTTCCTCCCTACCGATCGAATCTCTTGGTGTGGCAACTCGTTCTACACATGCATCTCAATCTGCAGCAACCGAGATGTTTGATGTAATACGGCGTTTAGGGATCAGGACGGTGGGTCGCTTTGCGGCGCTTCCTAGTGCAGATGTAAATGCGCGGTTCGGCAATCTAGGTATGTCTGCGTATCGCTTGGCGACGGGCTCCGAGGTAACCCCACTCAATCTTGCTGACCCGGCAATAGATCTTTCTGTAGAGGCTGCAATAGACCCACCAGCAGAGCGAGTAGATCGGGCCGCCTTTGTGGCGGTTGGGTTGGCTGAGCGGCTTCATGCAGAACTAACCGGCCGTGGTCTTGGATGCTCGCGTGTTCTCATAGTGGCCGAAACCGATGCAGGTGATCGTATCGAACGGCTTTGGCGCCACGAGGGTGCGCTTTCAGCAGCAGATATCGCTCGACGAGTTCGCTGGCAGTTAGATGGTTGGTTGAGCACGGGTACTTCTTTGCGTCGTTGTTCTGGGGGTGTTCAACGACTGCAACTCATACCAGATCAGGTGATTGCAGATACTGGTAAGCAGCTTGGATTTTGGGGAGACACACACAACGCAACCGAACGCGCTCTCCAAGCCTTGACTCGAGTGCAAGCGTTGCTCGGGCCCGATGCGGTGAAGTTGCCAGAACAGCGGGGTGGAAGGTCACCTTCTGAGCAGTATCAACTTGTGTCAATCGACGCAGTTGACCTCTTCGCAGGTGAGCATGCCGCTGCTGTTCCAAGTTCAGACATGCGCTCTAGATCAGGCAGGCGACCCGCTGCGCCAGTGGGCCCTTGGCCCGGCCGACTGCCGCTGCCTTCACCAACTGTGGTTTGGCCTCGGCCAGTAGAAGCAGAACTTATTGACGCTTTTGGTCGCAGTGTGGGGGTAAACGGCCGGGGGGTCATGAGCGCAGTGCCAGTTCGTTACCACTTGGGTTTAGGGGGGTGGCAACAGATTCAACACTGGGCCGGACCATGGTGTAGCGAACAACGTTGGTGGGATGCCATCGGTCATCGCCGTCGTGCTCGACTCCAGGTTGTATCTGATGCTGCTGCACACCTACTCGCGCTCGAGGCTGGCCAGTGGTGGTTAGAGGCCACCTACGACTAAGTCGGATCAACTCACGCAATAAGACACAACCCCGACAAATCCTCAGGAAACACGAGTCCACTAGAGCCTGATCGCCATTCCTGAGAAGAAACCTGAGAGACTGTTACTCAGAGAATCTGTTCGGTGAGATGATCTTGCATGAACAGCATCCACACTTAGAGACTGATAGTCGCAAAGGAGCGAATATGACTACATCCGGTGCAGAGACAACTCCCACAGCGGGGCGAATCCTGCTCGTTGAAGATGAAGCAGCACTAGCCGATGGTGTAGCGAGGGGCCTGCGAGCCGAAGGGTTTGAAGTTGAGATCACTTATGACGGCTTGAGTGGGCTTGCCCGAGCTAGAGAAGACGATATCGACGCAATCGTGCTTGACATCATGCTGCCCGGGCTAAATGGCTACCGGGTGTGTCGGACGCTAAGAGAAGAGGGCATCGGAACTCCCATTTTAATGCTCACTGCAAAATCTGGTGAATACGACGAGGCCGAAGCCCTTGACACCGGTGCAGATGACTTTCTGACTAAACCATTCTCTTATGTTGTCCTCGTAGCGAGAGTTCGAGCGTTGCTGCGTCGCTCAGCAGATGGCCGTGCGCAACCAATTGTGATCGATGATCTGATGCTAGATCCCCTTGCTCGCACCTGCCGTCGCGGGCAGACAGACATTCCCCTCACGACTCGTGAGTATGAACTGCTAGAAGCACTCATGCGCAAGCCGGGCCAGGTGGTTCCAAAGCAAACGCTGCTTGAGCACGTCTGGGGCGAAGACTTTGAGGGTGACCCCAATGTGGTTGAGGTCTATGTGGGTTATTTGCGACGCAAGATAGACCGACCTTTTGATCGTCAAGACATCGAGACTGTTCGCGGTATCGGCTATCGGATCGGCGAAGGGGCCAGTGTCTAAAGGTCCGGAGGTTCAGTCGCCAGATCAGTCAGGCATCTCTCTGCCCGAATCGGCGTCGGCACCGCTCTACAGCCGCCCAAGAAAGCGTGAGCAGGTTCGCCTGAGACTCACACTCATTGTGTTGGCCGTTGTTGGGATCACGCTCGTAGGCGGCGGGCTCGTACTTCGTGAGTGGGTTCAGGCCACCCTCACCAACGACCTGCGCTCCCGAAACGAACGCATTGTGAGTTTCATGGCAGATTCGCTCAGCAAAGGACGCGTCCCCGCTGAGCTCTTTGCCTCGGTGAACGATCTTGATGGCCAACTTGATCAGCAGACCTCGGCAGATCTTTTTGGTCGTGCCACAGATGCTGAGCAGGTGCTCTCAAGCACCTACTTCTATCTTGATGGTCAAGGACTCTCGGAACTGAACTTCAAAGTCGATGATCAAGGCCGCCTAGTTTTGTTTGGCCGCCAAGGACCGCCAAGGCCAACAGCAGCAAATGCCATCGAGGTCACTCAAGATTTGCCAACCCAATATGGCACTCTTCGACTACACGCCGTTTCCTCGATAGACCAGATCGATCAGTCAGTGTCGGCACTTAGTCTGGGTCTGATTATCAGCCTGCCGCTTCTGATAGTGGGCGCAGGTTTGATGACCTGGGTTATTACGGGCAGGGCACTTGCACCCGTGGCGCTGATGACAAGCCGGGTCCAAGAACTCACCGCAAACAATCTTGATGCGCGCGTACCGGTTCCGAACACAAATGATGAGATTGCTCAACTGGGTCGCATGCTGAATGAAATGTTGGATCGCCTGCAGAAATCCTCTGTTACTCAACGGCAGTTCATCTCTGATGCCAGCCATGAACTTCGTTCCCCCGTTGCTTCGATCCGCGCCCAACTCGAGACTGCACTTCAATACCCAGAAGATGTTGATTGGCCTGAAGTTGCGCGAATTGTGCTCGCAGAAGATGACCGGCTGGAACACCTTGTCGGCAATCTCTTGGCCATGGCTCGACTAGAGGAAGGACGATTGGGTCGCCGCAGCGAGGTCGACCTAGACGATTTGGTCATGGAACAGACCCGCCGCATGACTGCTGTGAATGTCGATGCTTCTTCGGTGTCAGCTGGCCGGGTATGGGGTAATCCAGATGAACTCACCAGCGTTATTCGCAACTTGTTAGATAATGCAGCGCGATATGCGGAATCAGTCATAAAGGTGGGTGTGCGCGAGGATGGCCCCTGGGTCACTCTTACAGTTGCCGATGACGGCCCTGGCGTGCCAGAGGGCGAGCGGCTACAAGTCTTTGAACGCTTTGCTCGTCTGCAAGAAGGTCGCGAACGAGATAAGGGCGGCACAGGACTCGGCCTTTCGCTCACCAAGCGCATTGTAGAGAGCCACGGCGGCACTATCCGTGTGGAGTCTTCAGAGAGTGGCGGAGCGCTCTTTGTTGTGTTGCTTCCAGCCACGGCAGCAGCGGGCTGGTCTGATCAGTAGTTGTCTACAGCGAGGTCAGATTGCCAGAGCACTTACTGGGCGGTGGTTTTGCATGAACTTCTCGAAGGCCAGCCGAGGCAAAGGCGGGGCGTAAAAGAACCCCTGCACCGAATCGCAGCCCCCTTCAATGAGGAACCTGCGTTGTTCCTCGGTTTCTACGCCTTCTCCTACCGTATGAATCCCAAGGCCTTGGGCCAGATTCAAGATGGCCCGTGTAATGGTCTCTGATCTTCCGTCGCCAAGTTCGCTGACGAAGCACCGGTCAACCTTCAGGGTGTGAAGCGGCAGCATATGAAGATGTGAAAGAGATGAGTAGCCGGTTCCAAAGTCGTCAAGCGACACCAAGAAACCCAGTTCGTGAAGGTCGCCAAGACGCTGTGCAGTGACCTCGACATCGCGCATCAGCAAGGTTTCGGTGATCTCAAGTTCGAGTTGGGAGGGAAGCACTCCAACGTTGTCGAGGGTTGCAGCTAACCGCTGAACAAAACCCCGTTGTTCAAATTCGGTTGCAGAAATATTGATCGCAATACGAGACCCAGCCTTGAGCAGATTCTGTTCGTTCCATCCTGCAAGATCCTCTGCAACTGTTGTAACAACCATGTCGCTAATTGCAGAGATTGCGCCGGTGGCCTCAGCATCTGGAATAAAGATTGACGGCGGAATTGGCCCGTGCTCAGGATGGTTCCAGCGCACCAGTGCCTCGGCCCCGGTGACTGCTCCAGATTTGAGGTCAATGATGGGTTGGTAATAAACCTGCAGGTTGCGCTGAGCAGCAGCTAGGCGCAGGTCGCGGTCCAATGCCAGGCCAGTTCGGCCGCGCTTATCTAGCGAACTTTCGAAGAAACGGACCTGATGGCGACCTTCACGCCGACTCGCCGCAAGTGCGGTGTCTGCTGAGCGAACAAGAGTTGCACCATCGCTTGCGTTTGCAGGGTAACGAGAGATTCCAACTGATGCTGTCAGTCGAAGTTCAAGACCCTCTACCACGAGCGGCTGTTCAATCCTTCGCTGAAGCTCTTCTGCTAGTCGCCTCAGCCGGGTATCAAAAGAAAGGCTGGCATCGTTGCCGGTGATGACGACGAGAAATTCATCTACCCCGACTCGGCCGATTTCGATATGGCGTTCGGTCAGATCTCGAAGCCGATCAGCAACAGCGATCAGTACTTCATCTCCGAAGGCAGTACCAAAGGTGTCGTTGACGCTGCGAAAATCATCAAGGTCAACATGGAGCACTCCCACACGAGCATCATCTGAGTCAGATGGATTCCTCTTTGCAGAGCGAACCGCTGCGTCTACCTGTGCTGTGATGTGGTGTCTGCTACGAAGAGAGGTGAGGGGATCGGTTGCTTCGATCTGTTCGCGGTGTCCAACGGATTGAACCAGTGCAGTGAGGTCACTCAGAACAAGGATGGCTCCTCGTAAGGCTTTGTCTTCGCCTAGGAGCGGCTCGCAGGTGACCTCCACCGAGATCAGGTCTCCGAGAGTGCGATTCAGGCCGTTGCCTCTGAGCTGTACGTGTTCGAGTCGCTGAGGCTTTCCGGTTCGAAGTGCTCGTACCGGAG
>JBIKPA010000212.1:0-4759 GCA_044357715.1 Microthrixaceae bacterium
ACCAACGCAATTAGCAGAGAACGGCCGAGGGTTTCCCCTTGTACCTGAGCAATCAGTGTTTCTTGTTGTAGTTCAAGTCCAACAAAGAGTTGGTGGCGAAGAGTCATAATCACGCAACGTGAACAGTATCGGTAGCGTCACAGTCGACCCGCTTTCATGACATCAACCTGCAGTACGAGCCGACTACTAGTGTTGTGAGGCCATGGATACCAACAGCGAACCCGTCCCAGACTCGTCAAGCTCAGGCTCATCAAGCTCAGGCTCATCAAGCCCAGATTCGTCTAGCCCAGCAGTTTCCCCAGGGGAGCAGGATGAGCTTGAAGTACTTGATCAACTTGAATCCGACCTTGCCGCAGTGGAACAGGCAATTACAACCCTTGAGCAGATTTCAACAGATGGCTCACTTGGGGATTCGGCTGCTTCGCTCATAGCTGCAGCAGTTCCACAAGAGCGCTTCGCTTCGACTGCATCAACAGGTCAGGTCTGATCAGATCTGATCTGGAATGGTCTCGCTGATGAGTAGGTGAACGCGGTTGCCGATGGTCCAACTTCCGTTGGCATGCTCAAGCCACCGGCCACCTAAGTTGGCTAGGCGCTCCCATTCGGCTCCGATGATTCGCTCAACTGCAAAAATCACTCCGGCGTGTGCCACTGCAAGAACATGCCCATCAGGGTGCTGCTCTGCAATCTCGTCCAACGCTGCCATCACACGCGCTTCTACCTCATCGTCGTCCTCCCAAGAAGGTGGGCGTGTTCCTGCATCGAGATACCCCGGGTACTGCTCCTCGATCTCTTCACGAGTAAGGCCTTGCCACTCGCCCGCATGGCGTTCCATCAGCCCTGGCGAAAGCAGAATCGGACCCACCCCGATCTGTTCAGCAATGATCATCGCAGTAGTTGCCGCACGGTCGAGTGGCGAGCAAAAAATGGCATCCACAGCACCTACTGCATGAGCAGCAAGGCGAGCTTGTTCTCTTCCCAAGTCAGTGAGTGGAGGGTTCTCTTGGCCTTGCCAGCGGCCGTCGGCATTCCATACGGATTGTCCATGTCGCACAAGAAGAAGGCTAGTCACAGGTGAGAAGGTACCAGCCGAGCGGTTGGTCCTGTGCTCTCGCTTTGGGGTATCTGAGCCCTTGCTGAGTACTCTGGGTAGGTGAATTTTTGTTGCCCGCGTCTGCTGGAGACCCGAGGATGAACCGGCCCACCCAAGTGGGGGTTCCTGTGGTGACGGCGGAACCATCGACTAAAGAGAATCAAGTAGTGGTAGTTGCGCCTGTGGTTCGACCAAGGCGAGCAGCGCAGCGCGCTAGCGAGATAGCTCCAAAGGAGACAGCGGGGGTCGCAGAAGGAGCAACTCCCGGAATCTCTGAAGGCACATCAGTAGGCGCATCCGGCGCGGGTGCTCAAGGCAGCGATAGAGCTGGTCTGATAGAGCGGCTCGGTACACTCTTGGTGACCCCGGAGACTCGTGGCCCAAGAATTCGCGTGGGTGTGTTCTGGTTCTTTATCGTGCTAGCTGCTGCAACAAGCGGGCGCGTATGGACTGCTGTTGTCTGGGCTGTGATCTCTGCTGCTGCTGGCTACCAGATTGTTGCGGCCTGGCAGCGTGAGCAAGTAGAGCAGCGTGAGCAAGTAGAGCAGCGTGAGCAAGTCGCTGAACCAGAGCAAACAGAACAAGCGCCGTTAGCTGGCTCAGAAGATGTCTTGCATCGGCTGAGTTCGGGCGGACTATTGCGATTAGTTGCAGCAGTGGGCGCAGGGCTGATGCCTCTTGCTGCTGCGTACAGCACGGGCTTAGCTGGTGCTGCGCTCATCGTTCTGCCACTGATTGTGCTTTTGGTGCATTTGCTGTTTGGTTTGCATCCTTCCTCTGCAGCGCCCGCACTGATTGGCACGGTATTGCCCGCACTTGCAGCAATTTCGGTGGTGCTGTCTGTGCGCGCTGGGCTCTGGGCGGGGCTGTTCTTAGTGCTAGCAGTGAGCTTGTACGACGCAGGATCGTTCCTTCTTGGTGCAGATGCGAGCAGTCGCTGGGAGGGCCCCGTTGCGGGGATGATTGGTGTATTGGGAGTCACGTTCACGATCGCCACTTTTCACCCACCACCCTTCAGTACGGCCTCGGCCTGGATCGCAGGCGCAACGATCTGCGTTGCATCACCGCTTGGTCAATGGCTTGGGTCGTTTTTTCTGCCCTCCGCAGAATCGCACGCGTCAGCACTTCGCCGTATCGACGCATACCTTGTCGCAGCGCCGCTGTTCTTAGTGTGCGTCTGGTTCTTCTAGTTAGACCCGCTGTGGAAAAGCCACAGGCTCTAGTATGAGTCTTGCTTGGTCGTGCTCAGTGCCGTGCACAGCACTCCCGTTGATACAGCTGAACTACAGACATCTGAACTACAGACAAGGCCGCCACTTGCGATTCGATCTGATCAAACTCATAACAATCTCTGAGCCAGAAAACCTCAGTGGTAGTTCCTTGCCAGAGCTTCGCGAGATTCGCGACCACTACCAGAGTCTTGAAAACGGTCTTTCCTATGCCCGACGGATTGTGCAGGGCCGCCTCGATACGGTGACGGTAGAACTTGAGCGGCGCACACAAGGGGTTACAGACGACGATGTGCTTGAACGACTCCCTGATGCGCTCGCTGCGCATTCTCGAGGACCGGGACTGCCTCGGCCAGTAAGAGATGTTGAACCGCCAGAGTGGGCCGACGAGATTGTCCTTGAGCTAGACGAGATACTGACCCCCGCCGAGTTGGGCCAACTCACAGAACTTCCCGCTGAACGTCTGATGGAAGCTGCAAGCGAAATCGGTGAACTTGAACAATCTGTATCGAAGTTGCGCCATGAGATGCACGACCGGATCGATCGTGTTCAAGATGAACTCATTGGTCGCTACAAGAGCGGCGCATCGGTAGACGACCTTCTTCTCTAGGCCTCACAGCTAGAACGATGCTTGCTCCTGCACCCGGAGTGTTCGCGAGAGTCGCGGTTACAGAGTCGCTGTAAGCTGAAGAGAATGAAAGAAGATCTTGATCGCAGGTGGTACGACCTCGGTGAGTTCATTCGTGAACAGCGCAACATCGGCCAGCTCTCATTGCGCAAGCTGTCAGAGATGGCAGGAGTCTCGAACCCCTACCTGTCGCAAATCGAACGAGGCCTTCGTAGGCCATCAGCGGAAATTCTGCAGCAGATTGCTCGGGCCCTAGAGATCTCATCCGAGACCCTCTATGTGCGCGCCGGTATCCTTGATGAACCCGATGGTCAAGTAAACGTCGTGGCGGAAATACGCCGAGATCCTCGCATTACAGAGGAGCAGAAGAAGGCGCTAGTGCGCATTTACGAGTCATTTCTTAAAGAGAGCGAGGCGGCCGCAAAAGACCTGCTCGATGCCGCTCTGGCTGCAGAGGCTTAAGTGGAAGCTCAGGCTTTCGGGCCCTGCGGGAATGAATCCGCGCCAAGAGAGTTGACATCAACGTGAGTTCTGTCGCAATCATCTCAATGCATACATCACCGCTTGAGCAGCCCGGCATGGGCGACTCGGGTGGAATGAATGTGTACGTGAGAGAACTCAGTGCATCCCTTGCTCAAGCTGGAGTAGAGGTTCGCGTGTATGTGCGGCGCTGGGAAGCCAACCTGCCAGACCGAATCTCGGTAGAGCCCGGGTTCGAGGTGGTGCATATCGTTGCGGGTCCGCCTGAACTTGCCAAAGAAGATCTTCCCGCATGCATCGACGCCTTTACTGATGGAGTTGCAGCCGACTTGGCGGAACGGCCAGTAGATGTTCTGCACGCCAATTATTGGCTCTCGGCGGTGGCTGCACATCGGCTCAAACATGAGCTGAACCTGCCCCTAGTTGCCACTTTCCACACGTTGGCCAGAGTTAAAGCCGAGGCGGGCGATCATGAGTCCCTTGAGCGGGCCCAAGCCGAAGCTCAGGTGATTGGTTGTTGTGATGCGATCTGTGCTTCTAACCCAGTTGAGGCCGAGCAACTCATTGAGTTCTATGGGGCGCTTCCAGAGCGCATCGAGTTAGTTGCTCCCGGTGTGGATCACGCTTTCTTCTCTCCGGGCGACCGCCTTGGTGCTCGGGCAGCGCTCGGGATTGATGACCGTCCGACGCTTCTCTTTGTGGGGCGAATCCAACCGCTAAAAGGACTCAAGATTGCAGTTGCTGCGCTAGCTCAACTGCAAAATGCTGATGCTCGACTCATTGTTGTGGGTGGTGCGAGCGGCGCAGATGGAGAGGAAGAACTCGCCAGCGTCCACGAACTGGTCACCTCATTAGGTGTAACCGAGCGCGTTCAGTGGGTTGATCCGCAACCTCACCATGCTCTGTCTACTTTCTACCGCGCCGCTGATGTTGTGGTTGTGCCAAGTCGCTCGGAATCTTTTGGGCTTGTGGCACTAGAGGCTGCAGCCTGCGCAACCCCGGTTGTGGCAGCAGCAGTTGGTGGCCTTCGCACCTTGGTTCGCAACGACTCCACTGGGTTCTTAATTGACTCAAGAGACCCTGTTGAGTTTGCTCAGCGCATCGACGAGTTACTCGCAAGCCCATCAAGGGCAGCGACTATGGGAAAGGCGGCCGCAGTCGAATCTGACCGTTATGCCTGGGCCACTACTGCTGGGCGTTTGCGTCGCCTCTACAGTGATCTCCGCGCTAGGCAACTTGTGGAATGCCGATGACAAAAGATGCGCTCCCGCCAGCAACTCCAGCCGAGCTTGGACAGATAGAAATCCAAATCGAGCAATGGCTAGAAGA
>JBIKPA010000037.1:0-15950 GCA_044357715.1 Microthrixaceae bacterium
AGTTTCTGGATTTGCCGCACCGGGCCGGTCAAGAGGCGAGGGTGCTCGGACCCCTTTTCCGGTAGCGCGAGCTAGAGAAACCGGGTCAAGGCCCGCTTCTTCACGGCGAATACGCTTTTTTCGCGAAGAGCTCCACACCGCAACGGCAATCAAGATGATTCCCCCACAGATCAAGAAGAACAATGAGACTTGAAGCCACCCACCTGGGTCAGTGGGACTCAGGGGCTTCATGCCCATATTCGGCCGCTGGATGCTATTGCCCAATAGGCGGTTGTCTTCTGGCAGAGAAGTCGTTGTATCGCCAGGCTCTGTGCGAAGCAGTTGAACTGCACCACTCGACTGAACTGCCCCCGCTGGCTGGACTGCAAAACCGAACGAGGCTGCGATGATCGTTGAGGCCACAGCGCACAGAGCAAGGGTGCGGGCGGTCTTCATGCTGGTGCCCTTCATGCTGGTGCGATTCATGCGGGCGCACTTACATCCGGTAAGGCAGTGTGATCACTAAAGAGGCCAGAGGTTGCTGACTTTCCTCCTAGTGCATCGGCAGCCAAGATGACTGCGGCAGAGGTGTAGGTGGACTGTTCTCCGCCGGGGAAGTGCACCTCATCGGGCAGCACGATTCCTGTCCAGTAGCGCTCGCCCTCTGTGCGCAATTGTTGCGCCCACGAGAAGAGTTCTTTGGCTGTTTCGACTTCTCCAACTGCAAGGTATGCAATTGCGCACTCACAGGTTTCCGCTGCAGTCACCCAAGGGCGATCAGAAACACAGCGGATTCCCCACCCGTCAAGAGTGAAGGCCTCGTGCCGATGACGGAGGCGCTCACGGCCAGCATCTCCTCCGAGGATTCCGCAGAGCACGGGGTAGTACCAGTCCATCGCCCAGCGATGTTTCGGTGCGAATGCATCGGGATCATCACGGATCACTGCAAAGAGTCGCCCCGCAGCAAGTTCCCAGTTGGGCCGCTCATGCCCCAACTCCTGAGCAATCGCAATCGAGCATCGCAGGCTATGGCAGATCGAGGATGACCCAGTCAGCAGCGCAAAAGTAAAGGGAGTGGAGTCTGCGTGTCGCGCCCACAGAATCTCTCCTCGAGGCTGCTGAAGCGCCAGCACAAAATCTGTAGCTGCACGCACCATTGGCCACATCGATTCGAGCGCTCCGCGGTCACGGTACGTCAGCCAGTGAAACCACACTCCGGCAGCCACATAGGCCACACAGTTGGCATCAAGTTTGTCTTGCTCAATCTCCCCATCCAAGTAGTACTGATGCCATGCACCGTCTTCTCGCTGCAGAGAGGCCAGCCAGTCGAAACCTCGCTCCGCTGCTTCCCGATGGCCACCCAACATGAGAGCCATGAGTGCCTCTGTATGGTTCCAAGGGTCTGCATGGCCCCCGGGGAACCACGGCACCATGCCGGTTGGAAGCTGCCACTGTGCAACAGCGTCGACAGTGGCTACAAGCTCGGTTGCAGTAATGAGACCGTCGATGTCGACGAGCAGGTGATCAGACACCGGCATCGGCCCTCTCGGTCGAGGTTGCACTAGAGGAATCAGCAAAATTTACACGGGCGTGGCTTGCACTTTCGGGCAAGACCTCAGAGGTCTTCGCTTGCGAGTTGCGAGTATTTGCTGCTGGTTTGCGGGAGTAAACGACGATGCTCTTACCAAGCACCGGGTTGAGGAGTCGCTCGGCAGTCCGGGTAAGAGCGGGGGCTTTGGCAATATCCCAGACCAGCAACTTGTGATACGCCTGAACGAGCGGGTGAACGTCATTGCTGACCCCAACAACGCACTTGAGCCACCAGTACGGCGAATGAAGTGCATGTGCTCGATGTGAACTCTGCGGTTTTAGACCGGCTTGGGTGAGGCGATGACGAAACAGTGGCTCGGTATAAACCCGAACGTGGCCGCCCGCAGCCAGAGGAGCGTGATACTCAGCCGAGAGCGCCCAGCAGATCTTTTCGGGGAACCATGCCGGCACCGTGGCTGCGAGAATCCCCCCGGGCTTCAGGACGCGTGCAAGCTCTGCCATGCCGCCCTCGTCATCGGGAATGTGTTCGAAAACCTCTGAGCAGATAATGCGATCAAAGGTGTTATCTGCAAATGGCAATCGCAGTGCGTCACCGTTCAGGCAGGCCCCGAGGCCATCCGGGTCGGCTTCGCCGGCCTCTTTCATTGCCCAGAACAGGGCAGAAACTGGCGGGAGTTCGGCGAAGTCGTAATCCAACGCCACCACCCGTGCGCCTCGGCGGAAACACTCAAAGGAATGCCGGCCAGCGCCAGCGCCCATATCGAGAACAAGGTCTCCCTCGCTCAGTTCGAGTTGTTGGTAATCAACTGTTAGCACGGTGGTGTCCTTATGCAGTTCTCTGTGTCGAGGGTTGTACTAGCGGCGGTCAAAGCGATCGCGGGCAGTGTCTTCTAGGAGCGCTCGATAATGGTCCACAGTGCGAACAGCAGTGTGTCTCCAACTCCATCGTGAAATCACTCGCTCGCGCCCAGCCGCACCAATTCGTTTTGCTGCCTCGGGGTCATCAAGGGCCCTGCGGATTCCGGCCGCAAGGGATTCGCTGTCGGCAGGAATTGTCATGAAGCAGGTCTCGCCATCGGGGCCGGCAACCTCTGGAATTGCTCCGCCAGTTGTAGCCACTAGCGGGCACCCAGTGCTCATTGCTTCAATTGCTGGCAGCGAAAAACCTTCGTACAGGGAGGGAACAACTGCGCATGCCGACTCGTTGTAGAGCTCCACGAGCCGTTCGTCAGTGATTCCCGAGACAAACTCGACCGCATCCTCCAAGCCAAGTTGCTCAATCGTGCGTTGTGCAGCAGATCCCTCTTTGAGACGACCAACCATGATCAGCTTGAGGTTGGGCCGCTCTGAGCGCAGCTTGGCGAGTGCCTCGAGCAGGTATCGCTGACCCTTCATTGCAACATCGGAGGATGCTGTGGAAATAATCTGATCGGTCTTTCGCTTGATGCCAGGCAGGGGAATGAAAAGCTCGGGATCGACGCCCACCGGGACAACAAAGAGGCGCTCCGGAGAGACCATATGGTCTCGGCAGATGTCGTCATACGAGGAGCGGCTCACCGTTATGACGCGACGCAAGCGTTTGGCAACTCGGGTCTGCATTTTGGTAAACGCATACCAGCGTGACTTTGACCATCGCTGATACGCCGATTCGGCGTGCTGCATCTCAAGGCGACGGTCCATGGTGATGGGGTGATGGATGGTTCCCAGAACCGGCAGCCCCATTCGCTCCATCAGGAGCAGTCCGTAACCCAAGCACTGATTGTCTTGAACAAGATCAAAATCGTTGCGGCGGCTCTTGAGGTGATCCCATGCTCGCAACGAGAAGGCCAACGGCTCGGGGAAGGTACCGCTAGAGAAGGCGGTTACCTCTGCGTAATCCCAGCGATCCTTCAGCTCCCACCATGCAGGCATTCGCATGGGGAAGTAGTCGTTGTAAATGTCCAAGCTGGGAAGGCTCACTAGCGGAACGCGCTCGTCAAGAATGGGGTATGGCTGGCCCGAGAGCACCTCTGCGCTATGGCCGAGGTCGACCAACGCCTTGGTGAGATGCCGGGTGTACACCCCCTGTCCACCTACGTGTGGTTTTCCCCTATAGGTGAGGTACGCAATGCGAAGCGGGTCGTCTGGGCCGGGTAAACGCGGCAATGATCCAGACCCTGAGCTCGCCGCACCGTTGTTCATAAGGAACAAGCTTCGCTGTGCGGCTACCTCATGGTCAAATGCTGGCAATCAAGTGACGGGCTTCTTGGAGCGGCTTCGGATTCGGTGAGAACCCGCAAATGCAATGGCAATTCCGGCCAAAAAAAGTGCTGGGACGTCGCCAAGGGCTTGGGCCGGCGTGGTTCCTGTCATCCGTGGAACGTTTGCTATCAAGACTCGAGGTTCGCTGATATTGCTCCGTTGCAGGATCTTGCCTGTGTCATCAAACACAGCAGAAAAGCCTGTCGGAGATGTTTGGACGAGCCAGCGCCCGCTCTCTACTGCCCGAAACGCAGAGGTGGCTAGTTGCTGGGTCTGCACTTGCGTGAGCCAATAACTCGACCCGTTCGTGGGGTTGACCACCACCTCGCCACCGAGGCGAACCCCCTCTCGAATCCGCCTCGCAAAGAAAATCTCCCAACTAATAGCCACTGCAATAGGCCCAGCAGGGGTCTGCACCATTGATGGACCTACCCCAGGCGCTGCATCCCTAGGTGGCAAAGAGCTTCCACCGAGAGGCTCGAACAGCCAACGCAGCGGAACATATTCACCAAAGGGAACCCTGCGTTCTTTGTCGAATCGATCGCCCAACTCCCCATTTGGTGCAATGACTACTGAGTAGTTCAGGAACTGCTTGGGGTTATTCGGATCGTCCTCGACTACCCCTGCCAGAATCGGGGCGTTCAGTCGCTCAGCCTCCGCTGCGATCTGATCTTTCCAAGCATCATCACTAAAGGGGCCTGCCACGTTGATTGCGTTTTCTGGCCAGATCACCAAGTCAACAGGTTCCTTGATGGTTTGAGTTGCTCGTAGATGTGCGTTGAACACCTCGGGAACCTGCTCAGAGTCGAACAGCGTCCCTTGTTTGCCGCCTCCCTGAACCGCAGCAATGCGCACGGTGTTGTCTGCCCCGTCAATCGGGTGCACCAGACTGAGCGAGGCAACTCCAGCGCCCACTAGTACCGCACAGCCCAGTAGAACTGCGATTGGTTCTTTCCATCGCCTTTCTGCAACGGCGATATATAGCGCAATGCCGAGCGAGGCCACTGCGGCGCTCACCAGAAGCCCTCCGCCAAGACGAGCAATAGGGAGAAGTGGCCCTCGACCCTGACTCATTGAAAGTAATGACAGCGGAACCCCGCCAAAGGGTGCATGGCAATGGAACCACTCAAAGACCACCACGCTTGCGGGCAGCATGAGAAGTCGCCAGCGATTCGCCGGGACAGAGAGCCCCACCAAGCCCACCATCGTGGTCCAGCCCAACACAAGACCGCCTAGGTAGCCGGCAGGGGTGAGCTTCCACATCCACAGCACCGAAGGTGCAAACCAGCCCAGGCCAACCATCCAAGAAATCAGGTAACGCTGTAGCCCGGTTTGACCGTTCAGAAGTGCAGCCCACAGCGCGATTCCGGCAATAGCTAGTGGCCACCAACCCCATGGCGGAAGAGAAGAGCAGATCAACAGACCGGCAACGAGACCGAGTGCTAGTGGTAGGAGACGTTGTTTCACGGAGCATGATCTTCGCACTCTGCTGGCCAAGTTGTAGGAACCGTGGCCGTCAACTGTGAAATTCCATCTAGTGGCTTGGCCTAAAGTAAAGAGTAATCTGCGCGAAAGTCAGCCTGTGTAGAGTCGCAGGCACACCGCACCTCAAAGGATTCTTATGTTGCATGCTGCAAAACATGATCACCCTCGGTTCAGCACATTGCGTTCCGTTGGGTTTGGTTTAGCCATCCTCTGCATGGCTGGTAGTTCTCTCGCAAGCTGCAGCAGTTCGGACTCTGAATCGATTACCACAACTGAAGCAACGGCTGAAGCGTCGACAGAATCAGAGAGCACTACGACAACTGCTGCACCTGCAACTTTGCCTTCAGTGTCGAACGTGTTCGCTCCACCCACCGATCCCGGCCAAGACATGATGGTTGACGTCATGGTTTCGCTCAGTATCACTGGCGGCGCCACCGAGGATTCACTCGTCGGTGTGTCGATCTCTGAGGAGTGGGCCGAATCTGCAAAACTTGTTCCGGATGAGCCAGTGGTAATTGCCGCCTCGCAAACAGTCAATCTGACCAAAAGCGGCGCATACATAGAACTAGTTGGCCTGAAGAAAGCGCTGAAACAGAACAGGCCATTCGAGATCACTTTGAAGTTTAAGAACTCACCCGAGCAGACAGTTCAGGGGACTGTTCGAACAGTGAGCCTCGGTAGTAGCTGAGCGGTATCGGCAGGAGTTGATTGTTCGGCTTAGCCATCTACGAGTCGTGCGGCTGCGCTTCGACCTTGGCGGATGCAGGCGGGAATCCCGAGCCCTCGGTACGAGGCACCAGCCAGCATGATTTTTGGGCAGTCCCGAGACAGCGACCGCTCGAGGTTCTCTACAAGTTCAAGATGCCCAACTCGGTACTGCGCAAAGCCCTTGGGCCACCGAGAAACACGAGTAGCCAGGGGGGCATCGGTGACGCCCAAGGTGGTCGCTAAGTCGCGCAGTAGGCCATCGGTGAGTTCTTGGTCAGTGAGTTCTACCCCGCGCGCATCTCGATCGTGTCCAGCAGAAACACGAAGCACCACATGGCGGCCATCATCCCAATGTGCCCACTTGGTCGACCCCACTGATGCAGCGGTCATCAAGAGCCCAGCAGTTCTTGGCACCAAGAAACCTGATGCAGGTAACTCAGAAGCAACAGCTGCTCGGTCAAACACAAAGGTGAGTAAGGCAACCGATGAGTACTCGATCTCTTCGAGCTGCGCCGAAGTTTCTGGGCTGATCGTGCGGAGCAGTTGAGCCGCAATGGGTGCCGGCGTGCAGATCAGAACCTCGTCAGCAGTGATGTTTTGAGTACTCAGTTTGGTGACAACTCTGCCTTGTTCAGTGAGCGAGCAGGCCAAGGCCTCAGACTCGGTGATGATCTGAACGCCACGGGCCTCGAGTGCCTCATGAAGTGCCTCTATGAGTACGGTGGTTCCCCCAAGCAGTGCAGTAAAGACAGGCTCGTTTGGCAGTGGTGCGGCGCGTTGTGCCTGCTTGCGTAGAGCGAGTGTCAGGCTGCCACCACCTGCAGCGGCATCAAAGAGTTGAGGAGTGACAGCTTTCAGGCTGAGCGTGTCAACATCGCCAGCGTTGATACCGCCGATGAGTGGGCCCACGACATGGTCTACAAGCTCGCGTCCGTATCGCTCGGTGAGGAACGCTCCGATAGAGACATCCCCAGATGGGGCGGACCAGTTTGAATCCACCTCTGATCGAGCGCGCCGCATACCCGCCTCAGAGAGCAGCCCGCTCGCTGCTAGCGGCTCAAAATCTACTGGCACTCCCAGCACTGTGTCGGTGGGTAAAAACCGGAGCTCACCCCCTACAAACACTTGTGCTCTGCCGACGGCCGGATGGGTGAACTCGCTCTCTAAGCCAAGTTCGGTACACAACTGCACGGCATCTGGCACCCGACATAAGAAGGCATCTGCCCCTTCGTCAAGCATCACGGTTTGACCATCAGGAAGAGCCATTGCTGAGCCAAGGATCTTGCCGCCGAGCCGCGGCTGAGCATCAATGAGCGTCACCTCAACGCGGGGGAACTGTATGGCCTCCCACGCGGCGGCTAGGCCAGTAATGCCGCCGCCGATGATCAGCAGTTGACTCATTTCTCGGCAAGCTCATAGAGCAGCCCAGCGAGCGCCCCCATAACTTGTTCATCTGCGTTGACTACATCTGTCCGAGCAAAAGCCAAGCCCAATTCCGCCGCCAGATTGGCAGCTTCAATATCAAGATCGAAAAGCACCTCAAGGTGATCAGCAGTAAAACCCTGAGGTACCACTAGGACTCCCGCTGCCGTTGCAGTTGCTGCTACTTCTTTGATGCTGTCCAAAATATCGGGACCTCGCCACGGCTCTGGTGTTCGTCCAGCAGACTGCCAGCCGATGCTCCACTGCTTTGTACCGCCGCCCTGGGGGGTACTTGCTAGGCCAGCACGCTCGGCGATTGCCTGAGCAGATTCAAGGAGTTGTTCGGGGTAGGGGTCATCGACAAGTACCCGCTCGGGGAGGGAGTGTGCAGTAAAGAACACATGGGTGTTTTCTGGTAAACCCTCAAGCTTGGTTCGCACTGAATTGGCTTGGTGGGTCAGATACGCATCTTCAAGACTCCACGAGTCGAGACCCACAAATGGCACACCTAGGTCCTCGGCGGCACTCGCCGCACGCTGCTGATACTGCCCAACGCTGAAACCCGAATAGTGCGGGGCTAGAACCAATCCGACGATGCGCTGCACTCCGGCATCAACAAGAGCAGCAACGCCATCTTCGACGAATGGCGCCGAATGCTTTTGTCCAAGTTCGACCACAAACCGGTCCGGGTTACCAGCCCGAGTTGCCAAAGCTTGCAGGCCGGACTCCACCGCATCGAGTTGAGCTTGGGTGCGTGCGCGAAGCGGAGAAATACCACCAATGGCCGCATACCTGCTGATGAGGTCCTGCAACTGCTCGTCAGTAGGCGGGCGACCTCGACGAATATGGGTGTAGTACTCCGGGATGTTCTCTGGGCTTGACGGGGTGCCATAGGCCATAACAAGGATGCCGACACGTGACGCTGTGGTGGGGGAGCTCTGAGTCATCTTTTTACCTCTTTTTGGTCTGTGTCTCTGTTTGGTCTAGGTCTCTTTGTGGTCTATCCGGCAGTGGAATGAATGAGTTCAATAACCCGTTCAAGTACCTCTGGGTTTGTTTCCGGTAGTACACCGTGGCCCAGATTGAAGATGTGGCCGCCGCGGCCACCTGGATTTCCGCCGCCGCGAGCCAGTACGTCAAGCACAGCAGGCTCGGTCGGGCCCCACCCTGCGGCGGGAAGGGCTGGATCAAGGTTGCCTTGCAAGCTCACCGATGCCGGAACGCGCACTCGTGCAGCATCAAGTGGAGTTCTCCAGTCCACTCCTACTACCTCTGCGCCAGCGCTTGCCATCAGCCCAAGCAGTTCGGCGGTGTTCACACCAAAGTGAATTCGCGGCACGCCAAGCTCGGCAACTGCAGCCATCACCTTTGTCGAACTCGGCAGCACAAAGCGTTCGTAGTCTGCTGGGCTGAGTGCTCCCGCCCAAGAATCAAACAATTGTGCTGCAGCGGCACCATGGTTGATCTGCGATCGAAGAGATTCAATTGCCAAATCTGCAAGGCGATCCATCAGATCAAACCAGAGCGCCTCGTCGGTATGCATCAGCGCCTTGGTGTTGACGTAGGTGCGTGAGGGTTTACCTTCGATCAGGTAGCTAGCAACAGTAAACGGAGCTCCGGCAAATGCAATGAGTGGCACCGTGAGTTCGCTCACAAGATTGCGCACTGTCTGCACCACATAGGGGGTGTCTTGTTCTGGGTCGAGTGGCCGAAGGCGCTGCAGGTCTGAGCGTGACCGGAACGGATGCTCAACCACTGGCCCAATGCCCGGAGCGATGTCTACACCAAACCCAATTGCATGAACGGGGGTCATGATGTCGGAATACAAGATCGCTGCGTCAGTCCCGTAACGCTGCACCGGTTGAAGGGTGATCTGTGTGGCCAAGTCGGGGTCAGCGATTGCCCTCAGGATGGTCCCGGTGCCGCGAATAGCGCGGTACTCGGGCAGGGACCTTCCTGCCTGACGCATAAACCAAACCGGCGGTCGCTCGGTTGGCAGTCCAGAACAGGCACGAATAAAAATGGAGTCAGCATGAGCTTGGGTCATCTCCTCTAAGTCAATCACGCGTACCCTGAGTTCTCCCATCTGACGGACTCCACCATCTGCCGGACTCAACCACCTGAGCTAACTATCTGGAGAATATGATGCGCCGCAGTATTGACGATGATCAGATTTCGGTCCCACCGGTAGAGGCCGAGGATGCAGCAGAGATGTTGCCAATCAACTGGGCGGTATCGGTTTGTGATGATTACCTAGACACAGAACCGCGGATTCAGCTCACCGTAGAAGAGTTCGGGGCGCCCGCAACTGGCTTAGTAGCGCATCTTGACCCATCGCAGGCTCGTCGCTTGCGGTTGGCGTTGAGGTCTGCTCTCAAAGAGGTTGGTGAAGAGTTGGGACAGTAGGAAGACCGCTCCGGTGTTTTTCTGCCCGATTTTTTTTCTGCCCGATTTTCTGCGGTAGTCAGAGTGGGTAAGCTAATCGGTCCCCTAATTCAAACCGGCCCGTACTGGAGACAGCGTGGCAAATCACCCCGAGCTTGAACTCGAGCAGGCTTATATCGACCACGCCTACCTGTGCCTAGAGCGCGCTCGGGCAGTGGCTGAGGCCATGCGCGAGGGTGTTGTTGATGGTCAAGGTGGCACCTTTCAGAACCGTTATGAGCGTGATGTGGTCTGGGAGCGAGTGGGCGTGCGCTTGCATCAACTCGAACTAGGTGAACGCTCCTTGATCTTTGGTCGAGTTGATACCGAGCCCACTGAAGAGGACCCAGAAGGAGAGAGCTTTCATATCGGACGTATCGCCGTCTCGGACAATGAGAGCAACGCAGTTGTTGTTGACTGGCGTGCACCCCTTGCCGAAACATTTTACCGAGCCACTGGCCTTGATCCCATGGGTTTGCGGCGGCGCCGGCACTTTGCCAGCCGAGGCCAGAGTCTGCTCGGAATTGATGACGAGTTGTTTGGCTCAGCCACTCAGGCCCTTGACCAGGGCCAAGTGCAAGGCCACGGCGCGTTGATTGCAGCGCTAGAGGAGTCACGATCGGGCAAGTTGTCTGACATTGTGGGAACGATCCAGACTGAACAAGATCGGATCATTCGTTCACCCTTGCAGGGAGTTTTGGTAGTTCAGGGTGGCCCCGGAACGGGCAAGACAGTGGTGGCGCTGCATCGTGCTGCCTACCTGTTGTACTCACAGCGCTTCCCACTTGAGGGCCAAGGTGTGTTGGTGCTGGGGCCGAACCGAGTGTTCTTGTCTTATATCGAACAAGTCTTGCCCTCTTTGGGCGAGGCGGGAATTCAGATTGCTGTGCTTGCTGACCTAGTACCCGCTATTCGCTCAAGCGGCCATGACTCAACTGAGGTCGGCAAAGTCAAGGGCGATAGCAGGATGATCAACGTGATTCGCCGAGCCGTGCGAGACCGTCAGCATCCCCTGCGTGAGTCACTTCGGGTTCCTTACGGGCTGCAGTTCTTGGTTCTTACTCCAGAGGATTCCGAAGAGATTATTGATCAAGCGCGGCGGCGTAGTCGCACCCACAACGCTGGTCGACGCCATGTGGAGCAGTTGGTCTTTGAGCGCCTTGCATCAACCTCTCGCTCAGAGGAAACAGTCGAGGCTATTCGCGAACGCATCCGGCGTGACCCACTCGTTATCGAAGCTCTTGAACGTATGTGGCCAGTTCTGACACCGGCCGAGTTGCTCAATGATCTCTTTGGCTCTCGCGGGCTGCTGCGTTCCGCTGGAAGCGGAAGGCTCAAAGACTCAGAGTGGCCGCTGTTGTCTCGTGAGCGGAGCCACGCGCCCAACGAAGTGGTCTTTACCGCAGATGATGTTCCTTTGCTTGATGAGGCGCTCGAACTTCTTGGTCCTCGCCCGAAACATCTTGAGGCGGATGCAGTTCGCACCTTCGGCCACATCGTGGTTGATGAGGCTCAGGATTTGTCGCCGATGGAGCTTCGAATGCTTGACCGGCGCTCGCTCAATGGCTCGATGACTATCGTCGGTGACATTGCGCAGGCAACAGGAGCATGGCCCCATCAAAACTGGGAATCAGTGCTTGAGTACCTACCAGATCGCCGCCCGCCTCGCCGCGCCGATCTCACCATCGGGTATCGCGTGCCCGGCCCAATAATGGACCTTGCGTCAAAGATGTTGGTCCTTGCAGCACCTGGGATCCAACCTCCGAAATCAATTCGCCATACGGGCGAGCCGCCGTTGATACTCGGCGTAGACAAGAGCGAACTAGAAGCAGAGATAGTTGAACGGGTGCGCTATGAACTGAAGACGATTGGCTCTGGGAATATTGGTGTGATCGTGCCAGAGTCAATGGCCGACCAGGTTGATTCCGCCCTGACTCGTGCGGGGATTGACTACGGCCGTGCTACACGTCAGGGCCTAGAGAAGCAGGTCACCGTAGTGCCGGTGAACTTGGTCAAGGGCCTTGAGCTGGACTCGGTGCTGGTCATTGAACCCAAGCGAATGCTTGATGAGCAGATTCGCGGGGCGCAGTCCCTCTACGTTGCACTCACGCGTTCCACCAAGCGTCTTACCGTGGTTCACACAGGTCAACTTCCGAGTGTTCTACTTGAACCAGCTCGGGATGGGTCTGCGACCGAGTATGCGCTGGGCAGTGAGCATGAGCAGAGGGCGGAGTAGTTAGCCAATCACCAAGATTCGTTCCGAGGCGAATGAGCCAATACCCACATGCCTGCCATCAATGTTGACGGTGGCGGTTCCATCTGGAGAGATCGCGGTGAGCGTTCCTGAGTGGCCAGGCAGCAGCGAGTTTTCTTCTAAAAAGTCGAGCAATCCAGGAGTGAACTCCAACTCCTCGGGAATGCGACTGACGGTGAACGAGGAACCGACTGGTACATCTCGCAGTGGATGAGAATCGGGGGCCTCATAGTTTGCGCCGGGGATTGGGTTTCCATGGGGGCAAGTAGTTGGATCTCCAAGAACACGAGCTAATGCAATCTCGACTGACTCAGAGATGACGTGTTCCCATTTACCGGCCTCAAGATGGGCGTCAGCCCAAGAGAGATCTAAGATGTCGGTAAGAAATCGCTCGGCAAGGCGGTGGCGCCGTACCACCCGCTCAGCAAGAGCAAGCCCTGTTGCGGTAAGCGAAATGCCTACGTCTATGAGCAGCAACTGCTCTTGTTCCATGCGCCGGATCATCTCCGAGACTGCGGGCCTCGACACTCCAAGGCGTTCAGCAATTCTTGCCTGGATCACATCAATATCATCCTCGCGAAGTTCCCAGATTGCTTCGCAGTATTCCTCGAATGCAGGATGAAATTCCTTCGCTCTGGGACCAACCATCTCACTAGCGTAGGTCAACGCCCGCAGATCTATCTGCCGGTGGGATTCACGGGTTGATGGGCGGTGTGCAGAGATCGTGTCCGGCCGCCTCGGTACAGTTAGCGTGTGGTAGTTGATCCTCTCTCACCTTTCTCGCCGGCAGTGCGTGCTTGGTTTGAGGCTTCTTTCCCTGCTCCCACAGCAGCACAAGCACAGGCTTGGGTGCCCATAAGTGCTGGCGAGAACACCTTGTTATGCGCTCCAACTGGTTCTGGCAAGACTCTGGCGGCGTTTCTCTGGGCCATTGATTCTTTGGGTCGGAACCCCCGGCCGGGTAGCGGCGTTCGTGTGTTGTACATCTCTCCAATGCGCGCCCTTGCAGTAGACGTAGAGAAGAATCTACGTAGTCCGATCAGGGGAGTAGAACTAGCAGCAGAGCGGCTTGGGGCCGAGTTTGTGGCCCCCACAGTTGGGGTGCGCACAGGAGACACCACAGCAACCGAGCGCCGCGCGTTAGTCCGAAATCCGCCAGAAATTCTTATTACTACCCCTGAGTCTTTGTATCTGATGCTTACCTCGGCTGCTCGTGAATCATTGCTGAGCGTGGACTGCGTCATTGTTGATGAGATCCACGCGCTAGCCCCAACCAAACGTGGCGCACATCTCAGCCTGAGCCTTGAGCGCTTAGAGCGTCTAGTCGCAGATCGTTCTCCGGTTGCAGATCGTTCCCAAACTGCACACAAGATTCAGCGTATTGGGCTCTCCGCTACTCAGCGGCCCCTTGAAGCAGTTGCAGCCTTCCTTGGCGGGTTCACCCCTAGCCCAAGCTTGAGTCTTTCGGCTCCCGTCGAGCGGCCCGTCACCATTATTGACGCTGGCATGCGTAAAGAACTCGAACTCTCGGTGGTCGTACCAGTAGCAGAAACCGCCGAGTCGAGTGGCTCTGCTTGGCCATCAATGGATGCGGCGTTGCTCAGTCTGATTGAACAAAATCAGTCCACGCTGCTGTTTGTAAATGCGCGCAGAATGTCTGAACGCTTGGCGAGTCGGCTGAACGAATTAGCAGCCGAGCAGGCGGGGTTGGGGGAGCAGCCTGAGCCAAGCCCTGAGGCGACGGGGCATCAAGCCCAAGATGAGGACCTAGTAAAGGCCCATCATGGATCTCTGTCTCGCGAGCGCCGCCTCGTTGTTGAAGATGAACTCAAGCGAGGTCAACTCAAGGGCCTAGTTGCTACAAGTTCGCTTGAACTCGGAATTGATATGGGTGCTGTCGACCTTGTTATTCAGGTGGCATCACCTGGTTCTGTTTCATCTGGGCTGCAAAGAATCGGTCGCGCTGGGCATCAGGTTGGAGTAGCGAGCCGGGGGCGGATCTTCCCCAAGCATCGGGCCGATCTACTCGAGGCCGCTGTGGTTGCTCAACGAATGCAAGAAGGTCTGATCGAACACACCAAAGTACCGGTGAATCCTCTAGATGTTCTTGCTCAGCAGATTGTGGCGTGCTGTGCACTTGATGAGTGGAAGGTCACTGAACTTTTCGAGCTGTGTTTGTCGGCAGCGAACTACTCAACGCTGTCTTGGGAACTGTTCGAGAACACTCTCGATTTGCTCGCTGGCCGGTACCCCGCAGAGGAGTTCGCCGAACTGCGACCCAGGTTGGTGTGGGATCGCCTTGAGGGCACGGTACGCGGCCGCACGGGGGCACAGCGGTTGGCAGTCATATCTGGCGGCACTATCCCCGACCGTGGGCTCTTTGGCGTGTTCTTGCCGGAGGGCACTCGGGTAGGCGAGCTAGACGAAGAGATGGTCTATGAGTCTCGTGTCGGCGAGACCTTCCTGCTTGGGGCGTCCACCTGGCGAATAGAAGAGATCACCTTTGAGCGCGTAATTGTGAGCCCGGCGCCAGGGCAGCCCGGAAAGATGCCGTTCTGGCACGGTGACGGTCCTGGCCGTGAGGCCGAATTGGGCCGCGCCCTTGGCGAATTCCTGCGAGAGATCGTGTCGCTGCCAGCAGATGAGGCAGCCGAGCGGTTGCGGACCCGTCATTCATTAGACGATGCCGCAGTCAGCACACTTATGGCCTACCTCGATGAGCAGGCCCAAGCCACTGGGGTGATTCCCTCCGATCGCACGCTAGTGATTGAGCGTTTCAGAGATGAGATTGGTGATTGGCGTATCTGTATTCACTCGCCGTTCGGGTCTCGGGTTCATGCACCGTGGGCCACCATCATTCGCACACGACTAGATGCGCATTTCTCTGCCGACCTAGGAGATGGATTTGGCGCCGAGGTGTTGTGGTCTGACGACGGCATAGTGGTTCGTCTGCCCGAGGCTGCAGAGGACCTACCACTTGAGCTGCTCTTGCCCGATCCGGATGAGGTAGAGGCAGAGGTGGTTGCTGCACTGCCCGGCACGGCGGCCTTTGCAGCAAGATTCAGAGAGGCGGCGGCGCGAGCGCTGCTCTTGCCGCGCCGCAGACCCGGCCAACGAACTCCGTTGTGGCAACAGCGACAGCGGGCGGCCGACTTGTTGTCGGTGGCCTCAAAGTACCCGAGCTTCCCAATTCTTCTTGAGACCACTCGAGAGTGCTGCAACGACATCTTCGATTTGCCTGCCTTGCGCCGCGTTATGGCCGAGGTTCGTTCCAGAAAGATTCGCGTTGTCGAAGTGGAAACTCCTACTGCTTCACCATTCGCACGCTCCTTACTGTTTGGCTGGATTGCGGTCTTTATGTACGAAGGGGACGCCCCGTTAGCCGAGCGGCGTGCCGCAGCGCTCTCGCTTGACCCTGAGTTGCTCCGAGACCTGCTTGGTGTAGAGGACCTTCGTACGCTGCTAGATGCCGAGGTTGTTGATCTTGTAGAGATGGAACTTCAGCGGCTTACCCCTGAACGGGCTGCTCGTGATGCAGATGAACTTCATGACGTATTGCGAGTGCTTGGTCCGCTCACACAACTCGAACTAGCAGCCCGCGTTGGAGCAATCTCGGTTGTCACGCTTCAGCAGTGGCTTGATGGCCTTGTCAGGCACAAACGAGTTATCGAGGTGAGCATTGCGGGAGAACTTCGTTATGGCGCTGCAGAGGACGCAGCGCGTTTACGCGATGCGCTTGGGGTTGCGATTCCCATGGGCTTGCCGACTGCGTTTACTGAGTCGGCCTCAGAGCAAAGTGGCGAACGCCCGCTCAGAGACCTTGTGGAGCGCTTTGGTCGCACTCATGGGCCGTTCACGCAAGCTCAGCTTGCAACGCGTTTGGGGC
>JBIKPA010000213.1:0-4740 GCA_044357715.1 Microthrixaceae bacterium
CCAATGGTCAGGCCACGACCAACAATCACCACATGCTTACCGGCCACGGGCACCTTGTATTGGTTCAACATGTAGACAATGCCCCGAGGCGTGCAGGCCAGCGGCGCCCGCTCCCCCATGACCAACAAACCAAGGTTGGTTGGATGCAGACCATCGGCATCTTTTGCGGGGTCGACCCTCAGTAACGCAGCGCCGTAATCCAAACCTGCGGGGAATGGGTACTGCACGATGAAAGCATCCACAGCCGGGTTTACATTCATCTCTTCGATGGCTGCCTCAACCTGTTCTTGTGTGGCATCCGAAGGCAGGCGCAGATCGAACGACGCAAACCCAAGATCGGCGCAGTCCTGATGCTTCATAGACACATACTTGGCACTTGGGCCATCCTCGCCCACCAGAATGGTTCCTAAGCCGGGGGTGAGTCCGCGATCGGCAAGCAAGTCAACACGGTCTCTCATATCTTCTTTGATCACTGTGGCTAGGGCTTCACCGTCGAATGAAATTGCAGTCATAGGTGAAGATGCTAGAGGCAAGGCGAAGCCAAGACCGCGCTCAGCACATAGCTGCCTGCTGCAAGCCCGTATGGGAACTGTCCCTGCGGGTCAGTTACGGTGAGGGTATGAAGCCGTCATTTTCTGCCAAGCTACAAACCTCTCGCGGCCTAGTCCTAGGCGTGGCCTTGCTTGGGTTGGCCGTGGCCAGCACCGGATGTTCAAGCGCCGCAAAAAACAAACTCCTCGTTGCCGAAGCTTCGGGCAGCAGCAGTTCTGGGGTTGCGGTATGGGCAGCACGGCCAGGCGACACACTCGATGACTCCAACCTAGTGATCAAGTCCGCAGCAAGTCCGGCTCAGGTTGCCAGCCGACTTGAAGATGGTGACATTTGGGTAAACGGCCTTGGTCGCGATTGGAACAAAACCGCACTGCTGGCCTTTACCAGCGCAGCAGGACTCGACCCAACCACAGGCCAAGCCACCAGTGAAATCACCAACCTGACCGCCACCAAGCCCGGGGCAAACCCCAATGCGCTAGTCGAGTCGGCCCAACTGCAAGCCACCGTGATTCGCAGAGGCGTGTACGTGCGCACCGCCGACGGCTGCGTACTGGTGACCTCGCCAACCAAGGCCGAGGACTTGGGTTCGGGAACCTGCGCAATGAGCACCGATGAGCGATGGGTGGTTTCTTGGGGTGCAGACCCGGCAGCGAAAGCCTCGCTCACGATTCGAGATTTGCGGAGCAAAACCAACATTGCAGTAGACGGAATCGGCACCGTTACAAACGCAGTTGCACTGAGCAACGGCGCACTAGTGATGGCATCGGTTCAAGTTGAGGATCAGGTTCAAGGGGTTTTGCTTGACGCAACTAACGGCTCAGAGATTGGCCGCACAGACAAGTTTAAAGCGCTCGAAATCAGCCCCGCCGATAATGAGGCCAAAGGGTTTGTGTTCATGACCAATAAGGGCGAAGGAAGCGCCCTTGGCTATATGGCCGCCGATGCATCTGTTCAGGCAATCGACGAAGGTTTCTACCTAGTGCCAGTGAGCAACGGCAGCGAGGTGACCTTCTTGAGCTTTCAACAAGAGCTTTCCAAGAGCACCGTTCGATCATGGTCACCCGGAGATTCCGAACCAGAGGTTCTGCTGACTGGGCAAGTAGGAGCGGGCATGGTGGGTGAAAAGTTGCTGGTCTTAAGAGAGGTCGACGCAACTGCAACTGACCCAGCAAAGCTTGAGTTTTGGCGCACGGCTAGCGGCGACAAGTTCACCAAGGTACTGAGTGTTGCCGCAGCGGCCGACGCCCAACCTGTTCAACAAGGCGGATCGGCTGTTGTGGTTGATCGTGCTTGGGTGCGCAACAACATGGCCTACATGCAGATCAGTACCGGAACAACATCCTCGTTCGTCAGAGTAGACATGATTGGGGATCACAGCGATGCGCCAGTACAGAACCTGCCTGGGCTTCGACTTGACTCACTTGATGTTGATGGCACCGCACTGATCACGCTGAAGAGCCCAAGCTCCAACAAGGAGTCAATACAAGTTCTTGGCCCCCATGATGATGAACCTGTTGAGCGAGCAAGCTTCTCTCAGACGGCCTCCAACTTGATCCACGAGGGTACGATTTATGTGACCGAAGTGTCTGGCGATACCACGGGAGCAAGCGGGCAGGCTCCCGATTTGGCAGTGGTCTCATTCCGCTCTACCGGCAAGTTGAACCAGAAACTGTTGTGGAAGGACCGTCAAATTGCGGGAGCTACCTGGCCCGAGCAGAACGGTGCTACCACAACTCAGTTCGTTACAGTTGGGGCACTCATTAAGTCACAACAAGCTGCTCAAGAGGCACAACAAAACGCCTCGGGGCCAACAGGCCAGCCCAGCAGTTAGACCAGCCCAGCCCTAGAGAACCATGGATGGCCAGCGGTCAGACCAAGGCTGGGCAGCTTCGATTTGTGAACCCACTCGAATGAGCATTGCCTCATTCCAAGGTGGCGCAATGAACTGCACGCCAACAGGCAACCCTGCTTGGGAACTGTGAACGGGAAGCGACATCGCCGGCTGACCAGTTACGTTGAACATGGCCGTGTACGCGGCCATGGGCATGGCGTTGAATAGCGCCAGACTCGGATCGGCTTCGGTCCCTTCCCAGATCGAGCCAACTAGCGGCGGCTCCACTGCCATCGTTGGCGTGACGAGCAGGTCAAAGTCACGACCGAACTGAGCAGTCAGCACGCGTGAGGCTTGCTGCAACAACATGGTGGCTTCGGTGAAAGCAATAGAAGACGTACTGAGGGCCTTGTTCAAGTTGGCAAGGTTGTGCGGCTCTATGCGCTCGGGGTCTAGGCCAGGGATTCCCGCAGTGATGGTTGCCCAGACAGTGAGGAACCCCTCGGCAAACATCGAGGCCTGAGGCCACTCGGGGCTGGACTCGGTGACGTGATGACCAAGGTCGGCTAGAAGGTCGGCCACATGACTCGCCGCCTCGGCGCATGCAGGATCAACCGGCACCCCCAACGGGTTGGACACAGCAACCCGGATGCGCAACTTTCCGGGGTCTACACCCACCTCTTGAGCAAAAGGTCGGGCCGGCGGAGGCGCCAAATTCCATGCTCCGGGGTCATGCGCTGCAAGCACATCTAGCGCCGCAGCAGTATCGGCCACCGTTCGGCTCACTACCCCCGAGGTTGATGCGGCTGTCATCTTTTCGGCACTCCCGGTAATGCGATTGCGGCTGGGCTTCAGCCCGACCAAGCCGTTGCAAGACGCAGGGATACGGATAGAGCCGCCGCCATCTGACGCATGCGCAATCGGCGCCATGCCTGCAGCCACCGCAGCGGCCGCACCCCCAGAAGATCCACCTGGTGTGTGCGCCGGGTTCCATGGGTTACGAGTTGCCCCAAAGCGTTGCGACTCGGTCATTGAGATTGTTCCAAACTCGGGGGTGGTGGTCTTACCCATGATCACAAACCCTGCTTGGCGAAAGCGCTCCACTTGCGGACAATCAGCCTGTGCTGGCGTGTCGGGAACACCGAGTGAGCCGTAACTCGTGGGCCAGCCCTGCACATCGTTCAGGTCTTTGATCGGGATCGGCACGCCGATGAATGCCGGCAAATCCTCGGCATTGGTCCGCGCCACTTTCTCTGCTGCTTCCTTGGCTTGAGCCAGCGCAGATTCATCATCTCTGAGCGCAAACGCATTGAGCGTGGGATCAAAAGTGTCTGCTTGTGCCAAATAGTGCTCAAGCACTTCAACTGGACTGATCTGCTTAGATCGAATCGCTGCGGCCACCTCTAGAGCAGAATCAAATCTTGTCATGGCCGAGAAAACTACTTCGGCAAGGCCGCATCGTGTCGGGAGAATCCAAAATCTCTGTTGCACGCGCCGGTCACTGCCCCACGGGTGAAAGAATGTTTGCAATGAGCACCCCGAAAGAACCGCTGAATCTGCCGCTTGGATTTTCTGCCCACGTGGCAAACATTGGCATCAAAGATGTAACCCCCGACTTTGTGGTGGTTGCATCCGAGGTGCCATGCCGTTCGGTTGCGATGTTTACGCGCTCGCTCTTTGCAGGCCCAAGCGTGGTGGTGTCTCGCCGGAACGCCCAAGCCAACAGCCTGCGAACTGTGGTTGTGGTGTCGAAGAATGCAAACGTTGCAACTGGTGACGAAGGCCTAGCAAACGCAGAAGAATTAGGCCGCGGAGTGGCAATCGCTGCAGCCTGCGCTGAGTCAGAGGTACTGGTCACTTCTACCGGAGTAATCGGCAGGCAGTACCCCATGGATCGGATTCGTGCTCACCTAGGCGAGCTTGCTGCAGATGCCAAGTCTGCTGTGCCCGCGGCATTTAACACAACCAATGCTGTGGTTATTGCTAGCGCAATGATGACTACCGACACACACCCCAAGACTGCATCAGCAACAGTGCCAACCACGCGTGCAGATGGAAGCCCCGGCACCGCGACTTTGGTGGGAATGGCCAAGGGCGTGGGAATGATCGAGCCAGATATGGCAACCATGTTGAGCTTTGTATTTACTGATGCAGACCTGCCCACAAAAACCTTGGACCGGCTCTTTCGCCACGCAGTCGAACACAGCTTCAACAGCTTGAGTGTTGATACTGATACCTCAACCTCTGATACTGCAGCGCTGCTTGCAAATGGCCTTGCGGGCACCGCCGACGAACAGGCCTTTGCCTTGGCCCTTCAAGAGGTTTGTATCAACCTGACTCGACAACTTGCGCGTGAC
>JBIKPA010000214.1:0-4736 GCA_044357715.1 Microthrixaceae bacterium
GCAACAGCAGGAATCCCTCCGGCGAGTGCAATCAAAACAGGGGCTGTTGCTGCTTGCGCCGCCAAGGTGACCGCGAGCGGTAAGCGCAACCAACCTGGACCCGGAAGTCGCTCAGCAAGAGGCCGAGTCAACAACAACAATCCTGCCGTGGCGCAGATCGATAACTGAAACCCGATGGAGTGAACCAAGAGCGGGTCTGCGAGAACCAACACAATGATTGTCATTGACAGAATCCGCATGCCGTTTACGACGCGGCCGCTGGCAACCGAGGCCAAGGCTATTGCGGCCATTACTGCTGCACGCAACACCGAGGGCTCACCACGCGTCACGAGCGCAAAAACTACCAGCAGAAGTCCGCCGGCAATCACCTGCGCCCGTTGAGGTAGACGCCGCAGAAACGGTGCTGCAACAGCAAGAAGGAACGCAACATTTTGTCCCGAAACCGCAAGCAAGTGGCTCAGTCCTGATGCTTGAAATCGAAACCGCATCAGATCTGATTGCCCACGATCATCGCCCATCACCAAACCGAGATAGAGAGATTTTTGCTCCTGTTCAAAAGAATCAGCCCCAGCAGTCAGCGTGCGATGAATCGCGTTCGCGAGTTGATACCACGGAGGAGTGCTAGCTGCGCTCGCAGGCTTTGCTGCGCTGATCTGGACTCGCCCCGCAAGATGCCGAGCCTTGACCCAACCCTCTGGTGCACCCTGGAGTTCGGTTGCTCGGCCCTCAACCCAAATATGCCCACCCATCATGAGTGGTCGAAGCAAAGAGGAATACTCCATGGGCGCGGTGGCTACGTAGCGACGGCCATCAATGCTGATCACAAGTTGAGTCCCAAACATCTGCTGCTCTGGATCGCTCATGAGTTGAGCTACCCCGCTGACCTGATTTGGTATGGGTGCCCTGAGAGCTTCTAGAGACGAGCTACCGCTGCTACTGACAATCAACATGAGTCCAAGCGAGAGCAAGACTGACTGACGCAGGATGAGACCAAGTAGAAGCACCGAAGCAGCCGCAAGCAGCTCAACTTGCGGAGAGAAGAATGCCGAAACGCAGACCAGCCCCGCAGTGATTGCCATCCACCTGTCGGTCACGGCAGCAGAGCTAACTCAAACTGTGACAAGTTCACGGAGAGCCTCGAACTTGGCATCCCCGATGCCTCGAACGTCGAGGAGTGCTTCAACAGAATCGAATCTTCCCTCTTTATCTCTGAAAGCGAGAATTGCCTGAGCGGTGGCAGGCCCCACGCCTGGTAGAGCATCGAGTTGTTCAAGTGTTGCGGTGTTGAGGTTGATTGGCCCAAGATCCGCAACGGGGGATGATCCGTTGCTAGCCGAAGTTCCCGCCACTGCAGAACCTTGCGTTACGGGAACTTGCTCTGGGTTAGCTTGCCCAACTGAGGGAATCATCACCTGCGAACCGTCGAGCAGTGTGGCTGCAAGGTTTACCCGATTGGAATCGGCATCAGGCCTCAGTCCCCCGGCTGCGGCAACAGCATCAACGACTCTTGACCCGGCGGGGAGTTCCACCACCCCGGATGACAAAACGGCACCAGCAACGTGAACAAATACGGGCATTGCTGCAGCCGACCCACCTACTCCCCCAGCGGCTGTGGCGGCAGCTTGGCTAGGCGGGACACCAGACGGGGAATTGCTGGGACTGCTCCCCAAGGCAGACGAATCGGTTACCCCATTTGCCCCATCGGGCTGCGAACTTGGAGCACTACTTGCAATCGGCATGCGGTCGGCGAGAGATCCTGGCCTCCTCATTGAGGTCCACCCAAGGCTCAGCACTACTAGGCCGGCTATCACCAGTCCGGCAGCAAGCTTTTTTGTATCAACCGGCAACAACCACTGCGGTAACCGCTGAGAGAGTCGGAGCTGTGCTGTAGAAGGTGAAGGTGAACGCGCAGAATCTGAGAGCTGGGCAAACGCTTGGTTTCGGTCCTCAGTTGCTTGCCCCGGTGGTTCGAAGGCACTCGATCCACCCGAGCGAGAGCGTCGATACATCGGCCGACGTGTTGGTTGTCGTACCAGTGCGTCGAGCACCTCGGATGCGCGATTACTAGACCCTGTTGGCATTGGTCCTCTGACTCGGCTGCTTGGCAACAAGGGGAAGAACTCAGAATCTACTAAAAGCGCTGGCTTGGGAGTATCGCTCCGAGGGGGTATCACTCCCCTCTCACCGCAATCGGCCAGACTTGTGCCATGGAGATTCTCTGCACCCACACATTCCCAGCGCCGATCGCCGACTGCTGGAAGATGTTTCACGATCCAGCTAGCCACGAGGCAAAGTTCATTGCGATGGGGCACAGGGATTTAGAAGTGATCAGCTGCGAAGTAACAGATACCTCACTGCGTATTGTCATTGATCGACTCGTAGATGTTGAGGTTCCAGGGTTTGCCAAACGGATCATCAAGCCCACCAACACCTTGAGATCTACCGATGAGTGGCGAAGCAATAAAGACGGGACCTACGAGGGCAACTTTGAACTCGAAACGAAAGGCGTACCTATTCAGATCACCGGCAGCACTTCTCTCAAGGAGCCACCGGGCAACAAGGCAGCTAGTAGCACTCTGTACGAGGTGCGAATCAATCTCTCAGTGAACGTTCCGCTGATCGGCGGGAAGATCGCAAACTTCTCGAAGGGAATCGTGACCGATCAGCTAGAGATGGAGTTCAAACTCGGCGACGACTGGCTGGCTTCGCACTGACATCAGCAGAGATTCCACAGGCTTTCCAAAGTAGTTTGGCCGCAGGAGTCATCAACCCAAGTTCGGTACAGGTGCGGCGAGTTTTGGCCACGGATTCGGCCAGTACCGCTCGTTGGTCTGGGTGCCGAAGTGCCTGTCGAACTTGCTGACGCGGCACACCAAACGCTTTCAGCAAACTAGGCCTCGGGTAGACCATCATTCTTGCCATTGACCCGTAGAGCAACGGGGCAAACAGTGCGAGCGCATGGCGACGAGCGAAGGACAATTTGGGAACCGTTTGCTTGAGGTAGTTGCGTGCAAAGGAGAGGTGCCGGGCCTCTTCTGTCAGGTGAATTCGGGTAATTCGCTCCAACAGCGGATGGGTATCGGTGCCGGCAAGGCTGCGACGCTGCAAGTAATCAACAGGGTCCTCGCCTCCAAGAACAAACATGAAAAACAGCGCAGGGCGCGTTTTGGAACACCGCAGCGCAAAGCCCGACCCGATTTTTTCGTCTCGCCGCAGTCCCTTGACATTCGTGCCCGACCGATTGATGAACTCTTGAAACATCAACGTGTGCTGCGACTCTTCGATGACCTCATGATGCATATAGCGAAACTCGGGTGCACCATTGGGAAGCCAGAATGCATGCGTCAAGAGCCCGCGCTGCAACACGTTTTCGAACTCGCCGCCCACCTTCATAGCCGTCGCATATCGGGCCAGACCAAACGCTGCCTGCACTTGAGTGCTCTGAGATTTGTACCAATCCGTGCGAGCTACGGCTTCCCAATCGGGCAGTCGAAACCGGACATCACCCGAGTCAATTGCCATCTCTGGCGAGTCCCATGCAACATCTGCATACGCATCGTGGTGCTTATCAACTGACTGCCTACTCAGGCGAGCCACAAGCGAATCAAAGGTGGACTGATTTGAATCCCTATCGGTTGTAGCCGCTGAGGGTGCGGAGGGAGTAGTCGCTGCACTTATGGTTTGAGCAGTAGATTCCATAGCTCCAGATACTTACAGTGTTCACTGTAAACGTCAATAGCGAGTGTCTCAGTTGCCAATGTGACATTAGTCAATGATAGAATCTGTGCCTCTTGAGTAGTTACTCCGAGTCCTGACGACTTGGAACGAAGGAGTTCAAATGAGCAACCATCAAATTGAACCCCGGACCTATCGGATCGACGAGTTAGCCGCTCTGGCCGAGACCACGGTGCGTAATGTGCGCGCCTATCAAGACCGTGGACTCATTCCCCCACCGCAGCGGCTTGGTCGAGTTGGGCTGTACTCCGATGAACACCTAGCTCGGTTGCAGTTGATTTCGAGCATGCTCGAGCGGGGCTACTCGCTGTCCAATATCAGCGAACTTTTTGAAGCCTGGGAGCAAGGGCACAACATTGGAGAACTTCTTGGTTTTGAAGCGGCCTTAGCCGCACCCTGGAACAACGAGGTTGAGCTCAGCCTGAGCATTGAAGAACTGCGTGATCGCTATGGTGCTCTCGTCGAAGCAAGCACCTTGGATGAGGTTGAGCCACTTGAGCTGTTGGAGTTGGAAGGGGATCGGATTCGAGTCAAGAGCCCACGTTTGCTCGAAGCCGGCGCTGCACTCGTAGCTGCTGGGGTGACCGTGCCGGCTGTTGTAGGCCACGCTCTTGCGCTGCGGACCGATATCGAGCGAATTGCAGAACGCTTTGTTGACCTTGTGGAATCCGAGATCATCGATCCTCTCGGCGAGCCCATCCCCGCTGCGGAGCTGCCTCAATTGACTGAGCTCATCACCAAGCTCCGGCCACTCGCCGAGCAAGTGGTCAACGCCGAACTTGGCAGGGCCATCGACCGACAAATTCGCGCACGCCTGAGCGAAACCATGGACCGACTCGCAACGCAAAATGTTGCGTCCGCTGATTCCGCACCCGCATAGGGCAGGCTCACCGTCCAGAACAGCCCGAACTTGGAATAGCGTGGACGCTTAGAACAGCTTTGCAGTGAGCTTGCGGCGCCACTGAGCCTTTGCCGGATCTTCGTCGTCCATGAGCTCGAGT
>JBIKPA010000215.1:0-4718 GCA_044357715.1 Microthrixaceae bacterium
CGAGTTTGCCGAGGATGCTGGGGTAGCCGGATTCGATTTGTTGAATGAACCCGGATATGGCTTTGATCAAAACATCACGCTCGTTGGATTGGCTCAGTTCTATGCGGCAGCGATTGCAGAGATTCGTGCAGCTGAATTACAAGTCAATGCTGCCGCTGGTCCTCTTCCTAGCCGTCCGGCCCCTGGCCATATCGTGTTCTTTGAACCAACAGTGAACGGCCCATTTGTGGCTACCGAGTTCAGCGCTGACCCCAACTTGGTGTTTGCTCCGCATAACTATGGTGAGTCGATTATCGGCGGGGGAATTCCAGGGTTCCTTGACCTCATTACCGGAGCGCTACAAACCCTCGCTCGGGCCTACGGAACGACAACATGGATCGGCGAGTACGGCACATTCAACAATGACCGAGCCACAGGTACGGCTTATATGTCTCGCTTCAATCGTCTTGATGATCGCAATCCGGGGGCGGGCGGCACATGGTGGCAATGGGAACAACAATGCGGCGATCCGCACAACGTCTCATACCCGCCCACGGCCGAATGGTTGGCTTCACAACAACAGAACTGCACCGAAGCCCCGCGGATGAATACCCCATGCACAGCCCGCTCGTACCCCAGAGCCATGCCCGGTCGGCTGAGTTCAGTGGTGGCCGAACCCTGCGGAGGAGCGCTAAGCGTGTCGGGGAGAACCTCTGCCTCAAGCACCGCAGTGCTGTGGTTTCAATCGGATTCGGTTGTTCCGCCAACGGTTACCGGCAGGAACATCGGGGACTCGAACGCTGTGCAATCCCGTGGTGGTTGGCGAGTCACCGTGCAAGTTAGCGGCGACTACCAGATCAGTCTTACCTAGCGAGTAAATCGTCGAAGGGCCCGGTCACTTCGTAGGTAACTCCGAGCGGCAAACCCAATTTGCCCACGGCGGCGCGCTGCGAACTGAAATAGAGCCGTTGCCCATCAGGACTGAAGCACGGCCCGGTTACTTCACTGCCATCTTGGCCGGGAAGCCGGATGACTGAAACTGCGGTGTTGTCAGGTCGCAACATCACGACCTCCATATCTCCGCCATCTTCTGCAATCAACAGCGAGCCAGATGCTTGGTCAAGCCACAAGTTGTCCACCCCCGACAGAATGCTTGATCCGCCGGCTTGGTAGCGCACTGCAATCAGACCGGTCGCAATCTCAAACTCCCAGATTCGATTATCGCCTTTCGTCGTAAACCAGACTGTGTCGCCGTTGGTTGCAACCCCCTCACCGCCATTGAACTCAATGGTTCCGGGTACTTGCTTCCGGCACGGCTTCTGAAACACATCCGGCTGAGGATTCGGTACTCGGACCCACTGAACAGTCCCTGCCGAGGGTGACGCGGTAGCCACCTCGAGCAGACCTGAAGACAGCTCACCCTCGGTTCTGGGGGTAAACCGATAGAACGCTCCATCGGGTCGATCCTCGGTCATGTACACGCGACCATCGGCTGCTACTGCTGCGGCCTCGTGCTTGAACACACCCATCGCCCCCCGACGACGCGCCCGATTCACCCCAGTTGGGTCACACTCCCAGACCGAGCCGCCCTCCCATTCCTCGCAACTCAACCAAGTACCCCAAGGGGTGGCTCCTCCTGCACAGTTGAGCGCAGTATCAGACAAGATTGATTCGGCGCCTGCAACAGTGCCGTCTGCAGCAAAGCGAATCGAAGTCACACCGCCGATGGCAGGAACCTCATGATTGACTACCAAGTACCAACCGCCAGCAACTGCCGGATCAACGAATGTGGCAGCACCATCTGGAAAGCTCCGAAAGTTGAGTGCGCTCCCTTGAACGTTTTCGCCAGCGCGAGCAATCACACGGCTTGAAAACCCTGGCAGCAGAATCACACCATTAGCATCTGCATCGGGCGAACTCGCCCCCGGCGCAGCACACGCTTGTGTAAACACCGCTGCCACGGCAAGCGTGCCCGCTGCACCCGACCATTTCAGCACCGCACGACGCGTCACTTGCCCCTGCGACATGTTCCTGCTGACTTGGCCGGAATTCGGGTCCTCGTTCATGCAGCCAAAGGTAGTGGTATCAGGAAACCATTCATAGCCCACAACCCAAGTCTCGCCACCACTCTGGCCCCCACAAAACCCCGCTTTGTCCTGCGCCTGACCCCCTCTAGGGGGTCAGGCGCAGGACGAAACGAGACGGGTTAGGCGTTGAGGGCGCCTGTCAGTAACAGCCCCGCTGTGATTCCGGCAATCACGATTCGGTACCAGCCAAAGATGGCCAAGCTGTGTTGCTGCAGATACGTGATCAACCATTTGATTGAAATCACTGCGGCCAAGAAGGCGAATACCAACCCAATCAGTGGGTCAATCACGCCGAACTGGGTAAACAGTTCACCACCGTCTTTCAGCACCGAGTAGCCGCTCGCTGCGCTCAGTGTTACAAAACCCAACAAGAAGCTGAACTCGACAGCAGCGCTCATGCTGACCCCTACGAGTAACGCACCAAGGATTGCAGCTAGCGATCTACTCGTTCCCGGCCAGAGGGCGATGCACTGCACCAGCCCAATAATGAAAGCTTGCCGAACCGTGATTTCGAGTAGCCGATCTCTGTCAGGTTCAGCGGGTTCGCCCCGGTGAGGGATCTTGCCAGCGCGCTCTAATCCCAGAATGAACAGCCCCCCAGCAAACCAAGCAAACACGATTGTCCAAGATGAGAACAGCACTTCTTTGATTTTGTCGTCGAGCAGGAATCCCAAAACCGCTGCTGGCGCAAATGCCACAATCAGCAGAATCAGAAGATGCCGACCCCCAGCTGACTTGCCGAACACCCCAAGGATCATGTCTCTAAATCTCTTCCAAAACAGCCCAGCCACGGCCAGAATCGCGCCAAACTGGATGGCAATGGCATAGGTATCGGCAGCAGCCATATCGGCTTCGCTCGTGCCTAAGCCCATGAGGTCAGAAGCCACAAGCAGGTGGCCAGTAGAAGAGATTGGCAAGTACTCCGTCACCCCCTCGATGATTCCGAGCAGCGCGGCTCGCCATGCCGTCATCGCAGTTTCGGTGGTTGAGGCCGCATGAACCATGAGTGCCGAGGCCGAAGCGGGTTGCACAACGACTAGAACTGCTACAGCAACGGTCGCCCCAACGACGGCGGCTTTGACTAACGCTGTTGCCTGAATCCACTTAAAAGTCACTTTGGCAGGGTAACCGTTGCAGGTCATGAGCGACGCTGACCTTCCTAGCCGCCTAGTTTGTTAGCCCAGTTGCGATTCTTCGCTGAGCTTTGGAGGACAAATGCATGTACTGATTACAACAGACGGATCAGAGGTTTCGATTGAGGCTGCGCAAAAGGGGATCGAGCTACTAAAGCCCACAAAGATCACGTTGCTCACGGTTGCAGATACCAGCGTTGCGAGTGACTCTGGCGCCGGAGGATTTGCGGGAAACCTTCTTTCACCTACCGAGTCGCTCAACGCAAGAAACGCGATTCTTGATGAGGGCCGTGACGAGTTGGCTGACACAGTCTCTGCCCTAGGAGTTGACCCAAATATTGTTGAGCACAAGGTGGTCGAGGGCTCTGCGGGAATCATGATCTGCTTGGTTGCCAAGCAGATCACTCCGGATGTTGTCGTAGTCGGGTCACACGGCCGAGGCTGGTTTAAGCGTGTGGTGATCGGGTCAGTGAGTGAGTACGTGTCTCGGAATTGCGTTGCACCAGTGCTTGTGGTTCGACATGCGGGCGCTGCCGAAACCGCCAATGCCGCCACCGAGACTGAGCCTGACAGCAAGTGAGCAGCCCTTCAGAGCCGACACAACCCACATGGTCGGTCTCTGAACTTCACGCCGCCATCAACGGTTTGCTCGCTCACACCTTTGGCCACGAGATGTGGGTTCAGGGAGAGATCCGCAACTACAAGGTTTCGGCAAAAAGGCATGTCTATTTCGATCTCATCGACACTGACTCTAAAAACCCCACGTACCCCTCAATGCTGGCCATCACTTTGTTTGCGCGTGAGGCCGAATTTGTAAGCAGATTCCTCGCCGAGCAGGGTGGCGCAATTGCACTAGCCGACGGCGTGCGCGTTCGCATCTCCGGCAAACTCGCTACCTACGAGTCGCGCAGTTCAATCCAACTTCGCATGAGCGCAATTGATCACACCTTTACGCTTGGCGTGCTTGATCAAGAACGTGATCGCGTTCTTGCGCTTCTGTCTTCCGAGGGGCTACTCAAAGCAAATTCACTTCGGCCGTTGAATCCACTCCCCACTCGGATTGCCTTGATTACAAGCCTTGGCAGCGCGGCTCACGCAGACGTCATGGGAGAGTTTGAAAAATCTGGGCTCGGCTTAGAAGTGTTTGAAATTGATGCTCGCGTTCAAGGAGCAGAGGCTGAGGCCGACCTTTTGAATGCACTGCGCACTGCGCAGAAACTGCCGGTAGACCTGATCTTGATGTGCCGCGGCGGAGGGGCGCGTACTGATCTTGCCTCATTCGACTTGGAATCAGTTGCTCGCGCAATCGCTACTTCTACCCTGCCAGTCTTTACTGGAATCGGCCACGAAATAGACAGCACGGTGGCCCAAGAGGTTGCTCATAGCGGCCACAAAACCCCCACGGCTTGCGCTGCCGCGGTGGTGAACCAAGTGCGCGCCGCTGCCGACATGATGGAGCAGTCTTGGACACGGGTCTGCGATGTGGTGATGAACAGCCTTGATCACAGCGAGCGGCGCC
>JBIKPA010000038.1:0-15864 GCA_044357715.1 Microthrixaceae bacterium
AATACCGCTCGGGTATTTATGCTCTGAATGAAGCGCAGCTTGCGGCGGCACTTGCGAGCCGAGACAGGTTTCAAAGCGTGCTAACTGCTGCCCGCTTCGATGAAATCACTACCGAGATTGCATCCTTAGACTCCTTGAACGCCAACTGGTTCTATGCCGAGGGGTACCACCAGCAGTACCTGTCAAAGAACCCAGGCGGCTACTGCGGGTTGGGAAGCACAGGAATGTCTTGCCCAATTGGTGTTGCAAAAGAAAGCGACTAACTGCTCACGCCTACACTGCATGCCATGGCAGGAGACGACATATCTGGTAGTGCCACGCCAGTCTCAACTGCTCGTGCGCGCGCCACGGTGCGCGGTGTGGTCCGCTTGCAGATTGTGGCAAATGGCCTGGGCGCCATCGCAGTTTTTTCTTACTTCAGTTTTCTGCTCTCACCGCAGGCCGAGGATGGCCTTGCTGACAGCAATCTCAATCTCTTGGTGTTCACCTGCTACCTAGCCGCCATGGTGCTGCTTGCACTGCCGCTCAACACCTTGTTTGTAAGAAGAGCAATGAACTGGGTGCGAGAGGGTAAGACCCCGACTGATCGCCAGCGCAAACTGCTCTTTAGCTTGCCCTTGGCAGAAACACTCACGGCGCTGATTTCTTGGATTGGAGCAGCAATTCTTTTTGGCACAATCAATCACGACGTACAGAGAGTCTCGCTGGGAATTTTGTTAGCCGGAGTCGTTACGTGCACCCTTTTGTATCTTCTGTTGGAAGGCCACTTTCGGCCGGTGTATGCACTCGCCCTAGCGGATGCAGATTTGCCAGCCGATCGTCGAGACGTACTCCCCCGCCTGATGCTGGCTTGGCTCATGGGAAGCGCAGTCCCGCTGATATCTATTGGCCTGATCCCCATCATCAATCCCGCCTCCGCTGAGGGCTACCGGCTGACTGGAATCGCCGCAGTCTCTCTGATTGCCGGAGTTGTAGTGATGGGACTAGCAGCACGATCAGTTGCCCGGCCACTCAACACCATTCGCGACGCACTCAAGGAGATCCAACAAGGAGACTTAGACGTTTATGTGCCAATCGATGACCTAGGCGAACTGGGTCGGCTAGCCGAAGGAGTCAACGACCTAGCGGCAGGTATGCGAGCACAGGAACTGTTGCGTGAACTTTTTCAACGCCAAGTCGGCCAAGCCGGGCTTGCCGATCTAGCGATCGACCAAGGTATCGGCGGCACCGGAAGCAGACGCAATGTGACGGTGCTCTTCGTCGATCTTCGCGGGTACACCAGATTCTCAGAAACGCACCCGCCCGAGGATGTTGTGGCAATGCTCAATCGGTTCTTTCGCGTGGTTGTTGCCGAAGTCAGTCGCGCCGGCGGGTGGGTAAACAAGTTTGAAGGAGATGCGGCTCTCTGCTTATTTGGCGCCCCTCAGGACCAGCCCGATCACGCCGATCGAGCGCTCCGCGTGGCAGTCAGCTTGCCTAAAGCCCTTGAGTTGGCTGATGACCTCCTCGGTGCAGGAATCGGCGTAGCTACTGGAGAGGTTATCGCTGGCTTTGTGGGAACCCCTGAACGGTTTGAGTACACGGTGATTGGCGATGTAGTAAATCTGGCTTCTCGGCTCTGCGATGAGGCTAAAGCCGTTCCAAGCGGGGTTCTGGCCTCTTCAAGCACTGTTCAGGCGGCCTCTCAGCGCGAGGCTTGGGTTCCGTCGGGCCGCCTGAATATACGCGGGCGCCAAGAAAAAGCAGCCGTGTACACGCTTCGGGCGGCTCAAAAAAGGCGTTCGCGCCGATACGGCACACCCTGGCCGTCAAAGCCCGATCGCAGCGCCCCATAGGCATGTAGGCCCAGCAACTCTTTCCAGAGCAACAAGAGAACTGTCGCAAACTCTTGCCCATGAGCACCAGTGGGATCGGGGCTGTGCGCCCTCTGCGCGCTTGCCACGTGAGCAAGCTCGTGCACCACCGTGACTGCATCCCAAGAGCCATCACGAATCCAGATTGCAGCTTCACTTCCAGTTCGGTCAACTGCGGCTGCAGAGAACGTGGCCGAACGAGACCGTCGAAATAGTTGCACCTCTATTGGAGCCTCTGGAAACTGCTGTTCCCACCAGGGACTCAACAAGACCGACTCAACGAAAGTCTCGATCTCAACAAAGCGAACAAAGCGACGGCCGCTATCTTCGACAGCTAGGTTCTCTAGCGAATATATGACCTCGCGATACGGATCAGCTTTGTCTGTGCTGCTTGTCATCCGCTACCTATTCCGCGCTGTGAACCAATCCCGCCACGAGTAAGCGATGCTTCTTTGCCAGCCCGCTGACCCGCTTGGCGACCAGTGGCAGACCTTCCGCTCGAGGCCCAAGAGGATCGAACTCGCGGATGCCGACGACGAAAATCTTCTTGCACAGCTTCTCCACGAGAAGCTAGGACCACAGCCACTGAAGGGGACTCTCTCTTTGGCCCAGATGATTTTGCGCCTGCTGTTGGCTGCGTCGTCTCTGCAGATTTCGCCGATGCTGCAGCGGCGCGATCTTGTTCGAGTCGAGCACTCACTTCTTCTGCATACCCGATGATGAAGCTACGACGCCATGAAGCAGTAGCAGAGGCACTCACACCCTTGGGGCAGAGCGACAGCATCGCTGCGGTGAGCTGCACAAGCAGAGAAGTTACGAGCGTATCTACCCAGCGAAGGTCGCTAGGAAAGCCCACAACAGAAACCACCTCTGACCCCTTTGGACTACCAGAAACCAAGCGAACCGTTCGGCAACCATGAGCCGATGCAACCGCAGCAATGAGAACTGCCTTCTGGGTCAGATACGGGCTAAAAACAACTAGCTGCAACTCATCGGGACGCTCGCGGCCGCTCTGATCTGCCCCATCCCACAACATGGCGGAATCAATTGCCCAGCGGCCGATCAGCTCGGAGGCCTTAGCAAAGAACAACTCCGCCTCTTCGGGAAACTCCGTGGCCTCTGCCTTTGACAGCAAGCCGCGGATCGTCGCCAGCCGACGATCCTCTTTCGGGACTGATCCTTGTTGGCTATTTTGCTGCTCGTTCACCTAAATAGCCTCGCGCGCACAGATCATCTGGGGAACGGGGACGGTTCCCCTACTAGTAAGCGAAGGTAAAGAGTAACCGTGTTGGGATAGCATATAAGGATGGTTTCTGAGTTGATTGACCTTCAGTCAGCAGCTGAAAGACTCGGCGTTCACTACCAGACTGCCTACAAGTGGGTGCGAAGCGGACAGTTGCCAGCACAACTTGTCTGCAATAAGTACGCCATTGACCTAGCCGAGCTAGATGCGTTCGCTCAGCAGAGGCTGCAACCAGCACCACCCACCGTCCGCAAGCCCCGCAAGGGCTTTGGCCACCTCAGTCAGAACTTGACGGAGTCTCTTATCGCTGGTGACGAAAGCCTTGCCAACAAAGCAATCGCAAGGCTGACCGCAGACGGAGTTTCACTCACAGTCATCATCCAAGAAGTAGTAGCGCCAGCCCTAACCGAGATTGGAACTGCTTGGCACGAGGGACGCTTAACCATCTGGCAGGAGCATCGCGCTTCGGGAATTATCGAGCGGATACTCGCAGAGCACTACCCCAACCCGCGCGGACGCCGCAGGGGAACAGCCGTTGTTGCAGCAGTAGAGGGCGAGTTACATGCTCTACCAGCATCGATGGCTGCGGCAGCCCTGAGGGAAGACAATTGGCATGTCCACTTGCTCGGAGCAAACCTACCCATGGCCGAGTTGCTGGACTTTTGTGACCGAGAGTCGCCAGACCTAGCAGTACTCACTGTGACAAACCCCGAACTACAAAATCAGGCTCTCCTAGCTGCAGCGCAAGTCGAAGGGTGCGGGGTTCGGATTATTGTGGGCCACCCCGGGGGAAGCTTGCTTGAACTTCAAGAGCTTGCGAAGGCGACCTAACTCGAGCCGGATCGCTCATGTGCCCACTTTTGGTCTACTTCACTGCCCGTTCGGCATGGCGGCCCAGAACAACTCGAGTTCCTGCTGCTCGATCATGCAGTCCCTGCGACTCGGGGTCGCGAGCAATCGTGATGATCAAAAAAATCATCCATGCCGGCGTGATGACAACAGCAACCTGACCAACGCCGCCCGGCCAATAGGCCAGAATGACCGGCCACATCATGACCAAAGTTCGCACAATGGAGGACCGCCAACCGGGGGCGTAGCCGCGCGAGTTGACCACTCTGATACCCAACACAAACTTGCCAGGAGTGGTGCCGTTCCATGCTGTGAGCCATGTATCGCCAAGAAGTGGCAGCAGCGAGAGAGCAAGAACAGCACCGTACGGTGGAGCTTCAGGTGACAATGTGAGAAGACCGAAGAGCACAACGATGACTACCCACCAGATGCCATGCGAAATGACAGCAGCAACTACCCGTTGCAGTAATGGCGCCAGCAGAAGAGGTTCTGATGGTGTAGATGAAGGATGCATCTTCGAGGCCATCTCACGAGCCCAGTCAAGTGATTCTCCAGAGATTTGCGTGGGGTCAAAATCAACCAAGGTGTCGGTTGTAACCGTCTCAAGCAGATCCTTGATGCGCTGCTCATCCTCTGCTGAAACCAAGAGCAACAGGCCCTGAAGCTCATGGTCAATATTCGCTCCGTCCAGAAACAGCAAGAACATCTCTCGCTCAGTTGGCTCCATCCCCGAGAGGTCAATCTCGAGAACACGCGCCGGCAAACCCAAGGAGCTAGCAGGCGGTGATGAATGCAGTTCTCCACCGCACTGCTCGCAGGCCAAGGCCTCCCTACTCTGCGGAAGGTCGCACCGCCAGCACCAACTCATACTCAACTCGCCCATAGCGCCCCAAGACCCAATCAAAGAGACTGCGGCGGCACGGGTAGTTCCTCAAACTCAGGAACACGTTTCTCTCCCTTTGCCGCAAACTCCTCCATCATGTCCGCAGGCTGGAACATTCCCGACTGCCAACTAGCGATATACCGAAGGCCATCGGCAACCGAGTGATCACGCGTGTAATTGATCATCTCTTTGGTTCCCCAGATGGCGAGCGGGGAACGCGTAGCGATGCGCCCAGCAATTTCGAGCACGCCTGCGACGAGTGAGTCATGGTCTTCAAAAACTTGGTTGACGAGGCCACATTCGAGTGCTCGCTGAGCAGGCATCCGGTCACCGGTATAGGCCAACTCTCGGGCAATACCATCAGGAATAATCTTGGGGAGTCGCTGCAAAGTTCCAACATCGGCAGTCATACCAATGTTGATTTCCATCACACAAAAAAACGCATCAGCTGAGCAATATCGCAGGTCTGCCGCAGAGACCATATCGATTGCTCCACCGATGCAGCCCCCCTGAATTGCGCAGAGGACCGGAATTCGAGCTTGCTCCAAAGCAGTGAATGAATCCTGCAGATGCTGAACCATCATCCACATATGTGCCCGCTTGCGGCCCTCTTCGGTCACCCCAGAACTTGCGCTCAGACTGCTCTCACCGGAGAACACCGACAAGTCCATACCGGCAGAAAAATGCTTGCCAGTAGAAGAGATCACAATTGCTCGAGCAGATGATGAAGCGTCGATCTCTCGGACGATCTGAGGCAGTTCTGTCCAAAAACTTGCAGTCATGGAGTTGAAGGCCTCGGGCCGCTTCAACTGCAAGTGAGCGACTTTGTTAGAGATGGTGACTTCGAAACATTCGTACACACCGAAAAGTTACTTGACCCTGTGGCTCTACGCTCTTCATATGACCAACCCCTACCGCCTACCAACTTCGGTGACTCCTCATCGCTACGAACTTGAGATCTGGCCAGACCTGTTCGGAACCACCTTTGAGGGCTCAGTAGCAATCGAAGTAGTACTCGCCGAGGCGTGCTCACAGATTGTTCTTCACGCCGTAGATTTAGATATTCAACGCGCTTGGGTCGTACTTGACGAGAATCAACCCAACAGTCGGATCCTTGCCGCAGTTTCGTTTGATCCTGCGCTTGAGCGAGTGACCTTGAGCGTGGAGGAGAAACTCCCCGCTGGGGCAGCCACCTTGCACCTACGCTTCACTGGCACTTTCAATGAGCAGCTAGTCGGCCTGTACCAATCAAGGTTTTCTACAGACGAGGAAGACGGCACGTCAACGGAGCATACCCTCGCGGTTACTCAGTTTGAGTCCACGCATGCAAGACGCTGCTTCCCCTGTTTTGATGAGCCAGCGTTCAAGGCCGTCTTTGCTATCACACTGACGGTTCCACAGGACCTGCTCGCTGTGTCAAATAGCGCCGAGGTGCTGCGAGAAGAACTTGACGGAGGCCTAGCCAGAGTCACTTTTGCCGACACCATGGTGATGTCTACCTACTTGGTGGCATTTGTGATTGGCCCGCTGCAGGCAACACCCACGCGGATGGTAGATGGGATGAACGGGCCGATTCCGCTGCGCGTCATCTATCCGCCAGGGTCTGATCACCTCTGCGAGTTTGCCCTTGAGGTTGCCGAGGCTGGGCTCAAGTTCTTTGAGAGCTACTACGGGATTCCCTATCCGGGAGACAAAGTTGACCTTGTAGCGGTGCCCGACTTTGCATTCGGCGCCATGGAAAACTTGGGCTGCATCACCTTTCGTGAGGTCTTGCTGCTCGTTGATCCGGACAAAGCCACGCAGCCTGAACTGCAACGAATTGCCGATGTCATCAATCACGAGCTCGCACATATGTGGTTCGGTGACCTTGTCACTATGCAATGGTGGAACGGGATTTGGCTGAACGAGGCCTTTGCCACATTCATGGAGGTCTCTGCTAGCGATGCATTTCGCCCTGACTGGCAGGTATGGACCTCATTCGGTTTGGCTCGCGCAGCAGCTTTTGATACCGACGCATTGCACTCAACTCGCCCCATTGAGTTTGAAGTTCTGAGTCCCGCCGAGGCCGAGGCCATGTTCGATATCCTCACCTACGAAAAAGGCGCGTCGGTGGTACGCATGTTGGAGCAGTACCTAGGAGCAGAGGTGTTTCGCTCTGGAATCACGGCGTACCTCAAGCAGCATTCTTATGGGGTCACCGAGACAACCGACCTTTGGGATGCCCTCGAAACCGTCAGCGGGGAACCTGTTCGGCGGATTATGGATAGCTGGATTTTTCGTGGTGGCCACCCGCTCATCACAGTAGAAAGCACCGAAACCGGGCTACGGCTGCGCCAAGAGCGCTTCAGTTACCAAGCAGATCCGCTTGATGGACCCAGCAAGTATCAGGCAGAACCTTGGACCACGCCTATGGTCATCTCTACCAAAACTGCTGTCAACGGTGCTGCAACGTTGCATCGAATATTGCTTGAAGATTCAGCCGAGGTGGACCTTGGCGAACCTGCAGTTGTTGTTCAGGCAAACCCCGGTGGCAACGGGTTCTTTCGATTGAATCTCACTGGGGGTCTGCGAACAGCAATTACAACAGACGACACCGCAACTTCAATCGAGTTTTTCGTTCTTCTTGATGACACGTGGGCCGGGTTCTTGGCAAACCAAGTGAGCATTGAAGAACTCGAGGAGCTGCTTCGAGCGCTGTGTCTTAGCGAGTCCGACCCGGCCGTCTGGCGACGCATGAGCAGCGTTCTTTCTGAACTGCATCGCCTAGGAGGAGAAAGCAGAGCTAGTCACAACCGTCAGCTCATTCAGCAGGTTTCCAGCCACACCCTGAACCGGGTGGAAACGCTTCTCATGACACCTGGGCTAGACACGGATCAAGACCATGGGCGTGCCGAGGAACTGCGCGGGTTGCTGTTCTCGCTGCTTGGCGGCCTTGGCGAAGATGACAACCTTCGCGCTCGCGCTCGGCAACTGTGGCAACTTGACAGCGTCGATGCCTCGCTTCGGGCGGCAGCAATCGAGGTGCTGGCGATGTCTGCAACCGAACAGGAACATGCGCAACTTGAACAAGCTTGGCGAGACTCCACAACGCCGCAAGAAGAGCTCCGCTTTTTGAGTGCCCTCATTGAGACAGACAACCCACAACTGTTTGCACAGGTGCTTGAACTTGCAGTGACTGAGGTCCGCACGCAGAACGCCCCCTACTTGTTACGCCGTGCAATCGCTCATCGCTCCCTTGGCGAGCAGGGCTGGGAGTTTGTGAGTAGTCACTTCACAGAACTCTGCGAGCGCTTCCCGTCGAGCAGCATTCCAAGGATGCTCGAAGGAATCCGAGCGATCACTAGCCGCACACAAGCTCAGCGCGTGTCACAGTTCCTTGACGAGAACTCAATCCCTTCTGGTGAGCTCGTACTCAAACAGCATCGTGAACGAATGTGGGTAAACGTCGAGGCCGCCGAGCGGTTGCGCTCCTAGCTCAGCGGGTATCCACCCTGCAGGAACGAAACTGCAACGGCTGCATGCAGCGCTATTCCGTCTGCCATCGAGGCCTCATTCAGCACCATCTTGTTGGAGTGACACGCGGGGGCAAGCAAAGAGTTTTTGTGCTCCGGTGGACATACCCCCAAAAACAACATTGCACCCGGCACTTTGGCAAGCACATACGAAAAGTCTTCAGCTCCCATTACCGGCGCGGGCATGTTGAAGCTATGCCCCGGGCCAAAAGTCTTCTCAACAACCGAGGCTGCAAACTCGGCAAACGCTGGCGTATTGACCGTGACCGGATAGCCCTGGATAACCTGCACCTCTGTGGTGCAACCGTGAGCCGTTGCAACTCCTTGTGCAACTTGGCGAACACGGTCCCACACCGCATGGCGGGTACCTTCTGACACGGCACGCAAGGTCCCAATGAGTTCCACTTTTTCGGGAATCACGTTGTCGGTTGTTCCAGCATTGATCTGTGCAATGGTGAGCACCGCCGGGTCGAAAGCATCCACGGTTCGGGTAATCATGGCCTGAAGCGCCAACACCATCTCGCAGGCAACGGGAACTGGGTCGCAAGCCCAATGAGGAGTCGAAGCATGGCCGCCTCGACCCGTGACAGTGATCTTGACAACATCAGCCGAAGCCATCACGGGGCCACCCTTCCAAGCAACCATTCCCGAAGGAAGGTTAGGAGCCACGTGCAGTGCGAAGGCAGCATCGACTCCTTCAAGAACCTGCTCTTGGATCATCACGGCTGCCCCACCGCTACCCTCCTCACCTGGCTGGAACATGAAGCGAACACTCCCAGGCAGCTGCTCTTTCATTCCGCTCAGCAATCGTGCAGCGCCAACAAGCATTGCCGTATGAGCGTCATGACCGCAGGCGTGCATCTTGTTATCCAACTCACTCGAGAACTCCAAGCCGGTGTCTTCGGGCATTGGCAGCGCGTCCATGTCTCCGCGCAACAAAATCCTTGGGCCAGGCCGTCCACCGTCCAAATCGGCGACCACCGAACTCAATCCCTTGCCAAGTGAAATCTTGAGTCCTAGCCCGTCAAGTTCTTGAAGCACTGCAGCCTGAGTCTGCGGAAGGTCGAGGCCCAACTCGGGGTGGCGGTGAAGCTTGCGTCGCAACTCAACCGTGCTCGGCAACAAGTCGCCGGCAGCTGATACAAGGTGGTCTTCCAAGAGCGACATAAGCGCCTTTCAGAGCGGGATGGTAAGCGACAGAACAAGACCGATCTGGCCTAGGTGATACGTGACGATAACAAACAGGTCTCGCTGCTTGAATGGCCCAACAAATCGGTGCCAGCCAATTGCAGCATCAGATCCAAAGAACAACAGAGCCCCAACGATTGCCCACGGGTTTGCCGTTGCGATCGCAGTCACCACCATTGCCGACACAACGGCTAGGTAGGCAATAACTGCGATGAGCATGTCAGGGGCATTGGCTCGCACGCCCATCACGATTCTGCGTCCAACAACAGCGTTACCGACGAGCACGACAACAAGGCCAACAAGCGCAAATTGCCAGGTGACATCAAGCTGCGCAAGCGCATAGATATAGGCCAGGTGAGCGACAAAGAAAGCAAGGAGTCCTTGAAGGAAGAACCGGTGAGCTGCAATCAGGAAGACATCACCAAACATTGAGAAGATCAGCGCCACAACCATGGCCCACCGAGCAACATTGGAAGATGGGTCGGGCAATGCAATCGTTGCCGAAATCAGCGCCACCATAGTCAGTGGTTTGAGCAGATACTCGGCCTTCGCTGGTCCGATCGTGCATGCCCACCAGTCGGCAACTGCTATCACCAAAGTCACGGCGATGAGCGCATAAAAAACCTGGTTTGTCATTCGACGGTTGCCCCTTTGGGTCTGAGAGCTTCAGTCAAAAACAGAGTGAGCCGATTTCCAATCTAATGACTCCGTCAACTTCATGCGCACCTGCATCACGTGGCGGGGACGGTTCACGCCAAGAACGGCGGTACACAGGTCTCCTCTGCGGAACAAAGCCACGAAGCGGTGCTCCTCAATCGAACCTTCGGGGATGATCACCTCGTCGCTAGCCGACGGCCGACCCGCCATCTGGATTTTGCGGTCGTACTGGTCAGACCAAAACCATGGGATTGGCGCGAAAGGAGCGGGCAAATCGGCATGGCGCAACTCAGCCAACAGCCGCTTTGCAGCGTACTCACCCTGCTCAACAGCGTTCTCCCATTGTTCAACCCGCATAACCTCGCCATAGAGAGGATTGGGCCAACTCGCCACATCGCCTGCGGCCACAATCAGCGGTGCTGCGCTGCAAGTTGCATCACAAGACACTCCGTTTTCTAGGCGCAGACCCGAACCCTCGAGCCATGCAGTATTGGGCACTACGCCAATACCCACCACGACCACTGCCGCAGAAATAATGCGTCCGTCAGCAAGGCGGACACCCGTCACCTGAGCTTTGCCATCGGCCCCAGCGGCGGTCTCAAGACCATCCACACCCACGCCCAGAATCACTTCGACACCATGAGAGCGATGCAGGTCTGTAACAAACCCGCCAAGGTCGCCCGGCAAGACACGACCCAGAGGAACGGGTGCCGCCTCAATCATCGTCACTTCAAGCCCGCGACCGCGGCAGGTAGCAGCGACTTCGGCACCAATGAACCCCGCACCGATAACGACAACTCGGTCAGGCACCTTGTCCAAGTCGTTACGCAAGGCTAAGCAGTCATCCAAGCTGCGCAGCACGTGCACGCCAGCGGGCTGATCACCAGGCAGTCTCCGTGCTGTTGCACCCATGGCTAAAACAATTCCATCGGCTGAAATAACCGAACCATCAGACAGCGCAATTGACCGCGTCGCAGCGTCGAGCGAGGTAGCAGCTACCCCAAGCCTGAGGTCCAAATCCAGATCTGGAACTCGCGCCGCAGCGCGATGCTGCGCTTTCTCTGCAGGCCACTCGCCAGAAAGAACCTGCTTAGACAGCGGCGGCCGGTCGGCAGGAACTGTGGTGGACGGATCCACCACAATAATCGAGCCCTCGTAGCCCTCATTTCGAAGTGTGTCAGCCGCGGTCAATCCTGCAAGCGAAGCACCTGCAATTACAACTGTCATCTCAGCCCAGCACTTTCTGAATCCGGCTCTCAGCCCTCGATGGTGATGGCTTGTTTCGGGCAACGGCGAGCGGACTCTTCCATCTTCTCTCGCAGTTCTTCACCCGGCTCGTCAGTGAGCAGGTACAGAAAATCATCGTCTCGCACCTCAAAGACCTCGGGAGCTACTGCCATACAGATGGCGTTGCTTTCGCATAAGTCATAATTCACTACGATTTTCATGGGTACTCCTTCGTTGGAACTGCCTCGCAATCTAGCTTGCCGAGCAGGCAGGCAGGACTAGCCTTGCTGCTTGTGAGTACTTTCCCCGCAGAACCCGTCAAGCCCACCAAGAGCTGTGAAGAGGCCGGCATCGACTTGTCAGCGCTCGACACGCTTCGTCAACGCATCCAAAAAGAGGTTGATGCAGGGCGAATGCCCGCAGCGCAGATGGCACTCGCAGTCGACCAAGAGTTGGTCGTATTTGAGAGCTTCGGTTCTGCAACCACCCAGACCGAGTTCAATGTTTTCTCGTGCACCAAGGCCCTCATTGCGGGAGTGGTGTGGCAACTCATCGCAGAAGGTCGCTTAAACGTAGACACGCGGGCGATTGAATTGATACCGAGTTTTGGTAGCCAAGGCAGTACGCCTGAATGGATGGCGCAAGTCACTCTGGGGCAACTATTGACCCATACCTCGGGGTTTCCCGCTGCACCGTTGGGCCCTCCTACTTGGGATACCCGTGCCGGCCGGCAAGAGACTTTTGCTCGTTGGCATGCTGCATTTGAGCCAGGCACCCACTTTGAGTACCACCCGACGGCGGCACATTGGGTAGTGGCTGAAATGATCGAAGTGGTTGAGGGTGCCGACTACCGAGAGGTAGTTCGCCGCCGCATCATTGAACCACTCGGGCTCAAAGGCATCAGCTTGGGAACCCCAGCAGCGGAGCAGGGCCAAGTTGCAGAGTTGCAGATGGTTGGCGAGCTACCAAGTCCAGCAGAGCTTGAGGCTGTGTTTGGTACAGCTGATTTCGACATCGGTGAAGTGACGCCAGCGATTCTTCTGGGATTCAACCATGCTTCGATTCGAGAAGTAGGGATTCCGGGTGGCGGCGGACTGTCAACGGCGGCCGCACTAGCCATGTATTACCAAGCGATGTTGCATAACCCCGGGGGGTTTTGGGACCCTGCTGTTTTGGCAGAAGGCACCGCCAAGATTAGATGCACGCTTCCGAGTCCAGACACTGGTGTTGCGTCGAACCGATCGCTCGGTCTCATCATCGCTGGTGATGATGGCCTCTCGATGATGCGCGGAATGGGCGCAACAGTGTCGGCCAACGCCTTTGGCCATAACGGGGCTGGTGGGCAAATAGCATGGGCGGACCCAGCCTCGGGGCTATCTTTTGCCCTCACTACCTCTGGCTTGGACCTGAACTTTCTTCGTGAGGCCGGCCGGACAGCCTCGTTCGGCTCAAAGGCTGCCCTGTGCATGGTGAAGAACTTGTGACTCCAAGAACTCCGCCGGTGGTTCGACTTGCCCAGCACGATGAGTGGAAGTCGCTGGGCGCACTCCTAGGCGATGCGTTCTTTGACGATCCAGTATGGGACTGGGTAGTCACCAATCCGGAGCGTCGACGCAAACATCTGGGAACATTCCTAGGGCATGTCATCCACTCAAAGGTCCGGTCAGGAACGGTTTGGACCACGACGGAGCGTGAAGGCGCCGCAGTCTGGGCAGCTCCCGGCGACTGGAAAGTTCACCCAGTGAAGATGTTGCCGGCGCTGCCCTCGGCGGTGCGCTGCGTGGGGGTTCGCGACCTGCACGCACGCTTAGGGGCCTTAGCCAAGATGGAGGAAGGCCACCCCACCGAGCCTCATTGGTATCTTGAACTCTTGGCTGCGCACTACGACCTGCGCGGAAAAGGCGTGGGCACTGCGCTGATCTCACCCATGTTGGAACGATGCGATTCAGAGGGGCTCCCTACCTACCTAGAGAGCTCCAAGGCCGAGAATCTGCCCTTCTACCATCGCTTCGGTTTTGAAGTAACCGAGGAAGTCAGCATCGCTCGCGGTTGCTCGCCAATCTGGCGGATGTGGCGCGAGCCCCGTTAGATAGTTGGACGCGAGCTAGTTAGGGTTTCTTGAGTGACATCTGAGCGCTCCTGACGTAAACTGAAACATGTTCTAGTTTTGATCGAGGCTGAGCTAGCCCCGATGAGAACCAAGCAAGTAAGCCACCCAACCCCGAGGAGACTCTCATGTCGAAACGCTCGCCTTTCCCTATCCCCTTCGGATGGTTTCAGGTTGCTTGGTCAAGCGATGTAGCAGTTGGTCAGGTTCTGCCGGTCGAGTACTTCGGCAAGCGCCTGGCCCTGTGGCGAGATGAGAGCGGTCAGCCTCACGTCAATGACGCATTCTGCCCTCACCTTGGAGCACACTTTGGGCATGGCGGATCGGTAAATGGGGATGAACTCGTCTGCCCATTTCATGGTTGGCGCTTTAATGCTGAGGGTCAAAACACTCTGATCCCCTACGCAGACCGCACAAACAAGAAGGCCTGCGTTACGGCCTATCCAACAATCGAGCGCAACGGTCTTGTAATGGCTTGGTATCACCCCGAAGGTGTTGCGCCGATCTGGGAGATCCCAGAAATCCCAGAGTTCAACGACCCTGACGGGTTTACCGAGACTGTTACGCGTGAGTACATTGTTCACGCACCTTGGCAAGAACTAGCCGAAAACGGCGTTGACTCGGCTCACTTCCGGTACGTGCATCACACCGAAGAGGTCCCCGAACTACAGAGCTACGAGACCGACGGCCCCTTTACCAAGATGCGTTCCTTGCAGAAGTTCCCCACCCCTCGTGGGGTTGTGGACGGCCGCATCGACGCCGACTCCTTCGGGCCAGGGCTGAGTAGCGTGCATTTCTCGGGAATCATCGACACCGTCTTGATGGGTTGCAACACCCCCATCGACGCAGATACCTGCCATATGCGTTTCAGCTTTACTGTTCGCAAGCTTGGCGAAGATGAGGCCCTGAACTCAAGCGTTGGAGCAGCCTTTGTAGACGAGGTCCACCGGCAACTACTCGAGGACATGCCGATCTGGGAGAACAAAGCGCACCTAGTTCGGCCTGCACTTGCAGCTAGTGACGGGCCGTTTATGAAGTTCCGCAAGTGGGCTGGTCAGTTCTACGCCGAGGGAGTAGACGATTCTGCGCTGGTCTACGAACCGCAGGACGACTATCCGGCCGTGCTCGGCGAGACTGCATCAAGAAAGCACGGCTCAGATCCGTTCGCGAACGCTTAGTTTGCTTAGCGTAACTTGCTGGGTGGAACCGTCCACCCAGAAGGCGGATCGGCGGGCGGATCCGTCGGTGTGTCAGAAGGCGGACCAGTAGGTGGACCAGAAGCCGGCTGAGCCGTTGGCTGATGCTGTGCAGCCTCTGGAGGACCAGGCGGGTGCGGACCCGGCCATGCTGGCGGCGGCGCACTAGCTGGCGGCGGAACTTGGCTGTATGCGCCAGGTGCTGCAGCAACAGAGTTCGCCGCTGACTGAGTTCCAAGACCTAGCTTCTTCGCCTTTGAACGCTTGACGAGTCCCACGATCATCAGAATCAGGCCCAATAAAAACATCAGACCACAGAACAGGCCAACTGCCAAGAACCACAACAATGGCGCAAAGGCTCCGGTTAGGTCATCCACGCCAAACACCTTGCCCACCGTGAAACTTGCCGAGGATGACGATGGCTCGCCATCGCGAGTGCAAATCGCTTCATACTCACCTGGCGAGAGCACTGCAGAACCAAGAACCGAGAACTTGCCGCTGTTATCGCCCAGCAGTGCTTCGCCACTCGGGGAAACAATCAGAGGCAGCTCGGTTCCCGAAGCATCCTCGAGCTTGCAGATGGGGGCGGGAAGTTCGCTGTAGTCAACAGCTATTCCAACACGCATCAATGCGTCTTGAGCACTCGTCGTTTTGAGTGGCTCGGGCACTTCAAACGACAGCTTGCCGGGCACCTTTGGGTTGGGCGCTCCGTTGATTACTACTTCTCGAGTGAACTGCCCAGTGTCGAACTGACCAAGAGTGAGTTTCGTTCCCAGCAACCCCAAGAGGACCGAGATGCCGATCAGGATTGCTCCCGACAAAATCATTTTTCGCCCAGCTATAACTGCGACGGGGCTGTTCTCGACACTTGACATCACATATGACTCTACTGCTCAGAACGAACAACTACAGAGTCGGTGCTAGGGCTTATCGGCTCCCACAACCCACATGGCGTAGAACTGCGCTGCGCCACCATAGGCATGACCAAGCGCAGTGCGGGCGCCATCGATCTGATGGTCCCCTGCCATCCCTCGGACCTGCAGTGCAGCTTCGCCAAAGCGAATCATTCCAGAAGCACCAATCGGGTTAGTAGACAGAACGCCTCCGGAGCAGTTCACCGGCAAATCTCCATCCATTGCGGTGACACCG
>JBIKPA010000039.1:0-15863 GCA_044357715.1 Microthrixaceae bacterium
GGGCCGCAAGGCCGTTCGGCTTTCCACCCGCCGCCCCGCAACCTTCCTTGTTCACCTTCTGACAATCCCCTTTGTGGTAGCAGGCTGCGTGACCACAGCGGTCTATTCGCTTTGGCGCAAGACATCGAAGACCGGTCTGGTAGCAGTGGCATCGGTGGGGTTGACGATCTTGCTCGCTCGGGTACTCAAGGGTGCTTTGATCCGACCTGAATTAGTGGATCTCGCATATGCAAACTCTCGAAATACCTTTCCTAGCGGTCATGTGGCGGCGGTCATAGCGGTGCTTCTTGCCGCAGTGTCTTCCTGCGAGGCTCAGCTTCGAGTTTTTCTGGCTCCGGTGGCTGCCTTGTTTGCTGCGGGGTACATGTTTGCCATGCTCGGCTCGGGGTGGCATCGGCAAAGCGATGTTCTTGCTGGGTTAGCTCTAGCCGTTGCCGTTGCTTCAATCGCCACGGCGTCGCGTTTGTTTCTCTTCGAAGACTCCTGCACTTCGAGCGGAATCCCCGAGTGGCTCGACAAACACCTAGCTCAGTTAGTGTCGCTTGGCCTCTTGAGGCCGCTGAGGGTTGTAGCGGCAACCTCAGTTGGGCTTGGAACCTTGGTTCTACTCACTCAGAACCCCAGTTCAAATGAGAGCCACTCACTGCTCAGCTACATCCTCGTTGTGGTTGGCTGCTGCAGTCTTGGTATGACAGCGGTGTTCGTCTTCGCAGAAATACTCGGCTGCCCAAAACTACTCAGCGAACAGGAAACAAAAACCGAAACACAGTTTCCAAAAGCCCGTTGATCTCTTCAGCCGCCTTGGCATAGTTGCGCTTTGATCCACCCATGGGATCGGCCACATCGAACTGTGTTTCACGAGACAAAACTGCGCCCGGAGTCCGCAAGGCGTTCGCTTGACGGATCCAGTCCCTCACCGAAAGGTCCGCGGGTCGCCATCCAACGATCGGTGCAAGCTCGGCTAGTTCCTTGAGGGGAAATGCCTTTTGTACTGCGTCCACATCAAGTTCGGCGATGGCCGTGAGGTGGCGACGCTCCATGGTCAGAATCAGGTCGGCTGCTCCGATGGTATCTGAGTCGATCTGCTGGCTCTGATGCATGGAGATGTCGAAGCCCCGATTTCGTATGGCGTTGACCGAGCCAGAAGTTGCTGGCTTTCCACCCTCGAGCATCCCCGAAGAAACCACCACTGAGTCAACTCCCCGCTCAAGAAGTTGGTGTTCGGCGAGTGCCTCTGCCATGGGTGAGCGGCACTGGTTGGCCGTACACATACACAGCAGGCGGAACACGGTCATCAGGGTTGACTCAGAATCGGAAGAGAAGATTCGGGTACTGAAGAACCAACGACTTCTTGCAGTCGCTTGGATTCCCCGCCGGGCAGCACGTGTCGCAAAAGGCTGGTAATCACCAACAGGTCCAGCCGCAGAGATGCATTCATGATGTACCAGCGATCTATGGCGAGTTTCACCGGAACAACCACCCTCTGATACGCATCTCCGGTTGTGTCTTTATCAATCTCGCTTCGCTCCCAATCACCCACGATGAGTTGAGTCGGGCCAGCAATACCAGGTGGAGCGGTGAGTACTTGCTGCCATACAGGGTTGTGAAGGTCAACAAAATCAGGCGCCTCTGGTCGAGGCCCGAGCAAACACATTTCACCCCGAGCCACGTTGTAGAGCTGTGGTAACTCGTCAAGGTGAAGTGAACGCATTCGAGCACCAATCGGGGTGATTCGCTGATCGTTCGTGCTTGTCAACGACACTCCTGATGCATGGCCGTCTGCAGTATCCACCCGCATGGAGCGAATCTTCCACATATCAAAAGTTCGGCCTCCGACTCCGACTCTTGGGACAGTAATGAGCGGTGACTCGCCGTCGTGGCGCCGCACCAGAACAGCCAATGCGCCCACTATGGGGGCCGTCAGCACTGCAAGGATTCCGCCAAGAATTCGATCGACAACCAAGCGAATCGAGAGCCATGTCGACATTGATTGTCTCTCCTTAGTTTGAAAGCGCTTGGCTCAGCACCGAACAGACGCGCTCAACATCAGAGGAGCTTAAAAGGGTGTGAAACGGCAGGCTGAGCGCTCGTTCAACGTAGGTATCGGCAACAGGGGTTCCCCCTGGACCAGAACTCAATCCGTTGTCTGCAAACCAGTTAAAGGTATGAAGAGGTCGAAAATGCACACTCGATCCAATGGACTCAGCGGAAAGCTGCTTTTGCACGAGTGTTCGGTCGACCCCTTGTGGCAGGAGAACAACCATCAGGTGGTCAGCCCCTCCCTCGTGGAGTTCTTTTGGTACGAGCTGCAAGCCTTCGATCTCGCCGAGTAATTCTCGATATTGCAACGCCAGTTCGCGGCGCCGTGCTTGCAAGTCAGAGAAGCGAACAAGTTGAGCGCGTGCAATTGCAGCTAGTACGTCGGGAAGGTTGGCCTTGAGGCCATCGCCCAAAATGTCGTATCCCTCGGTTTTTGCCCCGGGGGTGTAGCGCGCCCAAGCATCGCGGCTGAGGCCGTGAAGTCGGAACGATTGAGCGAAGGCTGCAAGTTCTGGATCATCGGTTGCGAGGGCGCCACCCTCTGCGGAGGTGAGGTTCTTGGTGGCGTAGAACGAGAAACAGCAGCCTGCGTTTCCTCGCCCTCCAATCATGCCCCGATCATCTCGTGCGCCCAATGCGTGAGCGGCATCCTCGATCAGCGGAACGCCGGCATCTGCGCAAAGTTGATGGATCTGATTGGAGAGCGGAGTTCCAGAGAAGTGCACGCCAATCACAGCATCTAGGCCCCCGTCTTCAAGTGCTGCAGCCAACGCAGTAGGTGAGAGGTTGAAGGTGTCTTGTTCAATGTCGAGCGGTACTGGTCGAAGGCCGCGGTGATATGGCGCAATTGCAGTAGACACGAAAGTCCAAGTTGGCACCCCGATACGAGAGCCTTCGGGTAGGCCGAGATAAGCCGAGGCGATCTCGAGCGCAGCGGTGCAAGAGGACATTGCAATGACGTGTTCAACTTCGAGGTACTCGGCAAGTTCCGCCTCGAGAGACTTGCACTCCTCACCAGTGGTAATCCACCCACTCAGCAGGGCTCGCTCTGCAGCTTCTACCTCTGCTTGGCCAATATCCGGAGCCGAAAATCGGATTTCATTTGCAGACATGTGTGAGGCCACCCCTTGTTTTGCGCTTTTCGACACGTGCCGAAAGCTGCCCGGTATTCAATCGACTAGCTCTATGAATCTACTTCGAAAGCCGGGTTTTGGGCGTTCGCCAGCAGCCAGCGCGAAGGTTTTTTTAATTTTTGGTCGATCTGCTTTGGCCTCGGGTCGCGACCCTGAGTAGTCTCCCAGCCGATGGCGAATCCGCTTAGCGACTTCCTCCGCTCCTATCTCACCGTCGGGATCTTCGTTGGCCTGAGCTTTTTGCTGTTCGGCCTTCTACTGCTGATCTCGTGGGCATTGCGACCAAACCGCCCTCAGGCCGGCAAATACAAGACGTATGAATCTGGTGTTGATCCGGTGGGAACGATGTGGTCACAGAGCCAGGTCCGCTACTACATCTTCGCTCTGTTGTTCGTGATGTTCGATGTTGAGGCCGTGTTCATTTTTCCTTGGGCTACTCGACTCGAGGCCTATGGCTATTTCGGCCTCATTGAAATGTTTATCTTCATCGCAGTGCTACTGCTTGGGTTGGTTTACGCCTGGCGTAAGGGAGTTCTCAAATGGGCTTAGGTCTCGTCGAGAGCGGAAAAATGCCAAAGCCGCTGACAACGCTGCTGAACATGTCTCGCAAATACTCCATCTGGGTGTACCAGTGGGGACTCGCCTGCTGTGCAATTGAGATGGGCGCCGCTTTTGCCTCGCCTCGCTATGACGTCATGAGGCTGGGCGTCATCCCGCTGCCGGCTGGACCACGCCAGACCGACCTCGTTGTTATCTCTGGCACCGTGACCGACAAGATGGCACCCTCGATTCGCCGACTCTATGAGCAGATGCCAGATCCGAAGTACGTAATCTCAATGGGGTCGTGTGCAAACTGTGGTGGTCCCTACTGGGATAGCTACTCAGTGACCAAGGGTGTGGATCAGATCATTCCAGTCGATGTGTATGTGCCTGGCTGCCCACCGCGGCCCGAGGCGCTTCTTGAAGGAGTCGTCATGTTGCAAGAGCGCATCTTGCATGAAGACATGGCCGAGCGCTGGCGCGGTGCGCCACTAGTGGTCGAGTGAGCGCCGATGTCTGATCAAAACGATACGCCCGAAGACAACAAAGAACTTGATGACTCTGCTGCGCCAGTGCCTGAAGCTGCAGTGGTAGAGCCTGAAGGCCCCAGAGATGAGGCCCGCGAGGCGATTCTTGGCAGGTTTGTCGAGGCTCTCGGAGAAGCTGTTCTTGATTCGCACATCGTGGTTGACAAGGATCTTTGGATTCGAGTCTCTGCAGATGCTTGGCATGAGGCCGGCGAGGTTGCTCGTAATGCTTTGCAAGCAAGGTATTTTGGCTTCCTGTCGGCAATCGACTGGATGCCATCGCCGTTCGGGCGCTCTATGGACTCAGAGGTCGACCGGCTGTTAGAAGCCAAGGACGAGGCTCAAGCACCTGAGGATGCAGCGGTTTTAGCAGGTACAAGTTTTGAGCATGGGTTCGCCGGTGGCGAGACGCGGTTCCAAGTGTTTGCCCGAGTTGCTCACATCGGAGAACAGGGCAAGAACTGGGGAGTGACTCTCAAAGTCGACGTTCCAGACGACTCCTTGGCATTGAGCACGTGGACAAAGGTCTATGCCGGTGCTGACTGGCATGAGCGAGAGGCTCATGAGATGTTCGGGATTGACTTCACAGGTCATCCAGCGCTTCGCAACATGTATCTGCCCACCGGATTCGAAGGCCACCCGCTCCGCAAGGATTTCCCGCTGCTAGCGCGTCATGTGAAGCCCTGGCCGGGGATTGTTGACGTTGAACAGATGCCTACGAACGAGGCAGAGCAACCGAGTACAGAGGAATCTGGACCAGCCGAAGGAGCAGACTCGTGACTGCGGTGACCGACCGGCAAAAACTTCAGTACATCGCAGCGAAGGCTGCTGACGCCCGGGTAAATGTTGAGCTCGAAACCGAGGGCATGATCCTGAACATGGGTCCTCAGCACCCAGCCACTCATGGCACTTTGAGAATTGTTGCCAAGCTTGATGGCGAACAGGTCGTCGCTGCAGAGCCCATTGCTGGCTACATGCATCGTGGTTACGAGAAGCTGACCGAGGTTCGCACCTATCCGCAGATCACGGCGCTAGTGAACCGCATCGACTGGTTGGGCAGCTTCGCTAACGAGGTGCCGTTCATTCTGGCCTCTGAGCAGCTCATGGGCATCGAAGCACCGCCAAGGGCGCAGTGGATTCGCACGTTGCTCTTCGAGATGTCTCGTGTTGCAAACTTGATCCTGTTTCTCGGCGATATGGGCGTGCAGCTCGGTGCGGTTACTCCGGCGTTCTACGCCTTCCGAGATCGCGAGTTTGTGCTCGATCAGATCGAGGCCGTGACAGGTGGGCGTTTTCATCCCAACTTTGACCGCATCGGCGGCCTAAAAGACGATCTTCCCAAGGGGTGGCTCGTCGAGACAAAGAACGTGATGAACAAAGTCCGTTCATTCTGCGACGAAATTGAAGGCCTCTTCATGAACGCAGAGATCTTTGCCTCGCGTACCCGTGGCATTGGAGTGATTCCTGCAGACGTAGCAATGCAGTACGGACTCTCTGGTGCAAACGCCCGCGCATCGGGCATTGACTGGGATCTGCGCAGAGATGCACCCTTCGGGTTTGTCTATCCGGAACTTGACTGGAAGGTCTGGACTCACCCCGACGGTGATTCGTTCGCTAGGTTCTGGGTCCGCCTTCAAGAGGTGCGTGAGTCCACCAAGATGATCGATCAGATCTGCGATGGGGTCCCGGGCGGGCCAATCATGGCCAAGGTGCCCCGCATCATCAAGGTGCCCGCAGGTGAGGCCTACGTCGCTACGGAGAACCCACTCGGAGAAATGGGTTTCTATGTGGTCTCGAAGGGTGAACTTGCACCATTTAGGGTGAAAATTCGCTCTGCTAGTTTCAACAACGTGTCGATCACTCCATGGCTTTTGCGTGGCGTGTATGTTCCCGACATCATCACCATCTTGGCCTCGCTCTATTTCATTCTGGGAGACATCGACCGATGACCCAGGCAGTCCTCTATCCGATCTTGGGACTCGAACTTGCCTATTGGCAAGAAACGATCATTCGCGTCCTTTTGGGACTCGTTGCCTTGCTGCTGCTTACCGGTGGCGTTGTCTACCTGTACCTGTTTAAGTTTGTGAGCTTCATGCAGAGCAGGCTTGGCCCGATGGAGGCTGGGCCATACGGCTCTATGCAGTTGCTTGCCGAGGTTGGCAAATGGCTCCAGAAGGAAGACATCTTTACCGAGGACTCCGACAAGTTCATCTTCGGTATCGCACCAGCAGTAGTTCTGGCCTCGACCTTCTTGATGTTCGTAGTAATTCCCGCCGGCCCCAATGCCGTGGTAGCCGATCTTGGAACCGGTATTTACTTTGTGCTGGCGATGTCCTCACTCTCGGTCATCGGCATTTTGATGGCTGGTTGGGCTTCGGCCAATAAGTATGCGCTGATGGGTGCACTTCGAGCGGGCGGTCAGTTGATTGCCTACGAACTCCCCTTGGTTCTGGCCGTGATCGGAGTTGTGATTTCGGCTGGCAGCCTCAACTTGCAAGACATCGTGGCAGCGCAGTCCGATGGAGCCATCTTTGGCTGGACTGGGATTGGAAATCCCTACATTCTCACGCAAATTGTAGGTTTCACCATCTTCTTGATTGCTGTGCAAGCAGAACTCACACAGACCCCGTTCGATATGCCCATTGCTGAGTCAGAACTCGTTGCTGGCTACCAGGTGGAGTACACAGGTATTCGATTCTTGGTGTACTTCATTGCCGAGTTTGCAACCGCAGTTGCCTTTGCTGCTGTGGCATCGACGCTGTTCCTCGGTGGATGGCAACTGCCAGGTGCATGGGGAATCTCCGACGGTGCAATGAACGCAATCGGGCCAATCATGATCTCCATCAAGGCAGTGCTCTTAGTAGGCGTAGTGTTCTGGGTTCGCTTCAGCCTTCCGCGGTTTCGTGAAGATCAGCTTCAGAAGCTTGCGTGGAAGGTTCTCATTCCTTTGGCACTCGCCAATATCGTGGTCACCGGTGTTATGAAGGTGGTGTTCTAATGGCAAACAAGCCCAAGGTTCCCGGGATTGTCAAGGGTCTTGGAATCACCATGAAGACTGCCGTGGAAACCATGTTTCCCGACGGCCTTTTGCGTCCACCCTCGCCTGCAAAGGGTGCTGCAACAGTGCAGTACCCACATGAAAAAGAAGAACCAGTTGCTCGTGCCCGCGGTGTGATTGCACTCAAGGAAGAGAATTGCACCTCGTGCATGCTTTGCGCACGTGAATGCCCCGACTGGTGCATCTACATTGAAGCGCATAAGACGCTTGCTCCACCTCGCAGAGAAGGCGGAAAACCCCGCTCTGTGAACGCTCTCGACCGTTTCGATATTGATTATTCGCTGTGCATGTATTGCGGGATCTGCGTAGAGGTCTGCCCCTTCGAAGCACTGTTTTGGTCGCCGGAGTATGAGTACTCCGAGGTGCGTATCCAAGATCTACTTCATGACAAGTCCAGACTTGATGAGTGGATGGAAACCGTTCCCGATTTTGAGCCTCTCGAGGCTGGCTCCGAAGTCAAAGTGAAGAAGGTGCCCCGATGAACTCCGCCGCGGCGCTGATCGCTCAGGTTGTCCCGGGGTATACGCCTGAGACCACCTTTGATGTTCCGGCAAATGTGATCTTTGCCGTTCAGGCCGTGTTTATGATTTTTGCTGCAGTCCGAGTGGTGACTACCAAAAACGTCGTGCATGCGGCGCTGTGGCTCGTGGTAGTACTCGGTGGTGTTGGATTGAACTATGTGCTCCTGCAGGCCGAGTTTGTGGCAGTCACTCAGTTCTTGGTGTACCTGGGCGCAATCATTGTGTTGTTCTTGTTCGGAGTGATGTTGACTCGTGCCCCGCTTGGTGTTTCCGAAGACCTTGACAACAATCAAAAGAAGATCGGCATCGGCGTAGGCGTTGCACTTCTTGCAGTTCTGTCTTATGCGCTCATTGAATCCTTTGGTCGCTCTGAACTTACCTTCGAGGCATATGAGGGGGTGGCTGGAGCAAACAGCAACGGCCGAACCCAAGCGGTTTCAGATGCCATCTTTGGTCAGTACTTGATCCCCTTCGAGATGCTCTCACTGCTACTACTGGCCGCCCTTATCGGGGCTATCGTCCTGGCGCGCCGGGACTGAGGGGAGGACACAACACATGTTATTGAACCAATACCTCCTCCTGTCTGCGATTTTGTTCACCATTGGTGTCTATGGTGTGATCGTTCGCAAAAATGGCGTGCTTGTCTTGATGTCAATCGAGCTTGTACTGAACGCTGTGAATATCAACCTGATTGTTTTCAGTACCTACTGGGGAACTTCCGGGCAGGTATTTGCGCTGTTCACCATTGCGATTGCCGCTGCCGAAGTTGGCGTTGGCTTGGCAATTGTGTTGCTGATTTATCGGAACCAACGCTCGGTTGATATCGACGAGCTCGACGAGCTGAAGGGCTGAGCGCTATGTGGTTCTTCACACACGTTTGGATTATCCCAGCGCTCATGGCGCTGTCGTTCTTGCTCATCTTGTTCTTCGGCAAGAAGATGCCCAAGAAGGGTGCCGAGATTGGCATTGTCTTTGTGGGTGCCGCATTTGTGCTGGCCTTACTTACCGCAGGCAATTGGATTGCTTGGAGTAATGACAACCCGGAGGGCCATGGGGCCGCTGCCGAGGGCGCTGCGCTCGCAAATGTTGATCCAAGCTGTTCAAGCGTGGCCGCAGAAGCCGCAGCAGCGGGCGAAGCTGCTGAGCATACCGAGGGCAAAAAGGGCGAAGGTCACAGCAAAGACGCAGAGGGTCACAGTAAAGAGGGTGCCTCTGCCGCTACGTCTGCTCCGCTAGGCGAGTCCGCTGCTCCTGTTGCTGCGACTACTGCTGTTGCCGAAAAAGGTGGCCACGAAGAAGTAGCCACCCGGCCCGTTGTTTCTTGCGTGAATTGGTTCCAAAATGGCGACCAGACGATTTCTATCGGAACTTTGGTGGATGGGCAGTCAGTCCTGCTGCTTGTTGTAGTCACCCTCATATCGTTGCTAGTTCACGTGTTCAGCACCGACTACGTGCACGGCGATCGTCGCTATACCCACTACTTCGCCTTCCTGAGCCTGTTCACCGCTTCAATGTTGTTCTTCGTCCTTAGCGAGAACACTTTGCAGATGATTGTTGGATGGGAGTTGGTTGGCGTCTGCTCCTTTGCGCTGATCGGCCATTGGTGGGAAGAGAAACCCAATTCCGATGCTGCGCTGAAGGCCTTCCTGACAAACCGAGTTGGAGATATCGGGCTTCTAGTGGGCGTGATTGTTTTGTATTTCGCCGCTGGCAAATCTTTCTCCATCATGGATCTCAACATTTTGGCGAATGAGGGCGAAATATCTCATACGCTTTTGCTAGTCGGGTCGTTGTGCTTGATCACTGCAGTGATGTCAAAGTCTGGGCAGTTCATTCTGCATACTTGGCTTCCCGATGCCATGGCTGGCCCTACCCCAGTCTCTGCGCTAATTCACGCAGCCACCATGGTGGTAGCAGGGGTCTATATGGTGGCTCGGCTGTACCCAGTGTTCTTTGAGGGGCTGTCAATTTCGGGCTCCTCGGTGAATGCGTTGTCGATGATCGGTGCAATCACCGCACTGTTCGGAGCCTTGCTGGCTTTCGTGCAGAAGGACATCAAGAAGGTGTTGGCCTACTCGACGGTCTCGCAGCTTGGGTTTATGGTCACGGCTTTGGGAGTTGGTGCATGGACTGCGGCGCTCTTCCACTTGTTTACCCACGCGTTCTTCAAGGCTTGTTTGTTCCTTGGCGCTGGCTCGCTCAGCCACGCATGCCATCACAGCTTCAACATGGTCGACGATATGGGCGGTCTGCGAAAGATCATGCCGAAGACGTTCTGGACATACCTAGTTGCTACTGCAGCGCTAGCGGGCGTGTTCCCGCTCTCGGGGTTCTGGTCGAAAGATGAGATCCTTGCCGGTACTGGATCATTCCCCGGAACTGCAGGAGCCAATGGTGAATACCACGCCATGCTGGTGATGTTGCTGCTTGCAGCTTTCTGTACTGCGGCCTATATGACCCGAACAATCTGGTACGCGTTCTACGGCGAATACCGCGGTCATGGAACCCCCCATGAGTCAGGGCCAAGAATTACGACCCCGCTCATCATCCTGGCTTCGCTTGGAGCAATTGCAGGTATCTTCAACCTTCCTGCAGCCTTCGATTTCTTACCCGAGGGGGCTCAAACCCGCTTTGAACACTATGTAGAACCAGTGGGGCTCTACTTCCCGGCCATCACGCACGCAGGCTTCAACCCTGTACTCGCTGTTGTTTCGGTTGTGGTTGGGCTTTCCGGCATTGGTTTGGCGTATCTCTACTTCTTCAAGAATGCCTTCGCCGGTCTGCATGGTCTGGCGGAACGTAACAAGGTTGCGGCCTTCTTTAAGAACATTCTGGTCAATAAGTACTACTTCGATTGGCTGTACACCACGGTCATCGCAGGATTTGTGAAAGGCCCGCTCGCCCGGGCAGCCAATTGGTTCAGCACCAACGCCATTGATGGCACCGTGAACTTGGTCGGTAAGACCGCAGTTGGTTCGGGCAATTGGGTGTATAAGAACGTCGACCAAAAGGTCGTCGACGGCGCCGTCAATGGCGCCGGGTCATCTGCGAGTGGTGTTGGCGCAATGATGCGTCTCACGCAGACCGGACGGATCCAGCAGTACGCAGCACTGTTCTTCGCCGCTGTAGCAATTTTGGCCGGCGTGTTCGTGGTGGTAATCGGCTGATGAACGACAGGGAGAGCCGAATCCGATGATGAATTTCTTAAACAACTGGGGTCTAGTCCTCACTATTTTCCTGCCGTTGGTAGGCGCGCTAGTGATGATGGCGATACCCAAACAATCCGAGGGTGCCATCAAACTTGTTGCCTTAGGCGCACCGTTAGCGGCGGCTGCTATGGGCCTCTTGTTGATGCTCAACTTCGATTACGGCGATTCAGAGAATCTGCAGTTCATGGTCAACAAGAACTGGATTGAGTTGATCAACAGCAACTTCATCTTGGGCCTTGATGGGCTCTCGCTGCCGCTGCTGGCGCTGACCTTGTTCATCGTTCCGCTAGTGGTGATCTATAGCTGGCAACACGTTCCAAACCCAGGTAACCCAAAGGCGTTCTTTACCCTCATGCTGGTCCTAGAGACCGCAATGATTGGGTCGTTCCTTGCTCAGGACTTGATTCTGTTCTTCGTGTTCTTTGAGGTCACCTTGCTACCGATGTACTTCCTTATTGGAGTCTGGGGTGGAGAACAGCGCCGATACGCCTCCATCAAGTTCTTCCTCTACACGCTGTTCGGTTCTGCCTTCATGATTGTGGCCTTCGTTGCGCTGTACTTCTTGGCGAAGGCGCCATCTGGAATTGCGCTTGAACAATTGCGTGCCTTGGGTGGTAGCTACGCAGACCTACAGGCAGGCGACCCGTTACGCAGCTTTGGCATGCAAGCACTCACCTATTCTGGGGCGGCAGGAATTGCAAAGACCACGGCCATTGTCATCTTTGGTGGCATGTTCTTGGGCTTCGGAATCAAGGTGCCGATGTTCCCCTTCCACACGTGGTTGCCCGACGCTCACACTCAGGCCCCAACTCAAGGCTCGGTCATTCTTGCGGCGGTCTTGCTGAAGCTAGGCACCTACGGCTTTATTCGAATCGCCATTCCGATTCTTCCTGTCGCTGCTCGAGCCTGGGCACCGATCATTGGAATCTTGGCGGTGATTGGCATTATCTACGGTGCCCTCGGCTGCTTGGCGCAAACTGACATGAAGCGCCTCATTGCTTTCTCTTCGGTTTCGCATATGGGCTACACCATGCTCGGTATCTCAACACTGACAGCCTTTGGTTTGAACGCTGCGGTGTTTGGGATGGTGGCTCACGGTTTGATTACTGGGCTGTTGTTCTTCATCGCCGGATCAGTCAAGGAGCGGTATCACACGCTCGATATCAAGCGTCTTGGTGGGCTGCTGGTCTCTGCACCAAAGATGGGCTGGATTCTTGGAATCGCAACCATGGCGTCTCTGGGGCTTCCGGGCTTGGCAGGCTTCTGGGGCGAGTTCCCCGCAATCCTTGCAGCCTATGATCCTGCAGTTGGGCTGAACGTAGCCCTGTTCCGCACACTCATGGTGATAGCAGCTGTGGGTACCGTGCTAGCGGCCGGCTACTTGCTTTGGCTGTATCAGCGCACGGCGTTTGGGACTCCAAGCGAGGAGTTTGCGAATGACCCCAACATCACTGATATGAACAAGTTTGAGTGGATTGCATGGTCGCCCATTCTGGCCGGCATCGTGATCCTTGGCTTCTTCCCAGGGCTGATCTTCAACGTCGCTGGCCCAGCCGTTGAGGTCATTGCCCGATCGGTCGGGGGCTGATCCTCTGTGATCGCCACACTCTTGCAGCTCCTTCCAGAAGCGGACTTTGTTTCGCCCATCATTGACTGGCATGCCCTCGCTCCCGAGATGGTGATTCTGGTTGGGAGTTTGGTTCTCATCCTCCTTGATTCGGTCAAGTTAGAGAAGGCCAAACCATTCATGCCGACTTTGGCCAGCTTGGTGTTGCTCGGAGCTCTAATTCCGGTGATCACCTTGGCTGTTGACGGCAGCACGCGGGTGCTCTTTGGTGGCTCCTACGTTGTTGATTCCATGTCTTTGCTGCTCAAGGCGCTGTTCTTAGTCTCTGCCTACATGGTGGTACTGATGTCTACGAATTACGTAGCCGACGGCGACTACTGGGAGAGCGAGTATTACTCGCTGATCGTGGCAGCAGTATTGGGAATGCTAGTGATGTGTTCGGCTCGAGACCTGCTGATGATCTTTGTTGCACTCGAGTTGTTGTCGATTCCGGCTTACATGCTTGCTGCGTGGCGCAAGGGTGATGAAAAGTCCAACGAGGCAGGCATGAAGTATTACCTGATGGGCGTGTTCGCCTCGGCCGTCTTGCTCTACGGAATGTCCCTGATTTACGGGGTCGGGCGCTCAACTCGCCTAGATGTGATTGCCGAAAACTTGATGCGCATCGGCGATGGCCGCGGCGCCCCGATTGTTACCTTGGCGATGATCTTTGTGATCATCGGCTTTGCCTTCAAGGTCTCGGCAGTGCCATTTCACACTTGGGCTCCAGACACCTACGAGGGTGCCCCCACGCCAGTAACCGCATTTTTGGCTGTTGCTTCAAAAACCGCTGGTTTTGTTGCCCTCATTCAGATTGTCTTCTACTGCTTCGCTGCACGACCCGACATCATCCAACCCGTATTTGCGGTGCTCGCAATTCTCTCAATGACAGTGGGCAACCTGATTGCTCTGAAGCAGACCAACGTGGTGCGCATGTTGGCCTACTCAGGTATTGCCCAGGCAGGGTTCATGCTGGCACCCTTCGCCGTGATTGAGACAAATCGCGAGCAGGCACTTTCTTCCATCGTGATCTACCTAGTGATTTATGCGGCCATGAACTTGGGTGCGTTCGCAGTCATCATCGCAATCTCTCGCAAAACCCGCTCGGCCGAAATCACCTCTTTGGGTGGTCTCTTTAGCTACATGCCGGGCCTGACCGTAGCGATGACCATTTTCTTGGCGTCGCTCGCTGGCATTCCACCCTTCGGTGGCTGGTACGCCAAGTTCGGCATCTGGCAGGCCCTCATTGGCGGCAACACAGCCCTTGGCTATGCGCTTGCAATCATCATGGCAATCAACACGGTCGTAGCTGCGTACTACTACCTCAACGTGGCGAAGACCATGTGGTTTGACGAAGCACCAGACGGAGATACCACTCCTATCAAGATTCCGTTTAGCTTGATCGGTGCCATGGGAATTGCAGTGGTCGCCACGGTGCTGTTCGGCGTGTTGCCCGGACTCCTCACGAATATCAGCGATTTCAGCCCTGTAGCTGCAGCCCTCGGCCGCTAGGGCTGCGTAGTGGTCGCACCGGCCAGAACGCTTTTTGACCAACTCAACGAGCAGATTTTGCGCAATGGATCGATTCGCTTTGATGAGTACATGGAACTTGCGCTGTATCACCGCTCCGATGGGTTCTTTTCTACCTCAGGCGGAGCAGGCCGCTCTGGTGCCGACTTTCTGACGAGCCCAGAGGTAGGCCCGCTCTTTGGCGCAGTCATGGCGCAGTACTTGGATGCCCGATGGCGAGAACTTGGCTGCCCCGACCCGTTTGTTGTGGTCGAGGCCGCTGCAGGTCGAGGTGCACTAGCCCTGGCCGTTCGCGCAGCTGAACCCGCATGCGCGGCTGCGCTGCGTTATGTACTCGTTGAACGTTCGGAATCTCTTCGACTACGCCAACGGGAGCACCTTCGGCTGGTGGAGCCCAATGAGGTTTTTGGTCCAGCAGCAGGTGAAGATGCGGAGTCTCTTGCGGTTCAGCAGTCTTCGGGGCCGTTGTTTTGTTCGCTTGAAGATCTGCCTGCAGAGGCCGTGACTGGAGTAGTCATTGCAAACGAACTTCTGGATAATATTCCCGTTCGTATTTTGCAGCGAGATCAAACTGCTTGGTTGGAACTCCGAGTCACACTTGAAGAGACAGAATTCGTTGAGCTGCTTGTTCCTGCGGATCCGGCTACGGCTCGGCTCGCAGATGAACTTCTGCCTCAGGCCGCGCAGGGGGTTCGAATCCCACTGCAGGCCTTGGCGGCTGATTGGCTACATCAGGCCCGATCGCTGCTCCGGGCAGGTTCTGTGCTGGTGATTGATTACTGCGCTAGTTCCGAAGCGCTATCCGAACGCCCATACAGCGAGTGGTTGCGCACGTATCGCGCACAAGAACGCGGTCAGCCTCCGCTGAAGCGCCCGGGAACCCAAGACATCACCTGCGAACTTGCAGTTGATCAGCTTCAAAGGGTTGCCCCTGTCACCGCTCAGGCAACTCAGGCAGATTGGTTGAAGCGCTGGGGGATTGAAGATCTCGTCAGGGAAGGCCGGCAGATCTGGAAAGACGGTGCAAGTAAGGGCAGCATTGCTGCAGTCCGAGGTCGCAGCCGCGTCATTGAGGCGGAAGCTCTACTTGATCCGGCAGGCCTCGGGGCGTTTCAGGTGTTGGAATGGCGAGTTGGTTCTTGCTAGCGCGGGGCTAGCGTGATTGCGCGAGTAGTACCTGAGCGAAAAGCGCCCTGACCGCTAGGCATCAACGATGTCTTCGCGTGCCGGAGTGAACGCAACAAGCAGGTCAATGTAGGCCGAGGGAGTCTCTACCGAGGACCATTCGTAGTTCAGGATCTGCTGACGACTACGCCGCCCCAGGGCGACCCGGGCAACTTCATAGGGGGCAAGTCGCAGTAGGCCTCCAGGGTTTGCCTCCGGGCTCTGTGTTGTCTGGCCGCGGAACTTGTCACGAGATGAAACGACCTCTATTCGCAGTGGGTTGAGGTTGGAGTCCTTCAGCTTCTTCTCCCAGCCGCTGACAATTAGTTCAACAATCCAATCCAAGGTTTCGCCCTGATCACCGCCACTCATTGCGAGGGTGCCGCGCACGTCTTGTTCGTGGGTCCAGAGGTCAATGACCATCCGCGGATCGATCTGATCGGCGATTGGCATCAGGAGGTCTTCAAGCTGTGGTGCGCTGTTCTCCCACTCGTCAAGCAACTCATTCAATGAGCGATCACGCCGAGCCTGCACT
>JBIKPA010000218.1:0-4675 GCA_044357715.1 Microthrixaceae bacterium
TCACCGCCGCCGAAGTGCCAAGTCTGGTCGATGCTCAGGGCAGATTTTATCTCTCATGGAAGCAGTTCGCCGTTGCGGCAATGCGCGGTCGGATCAACCCTGCTGATGTTGAGCGTGAACTCACAGCGCAGATTCATGCGGTGCAGGCGGAAGGAGTTCCCCTGACGCATCTGGACTCGCATCAACACCTTCATGAGTGGCCCACGCTCTGGCCTGTCATTGAGCGACTAGCCAAGGTTGCCGATGTGAAAGCCGTTCGTTCCACGCGATCGAAAGGGCTTGGGCCAGTGTCGGTACTCGGCAAGCTGGCAGCCGCTCGCGCAGGCCGAGCTGGTCTACTCACCACACAGAGCTTTGCCGGGTTCTCGCATTCAGGCTCGCTGACTGAGCCAGAGTTGCTGAAACTGATTGACGCAATTCCTCCAAAGAGTCGCTCGGTAGAGATTGGATGCCATCCAGGGGCTGTGCACGACGACGACCGCTACCGTTATGACTGGTCGTATCACTGGGCTGAGGAAGCAGCAGGGTTGCGAAGTGATGCAGTACGAAGTCGGATCACCGCTGCAGGGCTAGAACTGGGAACCTTCGGAGATCTGCCATGACGGGTCGGCTCGCATGAGCAGCCCAAGTTCGGCCAGCACGCCGGAAGTACCCGCCGTTGCGGACAAGGGCACTCGCTGGCATCGTCCGGCGGGGATTGTTGCGGCGTATCAGTCGGAGCCCTGGTCGACAAGGGCCCACACCATGGTGCGGTGGGCTTCGCTTCCCATGGGTGCGGTGGAACAAGTTCTGCCGGCCTCTGGCGAGGTGCTCGAGATTGGATGCGGTCACGGACTGTTTTCACTAACGGCGGCATTAGCGAACCCTCAGCGACGAGTGATTGGCACAGATATCGACGGGGCGAAACTTGTTGAGGCGCGCCGTGCTGCGATTGCAGCAGGCTTGGACGGTGAGCGAGTCGAGTTTCAACAAGTCGAACCTGACTGGCGGCCCACAAGTACTCACGCCTTCTCGGCTGTCGTGATCATTGACGTGTTATATCTGCTGGGAATTGCTGCGGCGCTCGACCTTGTCGCAACCGCCGCGCGTGCAGTGCAACCCGGGGGCCGACTCATCATCAAAGAGATGGATACCTCTTTGCGAGTGAAGTCGGCATGGTGTGCAACCCAAGAACTGATTTCCACCAAGCTCACGCGGGTTACAGAGGGTGAAACAGTTCGACTTGTTCCACTTGATGACATAAGAGCCGTGATGCAGGCAGCTGGTTTAGAGGTCACCATGTATGCCCTTGATCGCCACTACGTGCACCCGCATGCCCTGCTCATTGGTCAGCGCAGCTGAGTGCTCATTGGTCAGCGCAGCTGAGTGCTCATTGGTCAGCGCAGCTGAGTGCTCATTGGTCAGCGCAGCTGAGTGCTCATTGGTCAGCGCAGCTGAGTGCTCATTGGTCAGCCCGATAGCAAAAGCGAAGAACACCACAGCCGTGTAGCCCAAAATCGCAACGATCGCCGACAGCGCTGATGGATTGACTCGCATCTGGCCGCTGTTCGTCAGTCAGAGAACCTAGTTTGGCCAATCAAAGCTCAGCTCCGTGAGCTCAGAAGAAACCGACCATAATCTTTCCCACTCATCGCGCTTGAGTGCCGAGGATGTTGTTTGTACCAGGCGTGGAGCGCCACGCATCTCGCCAAGACCGCTTGGTCCGTAGTAGCAGCCTCCAACTGCTTCGCTGCTTGTTGCAGCAAAGAGTTGAGGTAACGCCCCTTGCTCGGCTGATTGAGCGAAGACGCTATTTGCCACATCCATGAAGCGACCCATGAGTGCTTGGCCAGAGAGTTCGGGCCCAGCTGCTTGCAGGTGAGTGGAGGCATACCCAGGGTGCGCCGCTAGTGAGCTCAGCTTCACCTTCGCAGCGACCGCCTGTCGTTGAAGTTCAAAGCAGAACATCAGATTTGCCAGCTTGGACTGCCCGTACGCTGCCCACTTCTGATACCCGCTGTGCCAATCAAGATCCTGCCAGCGCATCTTTCCGAGCCGGTGCGCCCCCGAGGAGGTGGTCACGACTCGTGCGTCGGGTGCTGCGAGTAAGAGGGGCAACAACCGCGCAGTTAGAGCGAAGTGCCCGAGGTGATTCGTGCCAAATTGCATCTCATGGCCCTGCGCTGTTCGGCGCAATGGCAGCGCCATTACCCCGGCGTTGTTCATCAGCACATCTAGGCTGCTAGCCACATCCCCCACTTGTTCGCTGGCTTGTTTCACCGACGCAAGATCTGCCAGATCAAGTTCGATGAGCTGCGGTGCATTGCCGGTTGCAACCGCTCGTACTTGTTCAAGAGCGGCGCCACCGCGTTCGGGGCTGCGGCAGGCCAGCAGGACCCGAGCTCCGGATTGGGCGAAGGCAAGAGCCGAAGCAAGGCCTAGCCCACTGTTTGCTCCGGTGATGAGCACTGTTCGATCGTGTTGGTCGCCCATGTCGGACACCGTCCAAGCCAGATTTTTCATTTCATTAGGGTGGCATTTCTTTGCAGGCTCTGCTGCATCGGCGACATGGCTGAGGTTCTGATGAGTCGCGGAGTTCTGTGCAGGGCCACTTCGCTAGACCTAGCATCTGGGCTGTGACACAACCGAGCAGCGACAACCAGCGAACGCTTTCTGCAGAGACTGCTGTGAGCCCTGATGATCTTGAACATTTTAGGGCCACTGGTTGGTTGCTGACCGAGACGCTCGATGCGCATGGTCTTGAGCAGTTGCGCTCATGGGTGGACGAAATCGCTCAGTGGCCCGCTGGGGGCGATGGGTGGATGCACCATTACGAACTCACCGACGAAGGACCCAAGCTCTGTCGAAGTGAGAATCTGATTCCTTTTCACGAGGGCCTTCGTGAGTTGCTCACCACGGGAGCGTTGATTGAGGTTGCGTCGGCACTTATTGGCTCGCCAGCGTCGTTGTACAAAGAGAAGGTCAACTACAAACTGTCGGGCGGTGCCGGCTACTCCCCGCACCAGGATGCACCTGCGTATCCGTTCATCGACTCTCATGTTTCATGCATGGTTGCCATTGATGACTCAACCTCCGACAACGGGTGCTTAGAGGTGGTTTCAGGACACCATCAGAGCGTCCTGGTAACCGATGACTCAGGGTGTATCGCCCAAGAAGTCGTTGACTCCCTCGAGTGGGACCTTGTAGAAGTCAAAGCAGGCCAGACCTTATGGTTCCATTCCCGAACGCCTCACCGCAGCGGCGCAAACAACTCCAAAGTCGCTCGGCGCGCTTTGTACCCCACCTATAACGCCTTGTCTGAAGGCGATTTGAGAAGCGAGTACTACGAGCACAAGCTTGCCGAGTTTGCTGCTGGGGAAGGTGCCGAGGGTCGCGTGCGAGTCTCTTTGATCGGGGACTTCCAAGGCCGGTCAGTGCAGTGAGCGCCGACTATGTGCACCCCTCGGAGCTTCCACGGCCAGAGAGCGCTGCAAGCATTGAGCATGTTCTTGCTCTGTATGAAGAGTTTGGAACCTTTACATACGACGAGGAACTAGCGCAGCTTGATCATGCGCTCCAAACTGCTGCGTTAGCTGCTCATGAGGCTGCATCTGAAGAACTCGTTGTGGCAGCCCTGCTTCATGACGTGGGCCATCTGCTCGCAATTCAAGCGGGTCGGGCAGAGGGCGAGTCAGCAGTCCCGGCGGAGGACCTCACTCATGAAGCCGTTGGTGCCCGCTACTTGGCAGGTCTCTTCCCTCCTGCAGTCACAGGCCCGATTGCACTCCATGTTCGAGCAAAGCGCTACCTCTGCGCTATGGACTCCGAGTACGTAGCGGGCCTTTCAGCTGGCTCTGTTCGCAGCTTAAAACTGCAAGGCGGGCCGATGAGTGTGACAGAAGTGAGAGTCTTCGAAAGAAACCCTGCAAGTGCTTCGGCTGTTCGGCTGAGAGGCTGGGACGACGGCGGTAAACTTGATGATCTGGAGGTTGCGCCCCTGTCTGCATATGTCGAAGTCTTGCGGCGGGTCTCGTTCTTCTAGGGTGCTGCTGAACTAGGCCTGTTGGCTCCGAAGTAATGTATGGCCCATGTGGTTGTGGATTGCTCTGGGAATCTTGTGCACGTTTTTGATTGCCACGGTTTCCATTGGGATGGTGACCGGCTCTCTCGCTCGTCGACCGCGTCGCAGCGTCTACGACATTGAGGAGGCCGTGGAATTTGTGGCTGATCTACTTCCACAAGATGTCGCCTCGGTGGTGAGTTACGAAGAGGTTCGCGCTGTGTTGCTGTTCCACTGCGATTACCTCGCAGAGAAGGGCGTTGCTTCGCTCGCAACGGCAGATGACATGGGATCTGCCTTAGTGGTCGTGCCTGATGACGAACCTGTGGCCTATGTGCTCGGCAAGGTAAGTGAGTCAGAACTGCAATTGAGCGATGAGCAGGTTCTGCAAATACTGGATTCGGAATCTGACTACTACCGGGCGATTGGGGCGTTCGGCCCGATAGTCGATCTTCCACCTGATCCATCTGCTTAAACAGAGAGACTGAGCGCGCTGTCTCTGATTCCCCGTACGATAAGGCGAAACGGTAAATGTTCAGGAGAATAAGTATGGAACGTCCAGTGAAGTTTGAGCACAACCAGTTTGTGGGCGATAAGCGCACGCAAGTGGTCTACGACGTAGATGCGCTTGAGGGC
>JBIKPA010000217.1:0-4675 GCA_044357715.1 Microthrixaceae bacterium
GTCTGTTGAGGTCGTTGACTCTGGTGAGGTTGTTGAGATCGTTGAGTCTGTTGAGGTCGTTGAGATAGTGGAGTCTGTTGACTCTGGTGAGGTCGTTGAGATAGTTGAGTCTGTTGAAGTAGTCGAGGTTGTTGAGTCTCTTGAACTTGTTCAGGATCCTCCGGAAGAGATGGCTCTGAGCGAGGAAGAAGCCAGCGATAGCGGCGCCACTGTGCATGACCTTTTTGCACGAATTCGCTCCCAGGGCCTTATCGAGGATGAATCGCAGATTCAGCGTGACGCATCTATGGACCACCGCGACAAGTTGCTGCTACCAATAGAGAAGCAGCTCTCAAAGGCGCTCCGAAGACTCGCCTCCGATGAACAGAATGAGGTCTTGGACTACCTGCGCCGAATCAAAACTTCCCGGCCTGATTTTGCCAAGGTGTTAGAGAGTCCGGATCGCGTACTGACCAAGTTTGCAGATTCATTGCTTGATGACTTCACGCAAGCAGTGACAGCCGGTTCAGAATTTTGGGCAGAACTATCGGGCGTCACTGCTGGTTCGCTCTTTGGCGAGGATGATCAAATTGAGGAGCGCCTCCGTTCGAACCTTGAGCAGTTCTTAGAAATTCACCGAGCGCACCTCGAGCGGAGCTTCAGAGATGGTGATGAGGCTGGCCTAGAGAACAGCGAACGAGCGGAACGGATTCGTGCCACCTATCGCGATTGGCGGTCAGGCTCGCTGACAGAACTCGCCGGAGACCTTGCCATTGCAGGGTTTACCCAAGGTGAGCGGCTCGCCGCCGGACCAGGTACTCCGTGGTGTTGGGCAGTAGACCATGGCGGCTTGCCGTGCGCAGATGGCGAGGACAATGCCCTTGAGGGCGCTATTGCGTGTGGAGACCCCTTCCCAACCGGAGACATCACCCCACCGGCACACCCGGGCTGCCGATGCATCCTTCTGCCGGCGCATCGGTAGATTGTAACGGTGCGCATTCCGAGTGACATGCCTGATCAGCCCACCGGCGATCCGGGACAAGCCAAACAAGTTCGAAGCTCGAATCGGGGCCGCGCCCTGCTAGCGGTCTCCCTTGTTGTTGTTGTTGTTTTGGCGTTGTCGATGCGGGCTGTCGCCACGTTTTGGACAGACTTTCTTTGGTTTGACCAACTCGACTTGTCGAGCGTCTGGCGACGCTTGCTCTCTGCCAAAATCACCCTTGGAGCTGCGACCACCTTGGTTTTCTTTGTCCTGCTCTGGGGAAATCTCCTGATCGCAGATCGCTTAGCACCCAAGTATCAAGCCCTGTCAGGGCCAGAAGACGAGCTGCTAGCTCGCTATAGCGAGCTTGTCGCAGGGCGCCAACGTGTCTTGTGGCTAGTCGTCGCATTTTTCATTGCAGTTATTCCGGGGTTCGGAGCATCAGCCCAATGGCAGGAGTGGCTGCTATTTAGATTCGGGGGATCCTTCCCAGCTAATGACCCTGAGTTTGGTGTTGACATCGGTTTTTACGTATTCAAGCTGCCTTTCCTTTCTTCGGTAGTGGACTGGATGTTTGGTTTCCTGATTGTCACTGCGTTGGCTGTGGCCGTCGTCCATTACCTCAACGGAGCAATTCGAGTTCAGCCACTCGGTGAACGCGTCAGTCAGCCGGCAAAGGCTCAGCTCTCGGTGCTGCTCGCTCTTGCAGCATTCACCAAGGCGCTCGACTATTGGTTGCAGCGCTTTGAGTTGCTGACATCCTCGGGGTCATCCTTTGATGGCGCTGGCTATGCAGATATTTCGGCCTCGCTCCCAGCTATCCAATTGATGATTCTCATTTCAATTTTTGCCGGCCTCATGTTGTTGGTCAACATTCGTAGAAAGGGATGGGCTTTGCCCGTCATCATCTTGGGCCTGTGGGCATTGATTGCAATTGTCGCCGGCGGCATCTATCCATCATTTGTTCAGCGGTTCCAAGTTGAACCCGCCGAACTAGCCAAAGAGAAGCCGTACATTGAGCGCAATATCACCGCCACACGAACGGCACTGGCCTTGGGCGATGTGGGCAAAGTCGACTTTGATTACGAGCCCATTCTGACCCCAGAAGTAGCCGCGTCGGAGACCACAAACATGATCAACGCCCGGCTGTTGGATCCGACGATTGTGTTACCCACAATTCAGGATCTTCAAGTAGAGCGGGAGTACTACCGGTTTCTAGATGTTGATGTTGATCGCTACGACATCAAAGGCAAGCGCACCCCGGTAGTGATCACTGCTCGCGAGTTGAACCTAGACGGAGTGACCAACCCGACATGGGAAAAGATGCACTTAGTGTTTACTCATGGATACGCGGCGGCACTTGCGCCTGCCAACGCCGCAAACGATCGCGGTGAACCTGAGTTTCTTCTTCAGGGGATTCCACCCGAATCAACAGATGTTCCCGAGTTGACCAAGCCAGAAATCTATGTGGGCGAAGGCATGTCTGGCTATGCCATCACAGGAACAAAGCAGACGGAGTTGAGTTCAGACAACGTCACGACTGAGTACAACGGAAAAGATGGTGTTCCAGTTAATTCCACCATCCGCAGGGCCGCTTTTGCCCTTCGGTTCGGGGAGATTGAGCCACTCATTTCTGACAGCGTGACTGACTCCTCGAAGATGATCTACTACCGCGATGTGGTGGATCGTGTTCGAGAGATCGCACCATTTTTAGAACTTGATCAAGACCCATATCCGATTCTTCGAGATGGTCGTGTTCAGTACCTCGTCGATGCGTATACCACCACGAGCAAATATCCGTATGCGCAGACTGTGAATGCTGCTGAAGTCTCGGCCGGTACATCTGGCACCTTCAACTACATTCGCAATTCGGCCAAGGCCCTCGTTGATTCCTATGACGGTACTGTGACGCTCTACTTGACCGATAAGTTGTACGGGGACGAGTCAGACCCAATTATTCAGGCCTACGCAAAGGCTTTCCCTGGCCTGTTTACCTCCGAAATCCCAGAAGACGTCAAGCAGCACTTCCGCTATCCAGAGTTCATGTTTAAGACGCAGACATTTGCATGGGGCCGCTACCACCAAACCGACCCATCGACTTTCTTTAACAACAGTGACCGCTGGGTTGTGGCACAACAGCCTTCTGATCGTGGTGCTGGTGCAGTTCAAGCCGATACCAGTTCGGGGGCATCAGCAGAGGCCCAAACTGCGATTGATCCCTATTATCAAGAACTCAAAATCGGCTCGGCAGAGACTTCTCAGTTCGTTCTGACCCGACCCTTCGTGTTGTCCTCCGGCGATGGAACTGGCCGAAACCTTACTTCGGTGATGATTGCTCGAAACGACCCTGACAACTACGGCAAACTCGAAGAAATCGTGATGGTCTCTTCAGAGGATGGCAAGACTGAACGCAACAACAGCGTCGATGGGCCAGTCCAAGCCAACCGGAAAATGGTTACCTACGGACCGGTCACTGAGTACCAGACGCTGACAGGTCAGATTGGGTCAACGATGCGTTACGGCAACATCTTGATCCTGCCGCAAGGTGATTCTCTGGTCTACATGCGACCGATCTATGTGGCCCAAGAAGACAGCACTCGCTTCACCGTGAAGAAGGTTGTGATGGTCTCTGGCGATGCGGTTGGGTTTGGCGACAGTGTTGAGCAAGCGTTAGCAGACCTTTTGGACTCAAAGCCCGATGGTGCGGCACTGATTCCGCAGGTCACTGTTCCCTCCTCTGGCAACGATCCCAGCAGCACTCCAACCACGCTTCCCGAAGGGCAAGAACGCACTGCGACCGAACTCATTGCTCAGGCCGATCAGAAGTTCAGCGCAGCCGATGAACGACTGAAGGCTTCGGACTTGGCCGGATTTGCCGCCCTAGTGGCTGAAGCGCGGGAACTCGTTGCTCAGGCCTCGGCAAAGCTTGAGCTCGAAGGTACCGTACCTAAGTCCTAGCCAAGGCTGTAGCCTGCAAGATCGTGAATACCTTGGCTACAATGTGGGCGCTGCTAGAGGCGCTAGACCCAGAAAAACTCATCCGTAGTGGCGGCTACATCTTGCTTTTCGCCATCGTATTTGCGGAGTCTGGATTGCTCATCGGGTTCTTCTTGCCTGGCGACTCGTTGTTGTTTATTGCGGGTATGGCCTCTGCGGGAACACTGGTTCAGACCGCTGGAGACGAGGCCATCCAACTAAACATCTGGGTGGTGCTCATAGGGGTATTCATAGCAGCCGTTGCTGGAGATCAGGTGGGGTACGCGTTCGGCAACAAAACCGGGCCGGCGCTGTTTAAGCGACCAGATTCTAGGTTCTTTAAGCATGAACACATAGAGAAAGCGCAGAGCTTCTTCGATGTACACGGCCCGAAAGCAATTGTGCTTGCCCGGTTTGTGCCTGTGGTTCGTACGTTCTGCCCAATCGTGGCTGGTGCCGGCAAGATGGAGTATCGAGTTTTTGTTCGTTACAACATCCTCGGTGGCCTTCTCTGGGGTGTGGGCGTAACCCTGTTGGGGTTCTTCTTAGGAAACATTCCCATCGTTCGAGAGAACATTGAGATTGCTCTGTTGATGGTGGTTGGCGTATCGATTCTGCCGATTGCTATTGAGTTTCTTCGCTCAAGGCGGAAGGGCAAATCCAAGGTCAACGTCTAAAAAGTCGCTACTGGGCGCAACTGCTTCTAGTATCTCGGCGTCCTTGTTGTAACGCGGAGCT
>JBIKPA010000219.1:0-4674 GCA_044357715.1 Microthrixaceae bacterium
GGGAGCTACCTGTTACCACTTGAGACCTTTGAGGCGAACACCCTTGCCTTGTTCAACACCGACTTCGTTGTGTACGTCAAAGCAGACCCGGGAGCTGACTTGCCGGCAATTCGCAAGCAACTTGATGCGATCGTTGCAGACTCCCCCGCAATCTCGGTACAAGACCTTGGCGAGTACGCAGATGCTCAGACGGCCCCCTTCGATACGTTCTTGGCCGTGGTGTACGGCCTGTTGGGCCTAGCAGTGATCATTGCGTTGATCGGCATTGCCAACACCTTGTCGCTTTCGGTGCTTGAACGCACCCGAGAGCTTGGATTGCTGCGCGCTGTCGGTATGTCTCGCAAGCAGCTCCGCCATACAGTCATTGGTGAATCCATGATCATTGCTGTGTTCGGCACAGCCATCGGGCTGATCATCGGCATCATCTTTTCGTTTGCACTCTCTGTGGTTATCTCGGCCGACTCACCCGGAATTTTCAAATACACCCTTCCCGTGAGCCAACTTGTGATTATTACCTTGGTGGCTGCACTGGCGGGAGTACTCGCAGCACTTGGGCCAGCTTGGCGAGCCTCTCGTCTTGACGTGCTCAAGGCAGTGTCATCGGTGTAGCGAGCCACCCAGAACTCAGGAGTTGTTCTACCCATGTCCGTTGACCCAGCAAATCTTCCCGCAAGTACCCGGGAGTTTCTTCAAGAGCGTCATCTAGCCACGCTGACCACTTTGCGCGCCGATGGGTCACCACATGTGGTCCCCGTTGGATTTTCCTACGATATTGATGCACGCCTTGTGCGCATCATTACCTTTCCCGGCTCAGTCAAAGTGCGCAATGCACAGCGCGGCGGACGCGCAGTCGTAAGCCAAGTAGACGGAGGCCGCTGGTTGTCACTTGAGGGCACCATCACAGCCACTCAAGACCCGGCACGCGTTGCGGAAGCAGTAGAGGGATATAGCTATCGCTACCAACAACCAGGAGAACGAGAAGATCGCGTGGCCTTAGAGATTTCAGTGGATCGCATCCTCGGTCGCGCCTAGCTGCGCGCAGTGCAGAACGAGTATGAGTTACTCAAAGTCCTGATCAGGGATGTCTTTTACTGAGCGCAGCGCAACAACAGTGGCCAACGAGGTCGCACCAAGCAGTGCCACAAAACCAAGTGCCGCCACTGCGACTCCAACCACATCAAATCCCGTAAACAGTACGGCTATTCCACAAGTAGCAGCTATGCCACCGCCTAAGCCGAGCAGACCAGCCGCTGACTCATGAGCCACGTACCACGCTTCTTCAGATGTGCGAGTGGCCGGCAGACGAATTCCAACTGCTGCGTTTGGTGGCAATCTCCGTTGCGACCCAAGCCAACAGACCCAGAGTTCTGCTAGGCCCATCACTACAAGAACAAGACCGACTATCAACCCAGCCAAGAGTCAGCTCAGTCAATCGGAGCAATGTCAGTTGCAGTCCAGTAGGCCTTCATTTCGGTCACAAGGCCGTCCTCGTTGAAGGTGAAGACATCAATGATGTCTATTGCAAACTTGGCTTCGCCCATAGAGGTAACTGCCCGCAGAGGTACAGCAGCAAAGTGATCAACTGCCCGGATTGGGCCGGTCACAATGAGTTCAAGCGAATCTGCAAACTCGTGAGTCCCAGCAAAGAACTCGCGCACTGCATCACGGCCGACGTGGGCTGGCTGATCTACTGGGTCTGCTACAACGGCATCCTCGGCAAAGATCGCTGCGATGGCATCAATATCGCCTGCGCTATGCGCAGCCGCATAGGCAACAACGGTGGCCTTCATCTGGTCGGTGGTGAGCTGGTTGGTAGACATAGTTTGAATCTGTAGCAGAACTAGCTGCGCTTGTCCTACTTGAGCAGCGCTCCTGCATCTACTGGCAGGGTTACCCCCGTGACGTATCGGGCCTCATCAGAGCAGAGCCAGAGCAACGCGTCAGAGATATCACCCGGTTCTACCCAAGGGATGTCCATCGGCTGTTGCGGACGAAGAAACTCACCCGCATCAGCCACCGTTGGATTCTCTAGGTCCATACGCACCAGCTTGGGAAACAGATCGTTCTGAATCATCGGTGTGGCAACCGAGGTGGGGTGAATGGTGTTGACCCGAATCTGATTTGGAGCCAGCTCAAGTGCGAGTGAGCGCATGAACCCGACCACCCCGTGCTTGGCGGCGTTATATGCCGGGCAGCCATAAAATCCCTTCAGCCCAGCAGTCGACGAGGTAATCACAATTGCCCCGCCCTCATTTTGCTGAATGATCTTTTTCATGCCGGCGCGAACTGTGTTGAACACGCCTGTCAGGTTGATCCCGATGGTCTCATCCCACTGCTCCGAGGTCAGAAACTGTGTGGGGTTAGGCGAGTAGGTTCCGGCATTGGCCACAATGACATCAAGGCGACCAAAGCGTTCATGACCAGCGTTGACAACCTCACGAAGGCGCGTCAGGTCTCGCACATCGCCCACCGCTGCGTGCATTGCACCACCAGCAGACTCAACGAGCTTGACCGTCTCTGCAAGGTCTGCCTCGGTAGCTAGTGGGTAGTAGCACTCGGGCAAGTCGGAACACACATCCACGCCAATGATTTTTGCTCCCTCTTGAGCAAACCGCACTGCATGGGAGCGGCCTTGACCACGAGCAGCGCCAGTAATAAACACAACTTTGCCTTCAAATCTGCGTGGACGTTCTGACATTACCGAATCCCCCTGAGTGGCCCATCGTGAGTCTTGAGCAAGCTTATGCCCCTTTGCTCAGGCCCTTATACCCCTCTGTAAAGCCGGCGCTGCGGAGCGCCTCGGCCCAAGGCGAGGCAGCCGCTGGCTCACCGTTAATGCTCTCGATGCGTAGCCGACGGATCCGTGAACTGCTACTTGTCGAACCACCCGTACTTGCGGGGCTGACGAAGGCTGCGAGCATCTGCACCCAAGCTTCATGCTCATCGGCTGCGTCAAAGGTGATGAGCCGCTTGCCGCCGCGTTCAAGGTATGCACACGCATACCCGTCCACTAACACCACATAGGCACCAATCGCCCGAGCTGGTCGACCTGTCGATGCCGGCCAAGGCAGACCCGCACCATAAGGCTGCGCAGGGTCGGTGGCTGCAAGCACCCAAGAATCAAAACCATCATTGTGTGGCTCACGCGAGTCCGGGCTCATCGAACGCAATAAGTCCACCGCACCGGGTTTTGCGAATTGCGCCGCTCCAAGCCCATCCACAAAATATCCGCGACGCACTTGGCCTCGCTCTTCAAGCAACTTAAGCACTGGGTAGACCCCCGCAAACCCGCCCTCAATGCCTTCGGCGAGCGCCATCTCTCTGGTGAGTACGCCGTAACGCTCAAGCAGCTGTAACGCTCGCTGAGTAACAAACTCAGTGGCGGTAGGTGCTGGCAAGAACAGTGGCGCCGTCAACGACCAGCGGCCTGCACCAGCTGGCGGACCAAGCCGAGAGACACGTGAGGATCGCCGAGCCGTGCTGCCACCTACCCGCCGCGATCGCGCTCCAGAGAGTGACCGCGAGGCGCTACGAGTGGCTGCACGAGCCGACCCTCCAAGAACTTTTGCACGCAACGGGGCGAGCGAATCACTCGTGACCTCTCCAGCCCAGACCAAGTCCCAAAGCGCCTGAAGAACCGTTTGCTCGTCATAGGGCAACGAGGCGGCAGCAACCGCCGCTATGAGGTCGGCCCAAAAAGAGGCACCGCTGTTACTCAACTGCTCTCGCAGGACTCGATGATGCGGCTCATCCGTTGCTGAGTCTTCTGGCGAGGGCGGCGGATTTGTCAAGAGTGCAACCTGATCTCGAAACAGCAACCGCACTCGGCCATCATGAGACCCAACTGCCCCCGCACCGAGCCAAACAACTTCGCCAGTAGAACAGAGCAGATCCAGATCTGCTGCGGAGTAGTTCTGCACGCGTTGACACAGCAGATCTGCCTCGAGGAGGGATCCCGGCAGCGCTGCTCCCTGCAACAGGCCAACTGCATCTGCTACCGCATCTACTCCAGAGCGACCCGAGCCAATGCCCTGCCACCGAGGCAAGAAACGCGCCAGAGCAGCTGCATCAACTGGCTCAACCTCTTTTCGTAGCGCGGCAAGCGAACGGCGTCGCAATCTGCGAAGCACCTCGGGATCGCAGAACTCCACCCCCGATCCGCCGGGAAGGAACTCACCAGAAACAACACGCTGAGTTCCAACAAGCTCGGCTAGCGCAAGGCGAGCAACCTCTGCAGAGAGCCCCAAACGCGTTGCAAGCTGAGCTTGCGTGAACGGCCCATGAGTGCGACCAAAGCGCTCCACAAGGTCTCTGAGCGGGCGTTCGCCGCTTTGCTCTGAGGCCGACTCAGTAAACGCCGTCGGCAAGCCCATGGGAATCGCAACCCCAAGCGCATCGCGTAAACGCGCTGCGTCCTCTGCAGCGCCATAACGAAGTTCTCCCGCAATGCTCACCTCGATGACTCGTTTGTGCCTGACAAGGCCATCAAGCCACTGCTGAAGCGTGACAACCGAGATTGCTCCAACGCGGGCTGCTAGTTCGAGTTGCGTGAGCGGACCAAGCACTCGCAATACGTCATGAAGTTCATCTGCATCACGAGCAGCCCGTTCAGGGGTAAGCCGCTGAAGTTCCATCTCTACAAGATCAACAACCTCGGCATCTAGCAGCGTACGA